>CAMBOH010000001.1 GCA_945869305.1 uncultured bacterium
TGGTGTAGTGGATGGCGGGGTAGATCATCATCGGGTTGTAGTACTTCACGCCGTTCACCTCCTTGGCGAGTTCGCCGGGGTTCACGTCGGTGATTTCCTCATACATGTCGAAGAGGTTGCCGTAGCGCTGCAGCACCTGGTCGATGCCGAGGCGGTTGATGGCTTCGGAGAAGTCGAGGAAGACGGCGAGGCCGGTGTTGTTCACGCCGAAGCCTGCGTCGCAGCGTTCCTTGGCGGCGCGGCTGGCCACGTCGCGGGGCACAAGGTTACCGAATGCCGGGTAGCGGCGTTCGAGGTAGTAGTCGCGCTCTTCTTCGGGAATGTCGCTTCCCTTGATTTCGCCCTTCTGGAGCTTGATGGCGTCTTCCTTCTTCTTGGGCACCCAGATGCGGCCGTCGTTACGGAGCGATTCGGACATCAGCGTGAGCTTTGACTGCTTGTCGCCGTGAACGGGGATACAGGTGGGGTGGATCTGCACATAGGCGGGGTTGGCAAAGTAGGCACCCTTGCGGTATGCGGCGATGGCTGCCGAGCAGTTGCATCCCATGGCGTTGGTCGAGAGGAAGTAGGTGTTGCCGTAGCCGCCGGTGGCGAGCACTACGGCGTGGGCAGCGAAGCGTTCGAGCTTGCCGTTCACGAGGTTGCGGGCTACGATACCGCGGGCGCGTCCGTCGACGATGACTACGTCCTGCATTTCATAGCGGCAGTAGAGCTTCACGGTGCCGGCGTTGACCTGGCACATGAGGGCCGAGTAGGCACCGAGCAGCAGCTGCTGGCCGGTCTGTCCCTTGGCATAGAACGTACGGCTCACCTGTACGCCGCCGAACGAACGGTTGGCCAGGAGGCCGCCATATTCGCGGGCGAAGGGTACGCCCTGGGCCACACACTGGTCGATGATGTTGGCACTGACTTCGGCGAGGCGGTACACGTTGGCTTCGCGGGCACGGTAGTCACCGCCCTTCACGGTGTCATAGAAGAGGCGGTAAACGGAGTCGCCGTCGTTCTGGTAGTTCTTGGCAGCGTTGATACCGCCCTGTGCGGCGATGGAGTGGGCGCGGCGGGGTGAGTCTTGGATGCAGAAGTTGAGCACCTTGAAGCCCATTTCGCCCAGTGAGGCGGCAGCCGATGCGCCGGCCAGACCGGTGCCCACAACGATGATGTCGAGCTTACGCTTGTTGGCGGGGTTCACCAGCTTCTGGTGAGCTTTATAGTTGGTCCACTTTTGAGAAATAGGACCTTCGGGGATTTTGGAATCTATGTTAGCCATAATGTTTCTTGATTATTTGTTGGTGGAGTGAATGGCCGGATGCGGTCCGGCCGTTGAGCGTGTCAGGCAGCGCAGGCAGCTGCACAGCAACCGCCGCAGAAGGCGAACTTCAGGGCTACTACTGCAAAGATGAGCATCAGCACGGTTACGTATACGGTGCCGATGGCGCGCCAGCGGCAGAACCAGATCTTGCCGCTCCAGCCCAGAGTCTGGAAGGCACTCCAGAAGCCGTGGGTCATGTGGAACCAGATGGCAACGAACCACACGAGGTAGAGCACGGTGTAGACCGGACAGCTGAAGGTGAGGGCCATGAGGCTGTAGCCGTCGGAGGCACTTTCGACTTCGTTGACGAAGGGCATGCCGCCGTTCACGAGTTCGGCAAACATCATGTTGTACCAGAAGTTGTAGAGGTGCAGCAGCAGGCCGAGCACGACGATGATGCCGAGCACGAGCATGTTCTGCGAGGCCCATTCAACCTTTTCGGGCTTCTGCGTGACAGCGTAGCGGTTGTTGCCGCGGGCTTTGCGGTTTTGAAGGGTCAGGATGATGGCATAGATGAAGTGCAGGGCAACGAGCACGGCCAGACCCGCCGTAGCGGCCACGGCATACCAGTTGGCTCCAAGCATTTCGCACACCATGTTGTAGCCTTCTTTCGAGAAAAGGGCCACCAGGTTCATGCAACCATGAAACGTGAGGAACAGAATGAGCGCAATGCCGGTTACCGACATGATTACCTTCCGTCCGATGGATGAATTAGTTAACCACATAGAAGATGTTTTGAATTAAGTTGATATTTGGTGATTATTAGATATAGGTGCTTGGTCGAAGAGGCAGACCGGTGTAAGGTTTTATGGCCTGTCCGGCGGCTGTATGGCCATTGCCTTGGGCGGCTGAATGGCACGTTGCCGGCCGTTGCGGCCTCGAGACAATGGTTTTCTCGGGCAAAAGTAAGGGATTTTATTTGCTTTTGCTAATCTTTAAGGTTGAAAATGCAGCAGAAAGCGGAGCTCGGTTTAAAAGTTGTTGAGTTGAAGAGTTCATTCGGTCACCATGAAGCTCAGTAATCGTCAGTCTGATGAGCATGTCCGTAGGCTATCAGGCTAAACACTTTCAAGCAAAGCCGCATTGCGCTGTGTGTGAGCCTCACTGCCCTGCCCTTCGGCTGAAGAAGTAGGTGCGGCGTGGTGTGGTGGGTGGCTCTTCGGTCTTCGGCTTCAGTTCGGGGTAGGCGATTCGGGTGTGGTAGATGGTCTTGAGGCTTTCCACCAGCACGCGCTTGGCCTGCGACAGGTCGCGGAAGGTGATGGGACACTCCTTGAAGTAGCCCGCCTGCATCTGTCCGTCGACAATGCGGTCGACGAGTTCCTTCAGGTTCTCCTCGGTCACTTCCTTCAGCGAGCGTGAGCTGGCCTCTACGGCGTCACACATCATGAGGATGGCCTGTTCGCGGGTGAAGGGGTTCGGGCCGGGATAGGTGAATAGCGTCTCGTCGGGTTCCTGCTCGGGATGCTTGTTCTTCCACTGTATATAGAAGTACTTGGTGGTCGAGCGTCCGTGGTGGGTGCTGATGAAATCGCGTATCACCTTCGGCAGGTGGTACTTGTCGGCCAGTCGGAGGCCTTCGGTCACGTGGCTGATGATGATTTGTGCCGAGCGTTCCTCGGTCAGCTCGTCGTGCGGGTTCACGCCCGTCTGGTTTTCGGTGAAGAAGGCCGGGTTCAGCATCTTTCCGATGTCGTGGTAGAGTGCTCCCGTTCTCACGAGCTGCGGCTTGGCGCCGATTTTGTCTGCCACTTCGGCAGCCAGGTTGGCCACTTGGAGCGAGTGGACGAAGGTGCCTTGTGCCACCTTCGACATGCGGCGCAGCACGGTGTTGTTTGTGTTCGACAGCTCTACCAGCGTCACGCTTGAGGTAAAGCCAAACAGCTTTTCGATGAGGTACATGAGCGGGTAGGCAAAGAGCAGCAGCATCCCGTTCACGGCGATACAGACGTAGAGTGTCGGGTCGAGGTGTTCCAGGTCGATGCCCTGCGACAGGTCGTAGCCCAGCATCACCAGGGCGCTGGCTGCCGCCACCTCAAAGACCACGCGCACCAGCTGCGAGCGTTCGGTGAGGTCCTTCAGTGCGCTGATGGCCGTCATGCCCGCCACTATCTGTACCACCGTAAACTGGTAGTTGGTGTGTAGCACGAGCGAGGCCAGCACCACTGTGCACACCGTGGCCATGAAGGCCGTGCGCGAGTCGAGGAAGATGCGGATGAAGATGGGTACCATGGCGTAGGGCACAAGGTAGACGTTGAAGAGGCCCCGCGCCACCATGAGGTAGGTAATTAAGGGGAAGATGGCAATAAGCGAACACAGCAGCAGGATGCTGTGGGGCGATTCGAGGTAATCGCGGCGGAACAGGCGCAGGTAGAAGGCGAAGGCCAAGAGCACGCTGGCTATGAAGAGGGCCTGGCCCAGCAGAATCAGCCAGTAGCCCTTCGAGGGGTCGTTGCGTCGCACGCTCTCGTGCTCGAACGACTGTAGGATCTGGTACTGTTGTGGCGAGACGATTTCACCGCGGTCGATGATGCGCTGTCCGCTCTGTACCATGCCCGATGCGGGCGACACCGACTGGATCACGTCCTCGCGGGCGGTGCGCGTCTTCACACTGTCGATGACCAGGTTCGGCTCCAGGTATTCGTTGAGGTTGCAGCGTGCCATCATGTCGCGTGGGTAGTGGACGGTGTCGGCGTGCATGATGTATTCATAGGCAGAGCGGGTCGAGAAGAGTTCGCCCAGTGTGTGCGAAATGGCTTCTGTGCCCTCCACCAGGCGCAGGCCCGGGGTGCGCTCCTGCGCCATGATTGACATCTGTTCGGCTGACACGATGCCTTTGTCGTAGACTTCGGCGAGCATCCGCTCGATGTGCGTCAGGTAGTTTATAGGCACGTCCTTGAACTTGCCGTGCAGGAAGTCGGCCCTGAAGCCCACAATCAGTCGCTGGGGCAGTGCGGTGTTTTCCGAGAAGAAGGGCATGAAGTCGTGCAGCGCGCTGTCGCGTTCGGCCTCGACCTCCTGTTTGCTTTTGTACACAGGAAAGTCGAACGGGGCGATGAGCGAGTTGTACCGCCACGGGCGGCCCTGTTCGTATTCATAGCCGAACTTACTTTCGCGTGGCATGAAGTACACCAGCAGGGCAACCACCACGAGCAGCGAGCCTGCCAGCGTGATGCGGCTTTCTATCTTTCTGTTCTTGTGGCTTTCGGTGGGCATGGTGATGGATTTAGCGTGTAGGGTTGAAGAGATTGGAGTTCAGAGCTTGTAATAAGGGCTAAGGTCAAAGGCTTTCAACTTCAGGCTTTCAGCTTCGGCTCTGAACTATGAGGCTTCCAGAGGAGTCTCCCTCCTCAGCGGATAGTTTCCGCGCAGCGTTTCGAACTGTTCGGGATGCGCCTTCAGGGCCATGCTGTCGCGTGTAGGGTCATAGAGGCGCAGGGCTTCGCAACCGGCCGTGTCGGCTGTGGCCTGGGGCAGATAGCTGAAGCCGGGTGGAAGGTCGGGCGGAGCCACCAGGCGGCAGAAGGCATCGTCCAACCCGAAATGGTGGGCCACGGCTTGCAGGGCCATGCGCGTGCCGTTCGCCTTGCCGTCGGCACTGTAGCCGGCAATGTGCGGTGTGCCCAGAAAGGTACGGCGCAGCAGTTCGAGGTCAATCTGCGGTTCGTTCTCCCAAGTGTCGATTACGGCCGTGCGCAGGCGGCCTTCGGCCAGGGCTGCCTTGAGGGCAGCTGTGTCGACCACTTCGCCGCGGCTTGTGTTGAGTACCACCGCCCCGCGTTTGAGCTGTGTGAAGAAAGACTCGCCAGCCAGGTGGAACGTGGCGTGAGGCTCTGCCGCCGGGGTCAGCGGCGTGTGAAAGCTCACCACGTCACACTCCTTTGCCACCTCGCTGAGCGTGACAAACTCACCGCCTTCGCGTTCGGCCCGCGGCGGGTCGCACAGCAGCACGCGGCCGAAGTTCAGCCGCTGCGCCACGTGCAGTACCTTAGTGCCTACGTGCCCCACGCCCACAATGCCCAGCGTGAGCCGTCCGAACACGCCGGTGTCAACGCACGGGGCGGGCACTTCGGCGGGCAGCAGCGGTCCGTCGTCCCAGCAGCCGTGGGCAGCGAGCAGCAGCAGCGCACATTCGACATACTGCGCCACGCTCCTCGCGTTGCATCCCGGGCAGTTGGCCCAGCCGATGCCCTGTTGTGCCAGATAGGCGGTGTCGAGGTGGTCGTAGCCAATGGTTGCCGTCGCTATGAACTTCACGTTCGAACCTTCGAGCAGCTCGCGGTCGCAGCGCGTCCGGGTGCGCACAATGAGTGCGTCGGCCTCGCGCACGTCGGCTGGCGTAATGTCGGCCCCGTTCACGTAGCGCACGCGGCCCAATCGCTCGGCCAGTCCGCGCATGTAGGGAATCTTTGCGTCTATCAGGAGGTTCATGTCTTCTTGGGTTATGGGGAGAACGGACACCTTGCCTGCAACAGAAGAACCAGGCCTTCGCCTGTTCTCCCGTCGGGTGTTCACTTCACCTTCGCGTCCTGCGGATTCCGCAGTCCGCGTGCTCCGGTCAGGAAGGCCTTGGCCGTGCCGAAGTTCAGGTTCATGTCGAGTCGCACGGGCAGGTGGTTCTTGTCGTCGGTGATGTAGAAGGTCACGATGTCCTTTTCCTTTCCGTCGTCTTTGTCCTTTTCGACAAAGGAGAACACGAGGCACCGGTAGGTGGTGGAGCTGTTCTCCATCTTGAACTTCTTCTTGCCGCGGTACACGATGGCCTTCCATTCGCACTCCCTGCCGTCGGCCATGAGGAAGTTGATGCGGTGTCCCACCTTCATGCCCTCGGCCGAGAAGGAGCGGGCGCGCATCAGCATGCTGATCATGTCGAAGGCGCAGTACTTGCTCGAATGGCTGTTTAGCTTGGGCGGGTTGTTGTCGCGCTGGTAGCGCATCTTCACGGTGCACTTGCCCGAGGGATAGGAATACCACACCTCGTTCTTGCGGTAGGTTTCGCCCTCAAACGCCTTCTTGGCGTAGTATTTCGGCACCAGGTCGAGCCCGGTGTAGGCCATCAGCGTGTCGCGCATGACGAAGATGTTGTCGGCCTTCTTCGAGCCTCGCGTGATGAGATACGAGCGGTAAGCGGGTTCGCCGCCGTAGGTCGTCTGTGTGGTGTTCATCGAGGCCGTGCCCACCTTCACCCAGACAAACTTCCAGTTGAAGTAGAGGTCGTAGATGAGTGTTTCGCCGCTTTTGAAGGCCGTGTTGTCCGACGAGCATTGCGCCCGTGCCGTCATCCAGGCCGAAGCCGCCAGAGCGAGCATCAGCATCAGTTTCTTCAATGTTTTCATCATGTCTTCTGTTTTGTTGGTGTGGAAGGTTAAAAGTTGAGGGTCTGTGAGCGCACGCTGAAGCGCAGCCATCACCTGCTTAGTGAGCATCCTGCGGACTTACGCTTCAGGAGCCTCTCTTCGCCCTTTCCCGCTCGGCGTTGCGGTCCTTGGGCGTAGCCTTTTTGTTGTCCTCCTTCTGCTTGACCAGTTCTCTGGGTTTTTGGCGGAAGCGCGGCACGTCGTCAAGCCTCCACGTCTGTTCCAGGTCCCAGTTGGCCCGGATGTTGAACTTTTGCGGAAAGTAGTAGACCTCTTCCGCCTGCCGCTTTTCGGCATACGAGCCTTCGTCCCAGCGTCCGTTCCGGTTGCGGTCGTTGAACAGCCTCACGTAGACCTCGCCCGGCTCCAGGTAGAAGAAGTCCGCCCTACCCTCCTCCACGGGCACCTGTCTCAGGAGCTTCTCGCTCCCCGACAGCAGCTGCACCACTGCCGTCGAGTCGGCATCCGGCAGCAGGAGGAAGAGTGCGCCGAAGTCCTCCGGCCCCGCAATGCTGAACTGGTTGTCGCTGGCCAGGTTCACCCGGCCCGAAATGCCTGTGATGCAGGCTGAGTCAACGTTCAACACATACTTCTGTCCGGGCCTCCACGCGCCGCGCAGCGTGTAGTCGAGCAGTGCCAGCGAGTCGCGTTCGAGCCTGAAGGGCACCTCCTCATAGAGCGTGTCGACCTGCAGGAAGAGGTGTATGCCCGCTGTGTCGACCTTCAGCGCGGGCTCGGGCAGCTTGAAGTGCTGGTTCTGGTCGGGGGCGAGCTTCGCCTCTATGTTGAACTGCACCTTCAGCGGCTCGGCCGGAGGCGTTTCTTGAGAAAAGTCGCCCCGCTTGTGTCGCCGCTCCAGTGCCTTCTGGAAGCGCTCCATCTCCTTTTCGCGCAGCTTCATGCGCCGCTCGTAGGTCAGTTTCGGCACCAGTTCCAGCGTGTCGGTCTGCAGGTAGGGCACCGTCACCGAGTCGTTCGTCGCCTCGTAGGCCAGTTCCACCTCTAACGAGTCCTTGTTTACCAGCACCGTGTCGCGCAGCCAGAAAGTCAGTGTGTCGAAGCCCGCCGAGTGTTCCACGACGAAGGCGTCGCGGTCGTCAAAGTTCAGTCCCCTCACCCGTGGCATCCGTTCCATCGGTGCGGTGAAGAACAGCCTGAACCACTCCGGCTCGCGCTGCGTCTTCAGCAGCTGGCACACCGGGTTGCGCTCCGTGAAGGCCAGCAGCACCACGTCGTCGGGTGTGAAGTGCGTGAAGGGCACTGTCATGATGGTGTCGACGGTCACTGTGTCGGCCCACAGCGTGTCCTGCCTCACGTCGGGAAAGGAGCCCGGACGTATCGGTTCGTCGCGCCAGGCCAGCAGTTCGCCCCGCGCATAGCGGTAGTCGCCGTCCATGTCGCGCAGCGCATAGATGCGGTAGTCACCCGGCGCCACCCCCTTCACCACGAAGTGGCCGTTGCCGTCGGTGCGCCCCACGCGGTCGAAGGCCAGTCCCGTGAAGGCCGAGTCGGCCAGGTTGCTGTGAAGTCCCACCGTGACACCCTTCAGCGGTTCCAGGTTGTCGGCTGTCAGCACGTAGCCCGCCACCTCCATCGTGTCCACCTCTTCGCCAGTGGAAAAGAAGTAGGTGAAGTTGCCCAGCGGGTTGCCCTCGTTACAGTCCACGATGGCATCGCTGAAGTCGATGGTGTAGGTCGTGTTCGCCTTCAGCGAGTCAATGAACGTCACCGAGATGTTGCGTCCCACCGTCTTGATTTCGGGCTGTTCCGTTTGGGGCGGCGAGAACACGATGTTGTCCTGCGCGTTCTCAATCTTCACCATTTCGTCGAACGTGATGGTCAGCTTCTTGGTCTGCTGTCGTGCTGCCCCGAGCTGAGGCTGCATGGCCACGATTTTGGGCGGTGTCTCGTCGTATGGCCCGCCGTCGGGTCCGCTTCCCGGATTGGCGCACGCCGCAGCTATCATGAGCAGCAGGGCGGGCAGCAGCAGCGTTATGTCAGAGCGTTTCATGAGAAATCGTTGTTTGGAGAGCGTCGCGGACAGCGAAGCCCGGTTTAATGCTTTGGGGATTGAAGGTCTGTGGGCATGCATGCAGAGCTGACAGGGCATCCGTTCGGGCGGTATTCCCACAGGCGTTTCCTGTAGACTCTCCAGCCCCCCCTTCAGTCCTCCAGCCTTCACATCATGGCCAGCACCTGTTCGATAACCGTGCGGTCGTTACACAGGCGCGGCACCTTGTGCTGTCCGCCCAGTTTGCCGCGGCTCTTCAGCCAGTCGTCGAAGAGCCCCTTGCGGGCTGGCAGCAGTTCGAGTCGTTGCAGGGTGATGTCCTTGTGGCGTTTCGCCTCATAGTCCGAGTTGACCTCCTGCAGTGCCTTGTCGAGCAGTTCGGCGAAGGCCTCCGTGTCGGCCGGCGGCACTTCGAACTCTACCACCCATTGGTGTCGGCAGCGGCCCTCTCCGTCCATGAACACCGGTGCGGCCGTATACTCGTTTACCACAGCTCCCGTCAGCCGGCAGGCCTCCTGCAGGCCCCGTTCGGCATTGTCCACAATCAGCTCCTCGCCGAAGGCGTTGATGAAGCTCTTCGTGCGGCCGCTGATGACGAACTTGTAGGGCTTCACCGAGCTGAAGCGCACCGTGTCGCCAATCAGGTAGCGCCACAGGCCGCACGAGGTCGAAATGACCATCGCGTAGTTCCGCCCCGGCTCCACCTCCCACAGCGGCACTGCCGCAGGTTGAGGGCGTCCCAGCTCTTCGAGCGGCACGAACTCGTAGAACACGCCGTAGTCCAGCATCAGCAGCATCGCCCTGTCATCCGGGTCGTTCTGCAGGCCGAAGAAGCCCTCCGAGGCGTTGTACGTCTCCATGTAGTTCACCTTCGGGCCCATCAGCCGCCTGTACTGTTCGCGGTAAGGCGTGAAGGCCACGCCGCCGTGGAAGAACACCTCCAGGTCCGGCCACACCTCGTCGATGCGCTCCTTGCCCGAGAGTTCCACGACGCGCTTCAGGACCGCCATCATCCACGACGGTACCCCCGAGAGATTCGTCACCTTTTGGTGTAGGGCCGTCTGTGCGATGCGGTCGCGCTTCAGCTCGAAGTCCTCCATCAGTGCCACGCGCTTTCCCGGCGTGCGCAGCAGGTTCACCAGCGGGTTGATGTTCTCAATCAGGATGGCGCTCAGGTCGCCCACGAGAGAGTCTTTGAGGTTGTAGTTCGGCGCGTGGGAGCCGCCGAGAATCAGGGCCCTTCCGTCCAGCAGGCGGCTCTCGGGATGGTTCGCCAGGTACAGTGCCACCGCGTCGCGTCCGCCCGCGTAGTGCGTGTCCTTCAGCCCCTGCGGGCTGACAGGTATAAACTTGCTTCTGTCGGCCGTTGTGCCCGACGATTTGGCAAACCATTTCACTCTTCCGGGCCACAGCACGTCTTTCTCGCCGTGTCTCATGCGTTCGATGTAGCCTTTCAGCTCCTCGTAGGAGCAGAGCGGCACGCGCCGTCTGAAGTCTTCGTAGCTGTCCGTTTCGGCGTAGCCGTACAGCCTGCCCCACTCCGTGTCCTGTGCGCGGCGCAGGAGTCCGCGCAGCACCTCGCGCTGAATCTCCTCAGCGTGTTCGGCGTAGCGTTCGATGTGGCGCACGCGACTTAGAAAGAAGGGGCGTATAATAGATGTGATGCTCATATTGCAGGCAAAGATAGTGCAAATGAGCGCAAACAGCCAAGCTTGCATGCGCTTTTTGCCGAGCGCAGCCTATCCGGCTGCTTGTTTCCCGTTTGATTCCGCACGCACATTAACATCTTTAACTTTCATGCACAGAAAGTTCTGGTACATCTGCGTAAGACTCTTGGGCTTATATCCCCCGTCGGGCACGTAAAACCTGCGGCCAGACATGTAAGCTGAACAGTCGCAGGCTCAGAAGTTCCTGTCCCAGGCTTAGAAGTTCCAGTCGCAGGCTCAGAAAATCCTGTCCCGGGCTTAGGAGCGACAGCGTCAGGCACACGAAAAAAGGAAGAAGGCCCGACGTGTGGGCCTTCTTCCTTTTCCTGATGCAAAGATAAGCATAGGAGCCTAAAACTCCAAATCCGCGTGGACGGCGTTAACATTCCAGGTCTCCCCTTCCGTGCCGCGGTCCGTAGAGGGTGCTGGCAGTAGGCTTGTGTGTTCGTCGGGCGGCAAGTTCTCCGCCGCGGCACGCGGCAGCACGGCGGCATCCGTATACCCATCCCTCGGGAGCTGGTGGATTTGCCGCCCTCCTCTCCTACTCTACCCTTGTATGCCAAAAGGCTGCGCCCCTCCCGATTGCGAGCAATCGGGAGGGGCGCAGGTCATTTCGGCCGCCTTTGGCACTCTGGGGTACGTCACAGGGGGCGTCACGCTACTCTTCGCCCGCAAAGAGGGGATCCCAGGCGGGAAGCCTGACAGGCTCCTGCTCCATGAGGCGGAGCGTCGCGGCGGGCACGTACTTGCGGTCGACAACAAGGCGGAACATGTACTCGTCGAACCATTCGTCGGTCATGATGAGGTGGCCGTGGTGGCCGCTGGTGGGGCCCCATGAGTTCTCTACCATCCATTTGCGGGGACGGCCCTCCTTGTCGAGGTCGACGGCCATGAGGGTCATGGCATGGGAGGAGGCAGAGGCGAAGGTGGAGATGCGCTCGGCCTTGTTCATGGGGAAGTCGGTCGAGAAGAGGGAGGCATAGTCGTAGTTGCGCAGCGAGAGGATGCCGCTCTTGGAGTCGAGGAACTTGCCCACGTCACAGGAGAAATACATCATCGTCGAGTCGCAGATGGAGGCTATGGCGAGGGGCTTGATCTCGTCCATGGGGAGGTTGAGGTAGGTCCACTGCGCACCGTCGTAACTGTGGCGGTCGAGGTCGATGGTGTAGGTCTTGTGGTAAGGGCGGGAGGGGTCATTCATTACCATGATGTAACCGCCGCGGAGGTCCTTGCCGATGTATTCGTTGTAGAACGAGAGCGGGGTGTATTCCTTGGTCTCGCCCAGGGGCTTTCCGTCGGCGTTGCGCAGGGTCCAGGTGAACTGCTGCACGGGTTCGCCGAGGCAGACGGCCAGAATGCGGTAGACAGTGGCGAGCATCTCGGTCTTGCGCTTTTGGAGGACGGCGGGTTTTTCGCCCTTGGCGGCGGCGCGGCGCAGGGTGAGTCCGTACTCGCGGAGCTTGAGCGAGAGGATGGAGGCCATGCGTGAGGTGTTGTTGGCACTGTAGCTCTCGGGCATGACCTCGGCGGGCACAAGGCCGTACTTCGTCACGACGTCGATGACACCGCAGAAGGTGCCGCCGTCGGAGAGCGGGTTCTTGAAGAGCCACTCGACGAGCTGGTCGTCCATGGGCTTGGCGGCATTGTCGATGACGGCCTGGAGGAAGAGGTTGGCCTTTTCGAGCTGGTCGTAGAAGAAGCAGTAGCTCTGGGAGAACTGGAACTCGCCGAGGCCGTGCTCACGGATCATCTCGGCACGCATGACGTTGAGGCCGGTGAAGAGCCAGCAGCGGCCGGAGCTGTGCTGGTCGGTGATGCCCTTGGAGGGCACGCGATGGGAGAAGTAGGTGTCGCTGGCATCGGGGTTGGCAGGGTTGGCAGCGAGCTGGTTGATGGAGGTTCCGGCCAGGGCGTTGCGCAGGGCTGTGGCGTTCTGGTCGGCGGGCTGCGCCTTGCGGATTTCTTGGAGCATCTCGGGGGTGATGCCACCCTTGCCCACATTCTGCGCGCAAAGCAGCGCAGCGGGTGCGGCGAGGAGGAGGGTGAGGAGAATCTTTTTCATGATGAGAGGGTTGAAAAACGTTGGTTGGTCTAAGGGTGAACTCCCAGCGGTTGGCAGGCAGGATGCCTGCGCTCCCAGTAGCGGGAGGCAAGGAGGTAGAAGAGGACGGCCGAAATCCAGCCGCCGAGCACGTCGACGAGGTAGTGCGCCTGGATGTAGACGGTGGCGCAACACAGGAGGACGTAGAAGGGCAGGGCGGCGAGACAGAGCCACCGGCGGTCGTTCCAGAGGAGGATGAGGAGGACCGTGCTCATGCCCACGTGTGAAGAAGGGAAGGCAGCCGTGGGTCTTTCGCCTGAGGCCTGGGTAGCCTCGACAAGGTCGTGGAAGAAGCCCGAAGGGCCAGGGCCGGGCGCGAGTTCGGTGTGGTAGCGGAAGTAGTCGCCGAGCTGGGGGTAATGGCCCTGCAGGATGAGGTCCTGGCCCACGGCATGGAAGTAGTACTGCGGTCCGGCTACAGGCAGGAAGAGGTAGATGGTGTAATAGAGGAAGAAGCAGGCGAGGACGGTGAAGGCCGTTCGCGCGAAACGCCCGCTGTGGCCGAAGAGGGGGGAGAGGACGGTGAGGGCGATGAGGGGATAGTAGGCGAAGTAGCCCAGGTTGAACAGTTCGCTCCAGAGCTTCTGGGACAGGCACTGGGAGAAGCTGATGGCGGGCTGGCAGCCGAAGAGCCAGGCGTCGGCAGCGGCAAAGAGGTGGTCGAGGTTGGGGAAGAGTTGGCAGAACTCATAGGTGTCGGGATACCAGTAGCCCAGCAGGGTGAGGGGATAGAGTTGGCGCAGCAGGAGGGTGGGGTTGCAGGGCCTGAGACAGTATATAAGGAACATCAGTGCCATGCCCGCCACGACAAGGGCGCGGCCAGTGAGCAGGCGCAAGGGGTCGGCCATGTCGCGCCACAGCAGGAGGATGAGCAGGGAGGTGAAGAGGGTATAGGCGAGGGTGATCCACTCGACAGGCAATAACTTTTGGCGTAAGGCGAATTTCATTGTCAGGGTTGAAGAGTTTGGATGTGAGCTTTGCGGGCAGCGGTGTTCTCCATCAGAGCCATCCTGCCTCGCGATACCACCCGATGGTGGCGCGTACGCCGCGCGACAGCGGCCACTGCGGACAGTAGCCGAGGTCACGCTGTGCGGCGGTGATGTCGCACTGCCAGTTGCGCTGCCGCATGATGCGGTATTTGTCCAGGTTGAGCGTGGAGGTGCGGCGGAGCAGGGCTGCCGTCTTGCCGGCGACGAGACAGGAAATCCACAGCACGCAGAGGGGCGCCACGATGTGGAGCACGCGCTTTATGCCCAGCTCCTTCTGCACGAGGTCGCTGAAGGCACGGCTGGTGTAGCTGTGACCGTCGGAGAGCGGATAGACACTGCCGCGCGAGCCGTTGGTGAGGGCGAGGTAGGCAGCTTCGACAAGGTCGGCCACATAGATGAAGCTGAGCACCTGGGGCTTGAATCCTACCGCAAAGTCGACGTGGCGGCTGATGCTGCGGGCCATGAGGTAGTAGTCACGTTCGCGCGGGCCGTAGACTCCGGTGGGACGGAGCACGACGTAGTTGAGGTCGGGTATGTCGCGCAGGTACTGTTCGGCCAGCAGCTTGGAGCGGCCGTAGGCTGTGTTGGGCAGGGGCGTGTCGGCTTCGCTGATGGGGCGGAAGTCAATTTCGTGGACAGGTCCGCAGACGCTGAGCGAACTGATGAAGACGAAGCGTCCGCCGGGGCGCAGAGCCTGGGTTTCGAGTAGGGTGAGGGCGAGGCGCAGGGTGCCTTCGGCGTTGGTGCGGTCGAAGTCAGCGGCACGGCGGCACTTGGTGGCTCCCGCGGCATGGATGACGTAGTCAAAGGGTTCGTGGCCAGCCACGTGGTCCGTCAGTTGTCCCTTCAGCCTGTCGTCGCTGCTGAGGTCCAGCTCGATGAAGCGGATGCGCGGGTCGCGCAGATAACGTCGGCTGCTGGTTGGGCGCACGGCGGCCCAGACCTCCGCATTGAGCTCCAGGCCGTGTTCGACGAGGAAACTGCCGATGAAGCCCGATGCACCGGTGATGAGTATTTTAGGCATTCTGATAAACTTTGTTTCAACGATATACCTCCGACGCTCCTTGGGGACGGAGCGAAGCGAGGGTCCCGGCCCGTCACAGCTCGCCGAGTGCATCATAGGCCGTCTGGAGGAAGACTTTGGCAGCCTGGCTGCGGCGGGGCGACGGATGGGGAGATTCGCGGAAGGTGCTGACGGGACGCGTGAGCAGATTGAGCACGGTAATGCCGGTCTCGTCCATGAAGTAGATGCCTTCGCTCCAGGCGTGGACAGCCGAAGGGTGGGTGTAGGTGCGGCTCAGTATGTCGCGGCTGAAGCCGAAGTCATCGTGCGGCAGGCCCAGCTGGCCGAGCAGGGTGGCGGGGAGGTCGGTCTGGTTGCAGAGCGTTTCGATGCGCCGGGGCTGCCTGATGGCCCCTCCGGTCCAGATCATGGGTATGTGGGACTTGCGCTCATCGGCATCGGTCAGGGAGTCGGGGTAGGGTATGCCGTGGTCAGGCAGGAGGATGACCAGTGTGTTGTCCCACCAGGGAGACTGGCGCAGGCGGTCGATGAAGCGGCCTATACAGTCGTCGAGGTAGGCCATGGCGTTGGCCCGCTCGTCGCCGGCAATGCGCTGGTAGGGCACCTTCCAGGGCTCGTGGCTGGAGAGGGTGAGAAAGCCCGTGTGCCAGGGCTTGCCTTCAGGGTAGCGGCTGATGCGGGCATAGAGTGTGTCGAAGGCGATGTGGTCGGTCACGCCCCAGTCGTGCGTGCGGCGCACGGAGGCGGGAAACGAAGTGTCGCCCAGGGTGCGCTCATAGCCTGTGGCGAGCAGGTAGCCGTTGGTGTTGGTGAAGTTGATGTCGCCGCCATAGAGAAACTCGGTGGCGTAGCCCGCCTGTCGGAGTGAGGACGCGATGGAGGGCAGGTGGCCGTACTTGCCAGGCAGCTTCATGACACTCACGTCGGGGAAGGCTGGGAATCCGCTCAGGGTGCAGAGGGTGCCGCGGTCGGTGCGGAAGGAGTTGGCATAACACTGCGTGAAGACGACCCCTTCGGCTGCCAGCCGGTTGAGGCAGGGCGTGACGGCAGGATTGCTGGCGGAGTCGACGGCATGGACGAAGGTGCCGCCGCAGCCTTCCATGAGCACGATCAGGACGTTGGGCCGTGGGGTGCGGAGCAGGGTGTCGGGCTGCAGGCTTTCGGTGTTGTAGTGGAGCGTGGCGAAGAGGCGTGCCCGTTCGTCTTCGCTGAAGAAGTCGCATTCGTCCTGGAAGTTGCGCGTTTTCTGTAAAGAGGCCATGACGCTGAACAGGGGGTTGACGGCTGCATGGTTGAGAAAGGGGCGGTCAGTCCAGTAAGCCATGCCCACGTTGGCAGTGCTCTTGCCCACGCCGCCGCGGATGGCCAGAAACAGCAGGCCGCCCAGCAAGACCCACAGCGAAGTAGCCCACCGGCGGTGAAGGCAGGGGGGCAGGGTAGGGGGCACGATGTTGCGCAGCAGGGCGTAGATGACAGCTGCGGCCAGCACGGTGGCCAGCACGGTCCACATGGCATAGTTCATCGACACGCTGGCCAGTGCTCCGCCCGGTTGCGACACGTAGTTCCAGATGGTGCCGTCGAGCTTGATGCCCCAAAAGCCATACAGACAGGCGTCGGCCACCAGGGTGAGCGACACGGTCGCGGCCACCAGGCCGACATAGGCGCGGTAGACGATGCGCAGGCCGCGCAGCCTGAACCAGAGGCTCAGGCCGAGCAGGAGCCAGAGAGGTGCTGTGGCATAGCCCGCTGTGGCAAGGTCGAGGGGCAGTCCGTGCCATACGATGTGTGCCAGCTCGGCGGCCGACACTTCGCCGCGCACCGTTGCCGGCTGTACGTATATGAAGCAAGGCTTGGCCAGCATGAACAGCAGGACAATTGCTCCGTAGAAGCAGGCCAGCGTGGCTGTACGAATGGGCTTCATAGATTGGGGTTGGAGAGATGATGGAATAGACTTTTCCAGAGACGCTACAGCTGCTGCATGTCATTCAGCCGTTTGTAGTAGCCTCCCTGTCTGAGCAGTTCTTCGTGGGTGCCGCGCTCCACGATGCTGCCTTCATAGAGCACGCAGATTTCGTCGGCGTGCTTGATGGTCGAGAGGCGGTGGGCAATGGCGATGGTGGTTCGCGTCTTCATGAGCCTTTCGAGGGCTTCCTGCACGAGGCGTTCGCTCTCTGTGTCAAGGGCCGAGGTGGCTTCGTCCAGAATGAGTATGGCGGGGTTCTTCAGCACGGCGCGAGCGATTGACACCCTTTGTCGCTGGCCTCCCGAGAGGCGGCAGCCGCGGTCGCCCACCTTGGTGTCGTAGCCGTGTTCGCTCTCCATGATGAAGTCGTGGGCATTGGCAATCTTGGCAGCCTCGATGACCTCCTCCATGGTGGCGTGCTCCACGCCGAAGGTGATGTTGTTGTAGAAGGAGTCGTTGAAGAGTATGGCCTCCTGGTTGACATTGCCTATCAGCGCGCGAAGGTCGGACAGGGCCAGCGACTTGACGTTCTTTCCGTCAATCATGATTTCTCCTCCCGTCACGTCGTGATAGCGTGGCAGCAGGTCGACGAGCGTAGACTTGCCCGAGCCGCTCTGTCCCACCAGCGCGATGGTCTGTCCGCGCCGCACGGTGAGGTTGACACCTGTGAGCACGGGTGTGGAGCCGTTGTAGGAGAAGCTGACGTTGCGGAACTCGATGCGGTCGTTCAGTCCGTCAATGTGTTCGGGGCAGCTGACCTCACCGATGGGGTTGACGGCATTCAGAATCTTGTTGACGCGCTCGACCGAGGCCATGCCCTTCGGGATGCTGTAGGAGGCCTTTGAGAAGTCCTTCAGCGGCTGGATGATGCTGTAAAGGATGACCATGTAGAAGATGAAGGTGGGCGCATCGATGGGTGAGTGGTCGGAGAAGATGAGCGTGCCGCCGTACCAGAGCACGAGCACAATGAGGGCCGTGCCCAGGAATTCGCTCACGGGATGGGCCGAAGCCTGCCTCACGGCCACCCGGCTTGAGGCATTCCGGTAGTCATTGGTGCAGCGGTCGAAGCGGTCGGTCATCTTATGTTCGGCGGTGAAAGCCTTGACAATGCGCATGCCGCCCAGCGTTTCTTCGAGTTGCGCCATGATTTCGCTCCATTTGTTTTGCGCGTCGAGGCTCTGGTGCTTCAGTTTGCGCCCGATGCGTCCCATCATCCACCCCATCAGCGGCAGGACCACGAGGGTGAAGAGAGTGAGCTGCCACGACACGTAAATCAGTACGCCAAAGTAGCAGATGAGCAGGATGGGGTTCTTGATGATCATTTCGAGCGAGCCGGTGATGGACGTTTCGATTTCGTTCACGTCGCCGCTCATGCGTGCGATGATGTCGCCCTTGCGTTCGTCGGAGAAGAAGGAGAGAGGCAGGCGGGTTATTTTATGGTACACCCGTGAGCGTATGTCGCGCACGATGCCTGTGCGCAGCGGCACCATGATGGCCACTGAGGCAAAGTAGCAGCTGGTCTTGAGCAGTGTGGCCGTGACCAGAAACAGGCCGATGAACAGCAGGGCCGTGGCTGCGCCGTACTCGTCCATCAGCTCGGTGGTGTACCAGTACATGTTGTTGATGGCGATGTCCTTTATGCTCATGCCGGCCGCCGACCAGGGTATGAACTCATAGCGGTTCTGGTCAATGCCGAAGAGCATTTGCAGCATCGGAATGATGGATACAAAGGAGAATACATTCAGCACCGCCGACAGCAGATTGAATATCAGCGAGCCGACGAGATATAGCTTGTAGGGTTTGACATACTGCCGCATGACGCGCAGAAACTCTTTCATGTCGGACCGAGTATTTACGTTGGTTAATAAAGATTGCGGGGCAAAGATAGTGTTTTTTAGGTTGAGAAGTCTAAAAGTTTGTCATATACTGCGGCAAGCCCTTCCTCTTAGGCCATCATTTCCACGCCACGGTCCACCACGCAGACCTTCTGGGGCGTGGTGTGCCCGATGCGTCTGTCGACGTCCACCGGGACATACTTACTATCAAAAGGAGATATACTTCGATGGCGACAGGAGATATACTTCGATGGCGATAGGAGATATACTTCGATGGCAATAGGAGATATACTGCTCCAAGAAGAGGGGCGTAGCCACACGTCTGGCTACGCCCCTCTTGCAGGTTGTCGGAATGAAAGTGTGAGAGCCGGCGGTGTGCTTATAGGAACACCACGCCGAAGGGGTGGATGCCCACCTCGAAGCGGTGGAGCAGTCCGCCTGTAGGCAGCAGCTGGTAGACGTAGCCTGTCTTGTCGTAGTCGAGCGGGCCTTTGTCAGAGCAGATGTAGATGTTTCCCGTGGCGGGTTCCACATCGATGGCCGTGGGCATGCCCGGCGTGGCTTCGGCGGCCAAGGCGATGTCGGTGCGCGTGTCCGTCAGTGTGTTTATGCGGAAGAGGCTCACGGAGCTGGTGTTGCTGGTGTAGTCAGCCTGCGCGTCGATGACATAGAGGCAGTCGTCGGAGAGCGTGAAGATCGAACCGTTGCAGTAGTCCGTGACCGTGCCGTCGGTAGCGATTTTCTGAACCTTGGGCAGCACATCGTAGTAGTTGCCGCGCGAGAGCACGAAGACCTCGCCCTTCGAGTTGGCAGACAAGGCGCCGGGGTTGAGGCCCACCTCAATGTATTTCAGCAGGCTGAGGCTTTCGGCGTGGATTACAGCCACCTTCTTGCCGTCGGCATAACCGTTGGCATAGTTGTAGCCGTCGCTGATGCTCACATAGACCTCCTTGCCCGATGCCGCCAGACCAGCAGGGTTGGGCCCCACGGCAACAGGCTCGGAGGGCGTGAAAGTGAGTGTGTCGATGCGCGTTACATAACCGTCGTTGCCGGCCACGAACACGTAGCCCGCTGCGCCACACACGGCTTCGGGCTCGTTCACACGCAGCTGCGCCTCAATCTGCAGTGACGAGGCATTGAGCACCCACAGCAGGTTGGAGCCGAACACGGGCACGTAGATGCGGCTGCCGTAGCGCACGGCTTGCTGCGGAGAGTCGCCCAGCGACTGACGGTTGGCGGCATAGAATGCGTCCGGGGCGGTGTTTCCCACCATGAGGTAGATGCAGTCCATGCTGCCCGACACACCGCCGTACATGTTTCCCTGGTTCACCACATAGGCCGAGGGACCGTAGTTGGGGGGGGTGGGGTCGATGATGAGGTCAGGTTCATCGTCATCGGAACAGGCCGCGAAACCGGCCGAAAGCAGCAGCACGCAGGCTGCCAGTTTGAAGTGTTTGAGCATAGTGAATGTATTTTATGAAAGACAATAATCAGGGTAGGGGAGGCAGGTGCCGCCGCGTCAGAAGTGCAGGCGTGCCGTCAGACAATAGGCCCGGCCCGGCATGGGGTAGCGGCGTACAATCTCGTAGTGGCGGTTCAGCACGTTGAGCCAGTCGGCCCGCAGGTCGAGTCGCAGCGAACTCCAGCTGAGCGAACGGCGTACTGACAGGCTCCATTCGGCATAGGCCGGGAGCTGCGTGGTCAGCATGTGTTCGTTGGTGCTCCAACGCGTCGACGCAAAGCTCATATGTACACACAGGGCCATCCAGGGCATTTCGCAGTCGAGCGAGGCCGCTCCGCTGTGGCGGGGCGTGTAGGCCAGCTGGTTGCCGTATGTGTCAGAGCCGGGCGCCGTGCGGTCGGCCACCCGCTGCAGCGAGTAGTTGGCTGCCGCCGTCAAGACCCAGTTGCGGGCCGGCTGCCAGCGGGAGGAGAGCGTGGCATCCAGCCCATGGGCCTCGACCCGTCCCATGTTGAGCGTGCGCCACAGGTAGAGCGTGTAGGGCACGCTGACTATGCGGTTCTTCACGCGGTGGGCATAGGCATCGGCCGTGAAGGTGAGCAGGGGCCACCACGAGGCCGGCTGCGCCTGCAGCGTAAGCCCGGCGTTGAGCTGTTCAGCCCGTTCGGGAAGCAGGTCGGTCTGGCCCAAGTGTTCCTGATAAGCCTCACTGAACGTGGGGAGACGGAAGCTGCGCTGCCAGCCTGCCCGCAGGTGGACGGTGAAGGGTGCGCGACACAACAGCCAGGAAGCTGAGGCCGAGGGCGTGAAGGCATGGTGCGACTGTGTGCGCGAAGACTGTGGTGCGATGGCGGTGGAGCGGGTGCGAGCCTCGTCGCGGTAGCAGTGGGTCGCTGCGCGAACCAGCAGGCGCAGGCGTCCGGCATCGGCCTGGGCCGACACACTGGGCAGGCAGCCCAGGCGCGAGGCGCGGTTCTGGGTGGGGAGGTTGCTGTTCAGCCAGGCCTGCGACAGGTCAGCTGCAGCGGCCATGCGCAGCCAGGACCACAGCCGGAAGGCCGCGCCTCCCGTGGCATACAGCTCATGCTGGCCGTAGTGGTGGCGCAGTTCACCGCCGGCATACTGCGCGTCGCGGTCTCGGTAGCGCAGCTCCTGCCACTGGTAGCGCGCGGCGGCAAACAGCTCGCAGCGTTGGAGCGTCTGTGCGTAGTGACTCTGCACGAAGGCCGAAGTCTCAATCATGCGCTCGGCATTCTCGTTGACATAGAGTACCACCTGGCCTGGCAGCTGCCGGCGGTTGTGCCAGAAGCCGCCCTTCAGCCGCCAGCTGCCTTGGGGCAAGTAGCGCATGAAGTTGGCCTCAGCTGTACTGCTGCGCATTTGGCTGTTGGTGCGTCGCAGGGTGGTCGATGCCACTCCGTTCTGTACCCGAAAGGGATAGTCGTTCTCGCTACACTGTGCGCTGGCGTTCAGGTTGGCCCAGCTGTGGCGGCCCGTGCGGCTTCCTGCCGACACCAGTGCCTGCCAGCTGCCAAACGAGGACTGCCTGAGTGAGGCCGTCCCGTGGAGTGAGGGGCACAGGGTGTCGGGCTGCCAGCCCGTGAGGTTCAGCACGGCGGCCGCAGAGAGATTGCGCACGGGACAGAGCAGGCGCGTTTCGCCCAGCGGCTGTAGCTCGATGGCTTGCAGCTGGTCTAAGCTGTAGCGTTGCAGGTCAATCTGCCCCTGGCGGTTGTCGGCCAGGCAGAGACCGTCGTAGGCAACAGCCGTGTGGGCCGCGCCAAGTCCCCTGACGCTCACTGTTTTCAGTCCGCCCGCGCCGCCGTAATCGCGCAGGTTCACCCCGGCCAGCCGATGGAGGGCATCGGCCAGGTCGGTAATGCCCCGTCGGGTGAACAAGGCCGTGTCGAGGCGCAGCACGGGGTTGCCGGTGGCCATGCCGGGCTGCAGCCGTGAAGCAGTGACCTCAGCCATGCCCAGAGAGTCGGGTAGGGAGGTGTGCGCCAAGGTGGGACAGGCCCACCACGACATACAGGCAGCCAGGCTGCGGCACATGAGGTGGCGCAGAAGGTGCTTCATGCGTAGTTGAAAGGAAAAAGAGTGTGGCTTGGAGTGGTTGTGTCTCCCTGAGACCCTCCTCGGGGCATTCGGGAGCAGGCGTGCCATGCGCCTGGGCAGCGGCAGGTTTTCTGGCTTGTTCCTGCGCGGTCCGCCTTCCCGCCGGCTGCGCTGGGCAGCCGCCAGTGGCCAATAGGGACCGGCAACAATGGAACTTACAGCAGCGGGACTGCACGGGATTCTCACCCGTTTCCCTTATCCGTTGCGGCTGCAAATTTAGGTGAAACCGCCGAATGACGCGAGCGGCGGGGCAATTTTTGACTGGAGTGCGGCTTTGTATCGCCACTTGGCGGCCTCACAGCGAAACTGTGGGGAGCGGAGGCCGAAGGTGGGGACGGGCAGGAGCTGGTCTGTTGGCGGACCTGCAGCGAAACTGTGGGGAACGGAGGCCGATGGTGGAGGCTGTAATGACTGCTTGCGTCATTGTATGTCAGTTTCTGGGGAGTTTTTTTAAAACTTCTGTGCCAATTTTTCATTTCTGGGAATGATTTTTTAATTTAAAAGCTTATTTTTGCCGCCATACCAGATGATTTCGCCTGACGGAGCCAAGAGCTGGAATCAGTCAGTAGTCATTTAGTTAAACCAAGAAAGTTCAATTTAAAAACACTACAAGTATGTCAATCTTATCCTTTAAGCACTTATTGGCCATGGGCACGCTTTTCGCGGGTTCGGCCATGCTGTTCACAGGCTGTGTGAGCGATGACTACGATCTTGACAACGTGGACCTGACCATGGGCCTGGGTTCGGACGGACTGAAGGTCAAGCTCGGCAACACGCAGCGCATCATGCTCGACGATATTCTCGACCTCGACGAGACAGTAAAGCTCGACAAGAGCAACCTTTACTATATGGTGAAGGACGGCTCCACCCATTTTACGGTGCATGTGGATCCCGTAGATGCAATGTTCGACAAGTCGCGCGTAACAACCCAGAAGCGCGTGCTTGACTACGATGGTGCGCTGGAACAGTTCGACCCCAGCGAATTGGCTATGCTGCCCGACGGCGCATCCCTGCCCATTCCGGCCGACTTGGAGCTCCACGGCCGTGCCTATGGTACCTCAGACGTGAAGATTTCCTTCGACGTGCCCATGGACGTGAAGTACATTGACCTTGTCGACGTGAAGGATATGGAAGTTACCCTCAACGTCCACACCGAAACCAGTGCGAACGTGAAGTTCGGCATCGACGTGCTTGAAGATTTCTCTATCCAGATACCCCGTATCCTCAAGCTGCGCGAAAGTTCCATTCCGCAGGGATGGAAGCTTGATGCCAAGACCAACATACTGAAGCACGAAGGCAAGCTCAAAATTCCCGCCAGCGGGACCGTATGTACCATCGTAGCCGACAAGGTAGACCCGCTCAGCTTCGGCACGCCCGTGAACGGACGTATCGAGTTTGGCAGCGACGCGCAAGGTTCGGTCGTAGAGGCTGGCATCGACGGTATGGTATACTTCAAGGCCACCGATGCCTTCGAACTCTCCAAGAAGGACTATGCCGACATCTATCTCGAACTCCAGCTTGGCAACGGAAACCGTATCGACGTGGAGAAGCTGACGGGTAAGTTCGACCCCAGCATCGACCCCGACGTGAATCCCATCGAAGTGGCTTCCTCGCTGCCCGACTTCCTCGACGACGATGCCGTGCGCATCGGTGCAGCCAACCCCACGCTGAAGTTCAACGTTGACCTCAGCGCGGTGCCTGTAGGCATGGACTTCAGTGCCGACCTGAAGGCCGTGACCGAAGGACAGGAAGCGGTGAACGTGCTGCTGCCCAAGGTGGAGCTGAATGAAGCACGCCAGAGCACGGTCTACTATTACGAAAGCGACCATCCCTATGACCCCGAAGTGGAGGAAGTGCCTGCCGCAGCCACCCTGGCTCAGGCAGAAAACCTGAGCAGCCTGATTGAAGACCTGCCCGACGAAATCCGCGTAAATCTGGGTGGCGGAAAGGTGAAGGTGCAGGACAAACTCTACACCATTGAGCTCGGAAAGGACTATAACGCAGTGGCCGACTATAAGGTGTATGTGCCCTTCCAGTTTGACCGCGGCCTCACCATTGTCTACAAGGACAGTGCCGATAATATCCACAAGGACCTCAAGGATTACCAGGCAGAAGGCGTGCAAATCAATGCTGTGGCCGAAAACACCATCCCCCTCGACCTCATCGTCACCATCGAGGCATACGACGTGAACAACAAGCTGATGCCCGGCATCCGCTTCGACCAGGCTACCGTGGGTGCCAGCGAAAACGGCATCGACGTGAAGCAGACGCCCATCACCATCAATGCCAAGCTTGACAACCCGGCACTGCTCTCGCAGATGGACCGCCTGAAGTTCCATGTGAAGGCTGCCAACGACGTGAACGGAAAGACCTATGAGCTTCGCTCGACACAGTATCTGCGCATCGACGACATCAGGTTGCGCCTCTCCGGACAGGTTACGGCTGACCTCAACTAACGCAAGCGAGTGTGTGTACACAGAGTCATTCACTTATCATAGAATTTCACAATGAGAAATAAGATAGCAGCCTTATTGATGGCCACCGCAGTGCTCCCCGCCACTGCACAGGAGCTTCGCTCCACCTACTTTATGGAAACCTCGAACTACAGGCACGAGATGAACCCCGCCCTGCTCGATGCACCCTACATGTCGGTGCCCTTGGTGTTGGGTAACTTCAACCTGGGTCTGACAGGTAACTTCGGTATCGAAAACTTTATCTACAAGATGCAACCCGGCTGGCAGGGCTACGGTGTGGAGGGACGCAACTACACGACCTTCATGCACCCGATGGTTGGTGCCGACGAGTTCCTGGGCAACCTAAACGACAAGAACAAGCTGAACATGAACTTCAAATACCAGCTCGCAGGCGTGGCCTGGCGGGGTTGGGGTGGCATGAATGTCATCGAGATGAACCTGCGTTCGAACGTGGGCATGGTTCTCCCCAAGTCGCTCTTTGAGTTCATGAAGACCACTGGCGCAAAGGAGGATTACTCCATCAGCGACCTCGGCGTACGCACCGAAAACTACGTGGAACTCGGCTTGGGCCACTCCCACAAAATCGGCGACAAACTCACCGTGGGTGCCAAGGCCAAACTGCTGTTCGGCCTTGCCTACGGCGACCTGAAGGTCAACAACCTGAACCTCCACATGAACGATGACCACTGGGACATCGACGGCGACATCCGCCTCTCGGCAGCCCTCATGAAGAGCACGTTGGAGTATGAAAACGCCGACAAGAACTACCGCGACCCTGCTACAGGCCAACTCACAGGACGCCGTCGCATCAAGGGAATCGATGAGTTCAAGGGCGGTATGTCGGGCTTCGGTCTGGCTCTCGACCTTGGTGCCGTGTATGAAATCAACGAGGACCTCCGCGTGAGCGCAGCCGTCACCGACCTCGGCTTTATCGGCTGGTCTGACGCTTACCAGGCTTCTTCGGCCGGCACGTGGAGTTTCGACGGCTTCGAGGACTTCTATGCCGGTGGCGAGAAGAATGAAAACAACAAGCTCGACGACCAGCTCGAATCGCTGGGTGACGATCTGGAGGACATCTTCTCGGTGTATGAAGACGAGCAGGCACAGAAGACCGACACGCGTATGCTTGCCGCCACGGTGAACGCCGGTGTGGAATATACGCTGCCCGTCTACCGCAACCTGCGCTTCGGTGCGCTCTATACGGGTCGCTTTGCCGGTCCCTACAGCTGGCACGAAGGCATGGTTTCGGCTACGATACGTCCCGTGAAGTGGCTGGAATACACGGCCAACGTGGCCTTTACCAGCACGGGTGTAACCACCGGTATGGTGCTCGACCTCCACGCCAAGCACTTCAACTTCTTCATCGGTACGGACCGCTTCTTCGGCAAGCTCAGCAAGCAGTGCATCCCGGTGAAGAATGCTAACGGCAACATCTCGCTGGGTATGTCCATTCCGCTCTGAAGCTTGGCCTCGCGCCGCGGGGCGACACACCGTTGACAAGCAAGCCAAAGGGGGCTGCGTCTGCGAAGCATTCGGTTGCTTCACCAGGCGTAGCCCCTTTGGCGTGCTTGGACTTTGGGCGGGCGGCAGTGGCTCACTGTGGAACACGGCAGCCGGCTATGGAGCACTGTAGGTCTATGCTGTGGAAGGATATGGAAGGCTGTGTTTCCGGCCGCTCTCTATGGCTTCCCTTGACCGGAGCGGATCAGTGGGCCTCTAACCAGTTGGCCCCTGTGCCGCAGTCAGCCACCAGCGGCACGCGCATGGCGAAGGCCTGCTCCATTTCCTCCACCACAATGCGGCGCACCAGCTCCAGCTCTTCGGGAAAGACCGAAAAGTTAAGTTCGTCGTGTACTTGCAGCAGCATTTTCGAGCGGATGCCCTCGCGCGTAAAGCGTTGGTCAATGCGTATCATCGCCACCTTGATGATGTCGGCCGCGGTGCCCTGGATGGGAGCGTTCACCGCATTGCGTTCGGCATAGCCCCGCACCACGGCATTGCGCGACACGATGTCGGGCAGATAGCGGCGGCGGCCGAACTCGGTGACGATATACCCCAGTTCACGCGCCTTTTCTACGCTCTGTGTCATATACTCCCGCACCTTCGGATAGGTGGTGAAGTAGTTGGCAATCAGCTCTTTGGCTTCCGTGCGGCTCACCTCCATGCGTTCGGCCAGGCCAAAGGCCGATATGCCGTAGATGATGCCGAAGTTTGCCGTCTTGGCCTTGCGCCGTTCGTCGCGCGAAACCTCCTCAATGGGCTTGTGGAAGACGCGGGCCGCCGTAGCGGCATGGATGTCGCGGCCTTCGCGGAAGTCCTGCACCAGGTGCTCGTCCTGGCTCAGGTGTGCCATGATGCGCAGCTCGATTTGGGAGTAGTCGGCCGACAGGAAGAGGCAGCCGTCGTCGGGTATGAACGCCTTGCGTATCTCTCGCCCGTCGTCTCCCCTGACGGGAATGTTCTGCAGGTTGGGATTCGACGACGACAATCGGCCAGTAGCCGTCACGGCCTGGTTGAAGGAGGTGTGGAGCATGCCCGTGCGGGGGTTGATCAGCTTGGGCAGTGCTTCCACGTAGGTGCTGAGCAGTTTCTTTAGGGCACGGTGAGCCAGTATTTTGCCCACGATGGGGTGTTGGGCACGGAGAGCTTCGAGCACCTCTTCGCCCGTGGCGTACTGTCCGCTTTTCGTCTTCTTCGCCTTGTCGCTCAGTTTCAGTTCGTCAAATAGCACCTCGCCCACCTGTCGCGGTGAGGTGAGCAGGAATGTGTGTCCCGCCAGCTGGAATATCTCGTCTTCCAGCTGCTCCATGCGCTGCGTGAAGTGGTGGCCGATTTCGCTGAGGGCCGCCACGTCGAGCCTCACCCCGTTCATTTCCATCTTGGCCAGTACGGGCATGAGCGGCATTTCGATTTGCTCAAACACCCTCATCAGTCCGTTCTCTTCGAGCTCGCGCTTCAGGGGGGCCATCAGTCTCAGGGTCACGTCGGCATCCTCGCAGGCATAGTCGCGGATGTCGGCCGGAGCGAGTTCAGCCATGTTGCGTTGTTTCTTGCCCTTGGGTCCGATGAGCGCATCGATGTGTATGGTTTGGTAGTTCAGGTAGATTTCGGCCAGGTAGTCCATGTTGTGCCTCAGTTCGGGCTGCACCAGGTAGTGGGCCAGCATGGTGTCGAAGAGGGGAGGGCTGAGGTGGATGCCGTAGCGGCTCAGTACCGTGAGGTCATACTTCAGGTTCTGTCCCACCTTCAGTTGGGTGTTGCTCTCGTAGAGTGGCTTGAAAATGTTGACCATGCGTTGTGCCGCATCCGTTTCACGTGGAACGGCCACGTACCAGGCTCTTCCGCCGGCCACGGCAAAGCTCAATCCCACGAGTTCGGCATCAATTGCCTCGATGGAGGTAGTTTCTGTGTCAAGGCTCAGGGTGTCGAAAGTCAATAATTTGTCACACAAATCTTTTGCTTCCGATTCATTTTCAACCAAGAAGTACTCGTGTGCTACGTCTTGGAGCGTTTTGTGGTTCGTTTCTTTTTCCGCTTCTGGCTGGTCGGCTGGATTTACGTCAAACAGCGGGCCGTAATCCGTAACGTTTTTTTGCACTAAGCCGTCCTCCTCGTCCATCTTCTTGATGAGGCTTCGGAATTCCAGATTTTCGTAAATGCGCCTCAGGGCCTGCTTGTCGGGTTCGTGGAGCTTGAGCGCGTCGAGGTCGAGACCGATGGGCACGTCCGTCTTGATGGTCACCAGGAATTTCGAGAAACGGATGGCCTCGGCGTTTTCTTCCACTTTTTTGCGCATGGCCCCCTTCAGCTCGTCGGTTCTGTTCAGCATCTCCTCGACCGTGCCGAACTGGCCGATGAGCTTCACTGCTGTCTTCTCGCCCACGCCGGGACATCCCGGCACATTGTCAGCCGCGTCGCCCATCAGGGCCAGCAGGTCCACCACCTGGGTGGGGGATGTCAGCCCGTACTTGTCGCAGACCTCCTGCGGTCCGAGCACTTCGGCCGGTTTGCCGCCGTTGCCCGGCCGGTGCATCCACACCCCCGGCGCTACCAGCTGTGCGTAGTCCTTGTCGGGCGTCACCATGTGAACCTCCAGTCCCGCCTCGCGGCCCTTGGCTGCCAGCGTGCCAATCACGTCGTCGGCCTCGAAGCCCGGTGCTTCGAGGATGGGGATGCGGAAGGCGCGTATGAGGTCCTTGATCACAGGGACTGCCCAGCGGATGTCCTCGGGTGTGGCTTCGCGCTGCGCTTTGTATTCGGGGTAAGCCTCATGGCGGAAGGTGCCGCCCGCAGGGTCGAAGGCAATGCCCAGGTGGTCAGGGTGGTGTGTGCGCAGCACCTCCTGCAACGTATTGACAAAGCCGAACACAGCCGAGGTGTTCTGGCCTTTCGAGTTGATGCGCGGACTGCGAATGAGCGCGTAGTAGGCGCGGTAAATCAATGCGTAGGCATCGAGCAGATATAAGGTTTGCATGTCGTGAAAAGTGTTTGTCTTGGTGTGAAACGGCTTCTTTTTACAACCGTACGCGACAAAATTACGCAAAAGCCCGCTTAACTAACCGAATAATTCGTACTTTTGTCAGCTCAAAGCACTCTGCATGGACAAACTCGCCATAATACGCCAGCCTGTGGCCGATGAACTGCTTCGCTACAAGGCTCTTTTTGACAGCGCACTCGCTCACGAAGACGACTTTCTGGGCCGTGCGCTTGACTACGTGCGTCGCCGTGAAGGCAAGATGATGCGCCCTGTTTTGGTGCTGCTCATGGCCAAGGAGTGTGGCGCAGTGAGCGACAAGTCGCTGCGTGCTGCCGTGACACTCGAACTGCTGCATACGGCTTCGCTCGTCCACGACGATGTGGTCGACGAGAGCGGCGAACGGCGTGGCCAGCGTTCGGTCAATGCCGTGTTTGGCAATCAGGTGGCCGTCCTTGTGGGCGACTATCTGCTCTCCACAGCCTTGCTTCAGGCTGCTCTGACTACTGAGGTACAGATTGTCGAGATCATTGCCCGGCTGGGGGGCACGCTCTCTGAGGGTGAGGTGTTCCAGTTGGCCAATATCCGCAACGAGCATGCCTCTGAGGAGGCCTACTTCCACATCATCCGCCACAAGACGGCAGCCCTCTTTGCCTCCTGTGCCGAACTGGGTGCGTTGTCGGCTGGAGGCGATGTGGCCTACGTGGCCCAGGCCCGCCATTTCGGCGAACTGATTGGGCTCTGCTTCCAGATTCGGGACGATATCTTCGACTATTTTTCAGACGCTTCCATCGGCAAGCCCACGGGCAACGACATGGCCGAAGGCAAGCTCACACTGCCTGCCATCTATGCCTTGAAGCAGACCGACCGTGCCGATGTACACGAATGGGCTGCTCGCATCAAGAGCGGACAGGCCACGCCCGACGAGATTGCCCGGATGGTAGCATTCACCAAGGAGGCTGGCGGCATCGCGTATGCCGAAAAGCGTATGCAGGAGCTTCATGCCGAAGCCCTCGCGCTGCTTGACTCGTGGCAACATGCCGAGGTGCGCGAAGCCTTGCGCCACTACCTCGACTTTGTGGTCGAACGCAAGTGGTAGCATGGGGTAGGGTGGCCGGACGAACCGGTTGCCTCGATATTTGACCCGACATAGATTGCAACTAAATAGCCAAAGCACATGGTTCAGGAGCCGCTCCTCGCACCATGTGCTTTGACCTTTTCTGTGGGGTAATGCCCGGAAGCCCAAGGGGTAGTCTGTACGGGGTGGGGCAGGGGGCAGGTTACGGATGATTACATGCAGGTATGGCCTGCGGATGACCTGCTTTTTCCATACAAGGGACGCTCCCCTGTTTTTTTGCGCAGGACAAAGTATTGTGGATAATGTGGATAAGATTATCACACAGACGGAAAAGTCGTCGCAAATCGCCCGAAAACGGCTAAAAACGCAGCATCCCTGCCGCCAATTGCGGTGGGGATGCTGTGGATAGAGCCTGTAGAATGTCTCTATGAGGCTTTGCTAAAACAAAGTGCCGAGTTGTTTTTCCTACGTGCCGCTTAGAAAAATCTATGTGCCGAGTTGTTCGTTCTACGTGCCGAGTTGTTTTTCCTACGTGCCGCTTGGAAAAATCTACGTGTCGGGTTGTTCGTTCAGATGCAGGTCAGAAAGGTTTCACTGTTTCGCCCAGGATGTCGCTCACCAGCAGGTTGGCCAGCCGGCTCGTACCGATACGGAACAAGCCTTGGCTCACAAACTCCTCGCCCAGCAGCTCACGTACAACGGTGTAGAACTGTACGGCCTCGTCTACCGTTTTGATGCCTCCGGCAGCCTTGAAGCCCACCAGACGGCCCGATTGCTGCTGGTATTCGCGTATGGCCTGACACATCACGTAGGCGGCTTCGAGCGTGGCGGCGGGTTCTATCTTGCCGGTAGATGTCTTGATGAAGTCCGCTCCGGCATACATGGCCAGTATAGAGGCTTTCTTGATGTTTACCGCCGTTTGGAGTGCGCCCGTTTCCAGGATGACCTTCAGCGGGCAGCCGCCTGCAGCGGCCTTGATTTCGGCTATTTCGTCGGCGCATGTCTCGTAGTCGCCGCTCAAGAAGGCACCCACATTCAGCACACAGTCGATTTCGGTAGCACCATCGTGTACAGCCAGTGCGGTTTCGGCTGTCTTGATTTCAATGAATGTCTGCGACGAGGGGAAACCGCCCGCTACACAGGCCACTTCGACCTGGTCGGCTTCGAGCGACTGGCTCACAATCTTGGCAAAGTTCGGGTACACGCAGATGGTTGCCAGGTGGGGCAGGTCGGGATGCTCGTCGGCAAAGCGGTTTACCTTCTCCGTGAAGGCCAGCACGCTCTCCTGCGAGTCGGTCACCTTCAGTGTGGTCAGTTCGACCGTGCCCAGCAGGGCGCGTTTCACCTCGGGCGTGTTGTATTCAGCGCAATGCTTTTCAACCAGCGCATGAACGGCGTTGCTTACCGCTTCGTCGTGCAGGTGCAGGTCGAACTTCGAAAAAGCCTGTTCGTATACGCTGGCGTGTTCGCCATCCTCGTGGTGATTGTGGTGGCAGTGGCAATGGTTTTCGGTCATGATTAGAAAGCTGTTTTAGGATTGTAGTTTCGGATTGTTCAGGTGTCGCGTGGCGTCGCGCCGGGTCTTCTTTTCCAGACTTTTCCGGAAGGCTTCGCCCAGGTCTACTCCCGTTTGGTTGGCTAAGCAGAGCAGTACCCAGAGCACGTCGGCCATCTCTTCGGCCGGGTCGGTTTTTTCGCCCGGCTTGAACGATTGGTCGCCGTATTTCCGGCTCATCACGCGCGCAAGTTCGCCTACCTCTTCGGTCAGGCAGGCCATGTTGGTCAGTTCGCTGAAGTAGCGCACGCCGTAGGTGCGGATCCATTCGTCCACCAGTCGCTGCGCCTCGTGCAGCGTGGGCGATGCGGTCTGTTGTTCGGTTGTCATGGTTGTTTGTTGCATGGCCCTTTCGGGCGGGATTCTCATTCTTTGTTTTTCGTGTCCATACAGATGGTCACAGGGCCGTCGTTCAGCAGTTCTACCTGCATGTCGGCTCCAAATTCGCCCGTGCCTACCGGCTGTTTCAGCAGTTCCTGCAGGGTTGCCACGAAGTATTCATACATCGGAATGGCATGGTCGTGGCCTGCCGCACGGATGTAGGAGGGCCTGTTGCCTTTCTTGTAGGAGGCCATCAGCGTGAATTGGCTCACCACCAAGACTTGTCCGGCGGTGTCGAGTATGCTGCGGTTCATGACCCCGTTTTCGTCGTCAAAGACCCGCAGGCCGGCTATCTTGCGGCACAGCCAGTCGGCATCTTCGCGGTTGTCGGCTTCCTCGATGCCCAACAGCACCAGAAAGCCCGGCCCGATGGCCGACTTCACCTTGCCCCCGATGCTCACTGAGGCATGGCTCACACGTTGTATTACTGCTCTCATGATGTGCAAAAGTACAATTTATTCCGTACAGCGTTTTCATTCGCTGAAGAAAAGCCTGGAGGAGAGGATTTTGTGCTTGGCTTTTTTCGTGGCTTGGATGAGTTGGGATTGTAGGCTGTCATGCCGGTTCCCGAACGGCGGAGCTCAGTCTTTCTGACTGTCATTCCGGTCTTGTAGGTCTTGGCTGTTGGCCAGCAGGGCTTCAGGTCTCGACGCGTCCCGCGAAACTTGATAGCCGGATTTCTCATAGAAGCAAAAGTCATTTCTCATGCAAGTGAGCGAAGAGCTTCTGTCCGCGCACCGTGCCTAACAGCTCTTGGAGCTCGCTGAGTGAGGCTTCCTTCACGCGCCGTGTGCTCTTGAACTGTTTGAGCAGTAGGGTTTTGGTAGCCGCACCCACACCGGGCCAGGTGTCGATTTCCGAGGCTGTTTGCCGCTTCGAGCGTTTGTCCCGGTGAAAGCTGATGGCAAAGCGGTGAACCTCGTCCTGCATGGCCGTGAGTGTGCGGAACAGCTGGCTTTCGGGGCGCAGTCCCACTGTGACGGGAGGAAAGCCAAACAGCAGCTCGCGTGTGCGGTGGTGGTCGTCCTTGGCCAGACCGGCAATGGGGATAGACAGGCCCAGCTCGTCTTCCACTACCTGCCTGATGACTTCCATCTGTCCTCTGCCTCCATCGGCGATGATGAGGTCGGGCAGGGGCAGGTTTTCGGCTTGGCAGCGCGCATAGCGGCGGCCTACCACCTCACGCATCGAGGCGTAGTCGTCGGGTCCGGCCACGCTCCGAATGAGGTATTTGCGGTATTCCTTCTTGGCTGGCTTCAGCCGCTCGAACACCACGCAGGCTGCCACCGCGTCGGCTCCGCTGATATTGGAGTTGTCGAAGAGCTCGATGCGCAGTGGCAGGCGTGCCAGACCCAAGTCCTGCTGTATTTCCTTCAGCAGCCGGGTCTGCTTCTGCTCGGGATTGAGCTTTTCAGCCTGTTTCAGGCGGTCAAACTTGTATTGCTTGACGTTCAGTTTGGACAGTTCCAGCAGCTTCTTCTTGTCCCCCTTCTGCGGGACGGTCTGCTGCACCATTTCATCGGGCAGGTCGACCTCGAAGGGCACCACGATTTCGCGCGACTGGCTGTGGTAGCGTTCGCGCATCTCGACGATGCCCAGCGTGAGTAGCTCCACGTCGGATTCTTCCAGCTTTTTCTTGTATTCGAAGGTGAAGGCCTGGTTTATACAGCCGTTGGTCACGTGCAGGTAGTTGATATAGGCCACCTTTTCCTCGCTTTCGATATTGAAGACGTCGATATTGTGCAGCACAGCCGACACGACTTCGCTCTTCGCGCGGAAATTGTCTATCAGATCATACCGTTGCTTGATTTCCTGCGCCTCCTCGAAGCGCAGCTCTTCGGCCAGGGCGGTCATCTCTTCGCGCATCTTGCGCTGCACCTCGGCGGTATTACCCTTCAGTATCTCCTTGCAGGCATCGATGTTGCGCAGGTAGTCCTCGCGGCTTTGCCGGCCCACACAAGGGCCTTTACATCGGTGAATGTGGTAGTCCAGGCATACTTGATATTTGCCCTGTTCCACACCTTCGCGTGTCATGGCCGTATGGCAGGGACGGGGCTGGTAGAGGTCACGGCACAGGTCGAGCAGTGCGTTCAGTGTGGGCAGGTGGCTGTAAGGCCCGAAATATACCGCGCCGCGCTTGCCCCGCTGTCGGGTCTTGAATATGCGTGGCAGGTACTCCGTAGTCACAGCGATAGAGGGGTATGTCTTGTCGTCCTTGAGCAGCACGTTGTAGTGCGGCTTGTAGCGTTTGATTAGGTTGTTTTCGAGTAGCAGGGCGTCTTCTTCGGTTTTCACCACCACGTAGCGTATGTCACGAATGTGCGCCACGAGCAGCCGGGTCTTGCGTGTCTGCTGCTCTTTGTTGAAGTAGGAGCTGACGCGCCGTTTCAGGTTCTTGGCTTTGCCTACATAGATGATTGTGCCCGAATCATCGAGGTACTGGTAGCACCCCGGTGTTTCGGGCAGGTTGTTGACAATGCCTTTCAGGTAGGCATCGATGTCTTCGTGGTTGTGCATGGAGCAAAGGGCTGGTGTGAATCTTTGTAGTGGGCCTATCGTCTTCTGCGTCGGCTATTCTTCGAGTGTGAGCAGCGTCGTGATGTCGAGTTCCTCGCCCAGGAACTTGCGTCCTTCGAGACCTTCCATTTTCAGCTCAATGAGGAAGTTTATGTAGGTTTGCTTCGGGCAGAACTCCTGCACGAGCTTGTACACCGCCAGCATGGAGCCGCCTGTAGCGAGGAGGTCGTCGTGTATGAGCACCACATCGTCGGCAGTGATTGCATCGGTGTGGATTTCGATGGAATCGGTTCCGTATTCCTTCTCGTAGGTAGCCCGTCGCGTGTCGGCAGGCAGTTTACCGGGTTTGCGCGCCATGATGAATCCGGCACCCAGTTTCTCGGCCAGCATCGCTCCCATCACGAAGCCCCGGCTCTCGATGCCTACCACCTTGGTGATGCCTTTGTCAGCGTAGAGGCGGACCAGTTCTCCGAGCATTTCACGTATACATGCAGGGTTCTTGAAGAGTGTGCTCACATCCTTGAACTGTATGCCCGGCTTGGGGAAGTCTGGGATGTTCCGCAGGTTGTCTAACAACAAATTAGTGTTCATGTTTATCTTGGTTTTGAGATGAAAAGACAGGGTTTGTTTCACGTGAAACACGAGCCAAATGCCGGTAAAAACGGCCTGATTCGTGCTTTAAAGGGGCTTTATCGCAGTTTTACTTAGAGCTTTTCTCTAAGTGAAGGAGCTGAATGTGGTCGGATGGGGCCGTACTGTCGGAGAACTGTGCGCTACACGGTGCTTAGCGTCCGAGTAACACCAACAACACACTGATGTCGCTGGGCGACACTCCGGGGATGCGTCCGGCCTGTGCCAGGGTTTCGGGGTCGATGGCCGTGAGTTTTTGTCGCGCTTCGGTGCTGAGTTGTGTGATTTCGTCGTAGTGGAAGTGTCCGCGTATTTTGATGTCCTCCAACCGCTGCATCTTGTCAGCCAAGGCCCGTTCGCGGGCGATGTAACCGTGGTACTTCATTTCGATTTCGGCCGCTTCAATCGTTTCTTCGCGGTCAAGCCCGATGCAGTCCAGACATTCACGCAACGCTTCGATTTCGTGCGACAGATTATGGAGCGACACTTGCGGGCGGTTGATGAGGTCATACAGTTTGCAGCCGCCTTGGAGTGGGGTAGTGCCGATGCTTTCGAGGAGGGGGTTGATGCTTGCTGCCTTGACAGGATGGTTCCGGCAGAAGTCGATGATGCGGGCCACATGGTCGCGCTTGGCGTGGAAGCGTTCGGCGCGTTCGCGGGTGCAAAGGCCCAGCCGTTCGGCGTGGGGCGTGAGGCGCATGTCGGCATTGTCTTGTCGCAGCAGGATGCGGTATTCAGCGCGCGAGGTAAACATGCGGTAAGGTTCGTCCACGCCTTTCGTGACCAAATCGTCGATGAGAACGCCGATGTAGGCCTCGTCGCGTTGCAGTGTGAAGGGAGCGGAGCCACTGCACTTCAACGCAGCGTTGATGCCTGCCAGCAGCCCCTGGCCCGCAGCCTCCTCGTAGCCCGTTGTGCCGTTTACCTGACCCGCGAAGAACAGGCCGTCGATTTTCTTCGTTTCCAACGAGTGATGCAACTGGGTCGGGTCGAAGAAGTCATACTCGATGGCATACCCCGGACGATACACGCGGATGTCGCGAAAGCAAGGCATGCGCTTCAGGGCTTCGATTTGCACATCCATCGGCAGACTCGATGAAAAGCCGTTCAGGTAAAGCTCGTTTGTGTCGAGACCTTCGGGCTCCAGAAACAGCGGATGGTGGTCGCGGTCGGGAAAGGTGACAATCTTCGTCTCGATACTCGGACAGTAGCGCGGGCCAATGCTCTGGATCTGTCCGTTGTAGAGCGGTGAATCCGCCAGTCCGGAGCGCAGCACCTCGTGTACGTCGGCATTCGTCTCACACGTCCAGCACGGCAGCTGGGGCAAGGGACGCAGCGGGCTGATGTAGGAAAAGCGGTGGAAGTCCGTTTCGCCTGGTTGTTCCGTCATTTCCTCCAAGTGCACCGAGCGTTTGTCAATGCGCACGGGCGTACCCGTCTTCATGCGGTCGGAACGTATGCCCAGCGCTTCGATGCTTTGCGTCAGGAAGGCCGCGGCCGGTTCGGCACAGCGTCCGCCGGCCACTTGGCGACGGCCCACGTGCATCAGTCCGCGCAGGAAGGTGCCCGCCGTGATTACCACCGCGCGGGCCAGCAGGGTAGCCCCCCAGACGGTGCGCACGCCTGTCACCGTGTTCTGCTCGGTCAACACTTCGGCCACTTCGTCCTGCCATAGATACAAATTGTCGGTGTTTTCGAGGCGTTTCCGCCAGGTGGTGATGAATCGGGCGCGGTCGCACTGCGCACGGGGGCTCCACATGGCCGGCCCTTTCGAGCGGTTCAACATGCGGAACTGTATGGCCGTGGCATCGGTCACTTCGCCCATGCCGCCGCCCAGCGCGTCCACTTCGCGCACGATCTGGCCCTTGGCAATGCCGCCCACAGCAGGGTTGCAGCTCATCTGGGCAATCTTGTTCATGTCCATGGTGACCAGGCAGGTCTTCGCTCCCATGCGTGCTGCTGCCTGAGCAGCTTCGCAGCCCGCATGGCCAGCACCTACTACCACCACGTCGTATTTAAAAACAGTACTCATAGTCCGTTCGTGAAGACGGGCGCAGCGACGGGGCGGGGCAGGGGAGTGTCTATCTCAGCCCACGCACGGCTCGCCCGTGCAATGTGCCGCAAAAATACAAGTTTTTATGGTTTCGCATTCATTTTGCCATCAGTTAGTGTGTCAGCCTCCGCTGCTATAAAAGGTGGCCAGGCTGCCGCTATCCGCCAGTCTGGGCCGCTTGTGGCAGCGTGCCGGCCCGTTTGGAGCAGTCCGTAAGCAGCAAAAAGCAGGTCAGCCTCTAGCGGGCGCACGCCTCCGTTGGACAACACAAATCCTCAGACGGCCGAAAAAATGAAGAAAAGCAGTAGGCTGACTTGTCCGAACAAAGAAAATGCCCTACTTTTGTCAGTTTCACCAACATGGAAGAACAAATGGAATACATACTCCATTACGTCTGGCAGCACCAGCAATACCGCAGCTGCACCTTCACCGGCGACCAAGGGCAGCATATCGAAGTCGTAGACCCCGGTGTACACAATCTCGTACACGCCGGGCCTGACTTCTTCAACGCCAAAGTCAGGATAGACGGCGTGCTGTGGGCCGGTAATGTCGAGATTCACGAACGGGCTTCCGACTGGTTCCGCCACAAGCATGAAACCGACCCGGCCTACAACAACGTGATTCTGCATGTCGTGGGGCAGGTCGACGGACAGGCGCGCACCGCACACGGCGAGTGTCCGCCCCAAATCGAACTGGTCGTGCCCCCGCAGATAATGGCCAATTATCTCGAACTGCGCGCCGAAGAGACCTATCCGCCCTGCTACCGCGTCATTCCCCACATCGACTCCCTCACCGTACACGCCTGGATGAGCCGTTTGGCGGTAGAGCGCTTCGAAGCCAAGATGCACCGCATCGAAGGCTATCTGGAGCAGACGGGTGGCGATTGGGAACGCTCCTTCTTCATCACGCTGGCCCGTAACTTCGGTTTCGGCACCAACGCCCAGGCCTTCGAGCAGTGGGCCTTGGGCATCGACCCGACCGCTGTGGGAAAGCACCGCGATTCGGAGCTCCAGGTCGAAGCCTTCTTCATGGGACAGGCCGGACTGTTGGCCGACGACCGCGTAAAGCCCGAACACCGCGATGACTACTTCAGGCAGTTGCAGCGCGAATACCACTTCTTGCAGCACAAGTTCAGCCTGCAGCCCATCGACCCCGTGCAGTGGCGCTTCGGGAGGCTCCGTCCCCAGAACTGTCCGCACGTGAGGCTGGCCCAGCTCACTCGCCTCTACGTGGAACGCAGGCTTGACTTCTCACGCCTGCTCGAAGCCCCCGACATCAAGGCCCTCCACCAGCTCTTCCGTACCGAGGTCACCCCCTATTGGCGCGAGCACTACGCCTTTGGCGAATCCTCGTCGGAGGGCGACAAGATGCTGCGCGAATCCTCGCTCAACCTGTTGGTTATCAACACCGCTGCCCCCTTGCTGTTCGCCTATGGCCGCAGCCGCCTCGACGAAGCCCTGTGTGAGCGCGCCTTCGGACTGCTCGAAGCCCTGCCGCCCGAGCAAAACTACATCATACGCTGCTGGAGACGCGCGGGCATCCAGGTAACCCATGCTGCCGACAGCCAGGCCCTGATTCAGCTGCGCCAGCAATACTGCGACCGCAAGGACTGCCTGCGCTGCCGCTTTGGCACCGAATACCTGCGCAAGGCCCGTACGCCTTGATGTCCCAGTCCGGCGGCCGCGCGCCCCTTTACCCATCGCCTTAAACCCAGACAACATGCCCACATACATCTATTCGCTTGAAATGCAGGTGCGTGACTACGAGTGCGACCTGCAGGGCATTGTGAACAATGCCAACTACCAGCACTACACCGAACATACACGCCATGAGTTCCTGCGCTCACAGGGCGTGAGCTTCGCCGAGCTCCACGAGCGCGGCATCGATGCAGTCGTGGCCCGTATGCAGTTGCAGTTCAAGACCCCCTTGCGCAGTACCGACCGCTTCGTGTCCAAGCTCGGACTGCGCAAGGAGGGCATCAAGTACGTATTTGTGCAGGACCTCTACCGCCTGCCCGACCTGAAGCCCGTGTTGAAGTCGACAGTCGAGGCCGTGTGTGTGGTGAACGGCAAGATGGCCCATTGTGACGAACTGGACCGGCTGGTTCCCTGACCTCATATCCCACGTTTCCATGAACTCCGACTCCCATCCCGATTGGCTCGCTGCCGAACAGGAAGCCATACTCACCCTGCAGCGTTTGTCGGGCCTGAGCCTCATGCAGGCCCATGCCCTGCTGCGCTACTATGGTTCGGCCCAGGCAGCCTTGGCCGACACCCATCCTGCCTTGGAGCTGTGGGGAAGGCTGCGTGGCGACACGGCAGCCATGCGTTCCGCCCACGACCGTGCCCGCCAGGAGTGTGACTACTGCCAGCAGCACAGCCTGCGCATCATCCCCTACACTTCTGACACCTATCCGCGCCTGCTGCAAGGCGAGGAGGTGTCCGACGCACCGTTGGCCCTCTTCTACTGCGGCACCGGTTCGTTGCAGCGGCGACACATGCTGAGCGTGGTGGGCACACGCCACATCACCGACTACGGCAAACAGGTGTGTCGCACGATGTTGGCAGACCTGGCGCAACTGGTGCCCGACGTGCTGGTGGTGAGCGGACTGGCTTATGGGGTGGACATACATGCCCATCGCGAAGCCTTGGCCCAGGGTCTGGACACCGTGGCGGTGCTGGCCCATGGGCTGGACCGCATCTACCCCTCGCTACACCGCGCCACGGCCCACGAGATGGTGAACCACGGCGGCCTGCTCACCGAATACTTTTCGGGCACCGTGCCCGACAAGGGTAACTTTGTGCGTCGCAACCGCATCGTGGCGGGACTGTCAGACGCAACCCTGGTGGTGGAAAGTGCAGAGAAGGGTGGGGCACTCATCACTGCCACCTTGGCCAACAGCTACTGCCGCGAAGTCCTGGCCGTGCCCGGACGCGTAGGCGATGTGTGCTCAGCGGGCTGCAACCGTCTGATTCGCGACAACAAGGCTGTACTGGTGACTTCGGCAGAGGATGTGGTGAAACAGCTGGGCTGGAAGCCGGCGGAGCGGACTGCCCCTGCCGAGCCACAGCTCTTCCCGGTCTATACGCCGCAGCAGGAACGCGTGCTCGAAGCCTTGTGCCAGGCCGACAACCTTACCATCGACCGCCTTTCGGCCCTCACGCAGATTGCCGTGTCCGAGCTTTCCGACCTGCTGTTCGACTTGGAGGAGATGCACGCCGTGCGGCGCTTGCCCGGCAACCGCTATGCGGCCGACACGAGACTTTAGGTGTCTTGAACGCCTGCGCCTGTTCCCTGATTGACCTTGCGAAACTTGAAGAAACATCTGCGTACCCTTTTGCCCTTTTTCACTCGCTTACAGAAGGATTCTTGCGCCCGCGTAGGCAAAAGTGCGTGGAAATGCCTACCTTTGCACCTTGGAGTAAAGTCGCTCCACCGATAAAGCATTTTGTAGATTGAAAACATTTGAAGAGTTGGGCGTATCGGAGGCTATCCGCCGCGCCATCAGCGAGATGGGCTATGAGCAGCCCATGCCTGTGCAAGAAGAAGTCATCCCCTATTTGCTCGGAGTGGGCAACGATGTCATTGCCCTGGCCCAGACCGGTACGGGTAAAACCGCTGCCTACGGCCTGCCCGTGTTGCAGAAGGTGAACCCTGAGAACAAGGCCACACAGGCCGTCATCCTCAGCCCCACCCGTGAGCTCTGTCTGCAGATAGCCGGCGACCTGAAGGACTATTCGCGCTACATTGACCACTTGCACGTGCTCGCTGTGTATGGCGGTTCGAGCATCGAAAGCCAGATCCGGGCTTTGCGCAAGGGAGCGCAGGTCATCGTGGCAACACCGGGACGACTGATCGACCTGATGCATCGCGGTGTGGCCAAGCTCGACGAAGTCGAAAACGTGGTGCTCGATGAGGCCGACGAGATGCTCAACATGGGTTTTACCGAAAGCATCGACGAAATTCTGGCCGGCGTGCCAGCCGAACGCAATACGCTCCTCTTCTCGGCCACCATGGGCAAGGAGATAGAACGCATTGCCAAGAGCTACCTGCATGACTACAAGGAAATCGTGGTGGGCTCGCGCAACGAAGGGGCCGAGAATGTGAACCACATCTATTACCTTGTGCACGCCAAGGACAAGTATGTCGCGCTCAAACGCATCGTCGACTATTATCCGCGCATCTATGGCATCATCTTCTGCCGCACCCGCCTTGAGACGCAAGAGGTGGCCGACCAGCTCATCCGCGATGGCTACAACGCCGAGGCGCTTCACGGCGACCTCTCGCAGGCCCAGCGCGACCTGACCATGCAGAAGTTCCGCCAACACCACACCCAGCTGCTCGTGGCTACCGACGTGGCCGCCCGAGGTCTGGATGTGGAGGACCTCACGCACGTGATCAACTACGGACTGCCCGACGACGTGGAGAACTATACCCATCGCTCAGGCCGAACGGGACGTGCAGGAAAGCGGGGCACCAGCATCTCCATCATCCACGTGCGCGAAAAGGGCAAGGTGCGCATCATCGAAAAGGTGATAGGCAAGAAGTTCGAGGCAGGCGTGCTGCCCGAGCCGCAGGAGATTTGCACCAAGCAGCTCTATAAGGTGATGGACGAGCTGGAGCGCATTGAGGTGAACGAGACCGAAATCGCACCCTTCCTGCCCGAAATATTCCGCAAACTCGACTGGCTCGGCAAGGAGGACCTCGTGAAGCGCATCGTGAGCCGCGAGTTCGGCCACTTCCTGCGCTACTATGCCAACGCGCCGGTCATCGAGCAGCCCTCCGAACACCGCGGGGCTAAGGAGGGAAAGGCCGACAAGCCACACCGCGAGCGCGGCAAGCGCGAAGCCGGTCCGCGACAGGCCGAAGAGGGCTACACCCGCCTCTTCATCAACCTGGGCAAGCGCGACAACTTCTACGCCCGCGAAATCATCAACCTCGTGAACCGCTACGTGCGTGATTCGAAAATCGACATAGGTCGCATTGACCTGACCACCAACTGCTCCTTCTTCGAAGTGCCCTCTGAGGACGCACCCACCGTGCTGGCCAAGATGCGCCGGGTGAAGGTTGGCGACCGCAAGGTGGTTGTGGACCATGCCGACCGTGCCGAAGCTCCCTCCGGAACAACTGCCTCGCGCAAGGAACGCAAGGCTCACCGCAGTGCACGCACCTTTGCCGAAGCAGCCGACCCCAAGCAGCTCAAAGCGGGCTGGAAGGGCGAAAAGAAGGGACGCAAGGGCCGCCAGCACGATGCCGACGAGTTTGAGGTGCCCCGCAAACACAAGAAAGACGACTGGAGACAGTTCTTCAACAATGACTGAGGACTGTTCTAAGGTTATGAGGGATAAGGTTATGAGGTTATAAAGATTGTGCAAGTGAGTGCAGAGCCAAGCTTGTTTGAGCTATGCCGAGCGCAGCCAATCTTATGCAAAGTTACAGTTGTAATGCTTGAGTCCCGTCCGCTCAAATAGTAATCTTATAACCTTATAACCCAACATCCCATAACCTGAGAAAGAAACCTGAGAAAGCAACTCCAACAACCAAACCGACCACATCATGAAGGCATACATCATTCTTTTACTTTGTGGCCTCTCAGCTCTGGGATTGCAGGCCCAGAACCTGCAATTCCGCGTGGGCGGAGGTCTGGCCTCCCACTACGGCAAGGCCCAGAACGTCGGCGCGTTCAAGGTGGGCTTGGGCTATGAGTTCGAGTTCGACCAACACTGGACGCTGACCCCCTCGCTGGCCGTCTACGGCAAAGGCTGGAAGGACCCCAACCAGCTGGTCTACGTGTTTGACGATGCCGGCAACCAGCTCTTCGACGAGGAGACAGGTGAGCCCCTGCAGGGCGTGCGCAGCCGCAGCGCGTCGCAAAACTACGTGCAGCTGCCCGTGCTGCTTTCCTACTATTGGCGCATGGGCGAATCGCGCTATGTGGTGATGGCAGCCGGCCCCTACGTGGCCTATGGCGTGTCGGGCAAGCAGAAGACCAAGGGCGACACAGAGCAACCCGGCGCCCAGAAGCTCTATTATGAGCGCAAGACCTTCAGCGAACCGGGAACCCACCGCTTCGATGCAGGCATCGAGGCGTTTGCGGGCTATCAGTTCCCCTCTGGGCTGACCTTGGGCCTCGAAGCTGACTTCGGGCTGGCCAAGTTCAACCGCTCGGGCCGTCGCAACATCTCAGCCCTGCTCAGCCTGGGCTACAGGCTATAGGCCGACCGAGGCCAGGCCTCGTTCCGAAAATCCCCCAATATAGGTATTGGGCTGCTGCGGTGCTGGCCGTACCTTTGCACCGAGTTAAGTAGAATATTTGGATTGTTAAGTATCGACGGGCCGGCAGCGCATTGCCACGCGCCTGCACGTCAAGTCCTTGAACGGCGCAGCCGGGAGAGCGGGAGTCACATCCGCCGCAACCTCTCCCAGGCTGCGCCGTTCGGGCGTTTGGCACGAACGGGGCGGCCCTCTTCGTGGACCGCGGTCTGAGGCCGCCGAAACGACTCCCCCCTCGAGCTTGTCCATGCTTCGGTTACGCCCCATGAAGTCCCCTTTTGCAGAGAAGATATACTTGCTTTGCTGCCGAAGTATATCTTCTGTCGCCGATGAAGTATATCTTCTATCGCCGATGAAGTATATCTTCTTTTCAATTGAAGCAGTAATGCCTTTACGCGTCCGGCCCTTGGGGTGAGGCCTGACAACCGGCTTTTGTCCTGGCGGGGCTGTCCTTAAAAGCCTGCGGCAATGAAAAAGCAGAAAAAGAATGAAGATTTTGTTGCGCGAAAAATAAAAATGGTATATTTGCCGCGAAAAGTGCAGTTGCGCCGTGTTCACCCGTAGTGAGGCGGCGAAGCGAAAGCCGGACTGAGGCTTCGTCGCGCTTTCCTGCCGTCCTGTCGCCAGGGACAACGCTGAGGTGATGTTCTATCAGTCAGGCCGGGCTGGATGCTGGATGTTCAGAAATGGGATTTTGCAAGTACAGGATGGGGCATAGCCGCTATGCGGCCGACCGGACTTGTAAGGAACCGCTCAAGAGAACAGCAGACAGCCGGAACACTTGACAACCGTAGGACATTCCCATAATCCCTCATAGATAGAACGCCCCTTAAATCGCTTTTTCAAGAAAAACCATCTATTGTTTCACTTTTACTAAATCTTTTACGCAAATGAAAAGGTTCTACAATCTCCTTTCATTGTTCCTGCTCTCGATAGTAGGAATTACCAGTGCGGTTGCGCAGGATTACAAGAAGGGCACCCTGCTCGAAACGACCGATGAAGTCGTAGGCCAGCAGGTTCTGCTGTATGCCCCGGGTACATCCTCCGACCACCCCGCTGGTTTCATGAATGGTACGAACGTGCTGTGCGAAATCGTCAGCGACTCGTGCATTTATGTGTTTGAAGCTGTTGGCCGTCAGGTTGACGGCTACGACCTCTACCGCCTGAAGCAGGTAAGTAGCGGCAAGTATGTGAAGGACGCCGACGGCCAGGACGAAGACGCTTTCGAGCTGACTGACGAAGTGAGCGAAGCTTTCGAAATGACCGTGCTCCCCTATGTGGACATTACGGGCACCGACGAGCGTTGCGGACGTAACACCGCCAGCAGCCAGAAGCAGGACCTCAGCAACCCGGGCTTCGTGCTTTGCCGCGGCGAGATGGCTGCCGAAGCTTTTGAGGATTCTCCCAACGATGGCTACATCTACATCGGTTCGGTACACTCTCCCTTCATCTCTCCCTATTCCGACACCAACATGTGGGAAATCTGGACGGTAGAGAACACCAAGGGTCTGGAGAAGCTGAACAACTACCTCGACATGTACTTCCCCTCACCCGACCTCTCCTTCGACTTCCCCGCAGGTAACTCTCCCGGTTACTATCAGTCAGAAGTTGTGGCTGAGGCTCAGGTACTGGTTGACAAGGCCAACGACGTGTCTAACGGTGACATCACGATGTCAGACGCTGAAATCGATGAGCTTTGCGCCCAGCTGAAGGCCGCCTACGAAAAGCTGCAGGAGTCGATGATTCCGCTTAGCGAAGGCTACTACTTCATCTACAACGTAAATGGCCGCTACCTCTATGGTGCAGACCAGGGTGACACCTCTTTCCTCTACTCTAACTCTGCCAACACTTACCAGATTCCCGAAACCCTCACGGCCGACGACGTGAAGTACATCTGGAAGGTGACTCCCGCCGAAGAAGGTGAGAACGCCTACCTCGTTGAGAACGTGCTGAAGGGCCTGGTAATCAGCGGACAGGAAGCCAGCTGCTCGGGTACCGACAACGGCATGGGCTTCACGCTGGCCAAGTCTGGCTCGGTAGTCATCACAGCCGACGGCCAGAAGGATGCTCCTTCGTTCATCTTCTCTACCACCGCCTCTACGAAGAACGGTCACAAGCAGTTCCACGCCAAGTTCAACGACAACCCCGTTATGGCTTGGAACGCCAAGGATTCGGAAAACAACTGTATGCACTTCGTGACCGTTACTGAAGAAGAGTTCAACGCTGTCATCGAGCAGGCCATGCAGCAGCAGCGCAACGAGAAGCTGACTGCCCTCTACAGCAAGGTGACGAGCAATGTGATGGAAGGTACTTCCTATGTATGGAACGGCGAGAAGGATGCCGACTTTACGCATGAGGGTGCCTTGGTATCACCCACTGGCGATGAAGCTACTTCGCACGTGTTCTCAAGAGCAAAGCAAAGTGATGAAGGTACTTATGAAGCACTGCTTGACGGTGACTTCAGCACATACTTCCACTCTGCTTGGTCTGGCGGTGCGTTCACTCCCTCAATGAGCAACTTCCACGATGTTTGCTTCGAACTGGATGAAGCTGTTTCGGGTATCGTGACGGCCAAGATTGCCAAGCGTTTGACCGGTAACGACTATCCTACCAAGTTCGCCGTGTTTGGTACGAATGAGGTTGACAAGGCCAATCCCGACGCAGCCGACTGGACGCTCGAAGGTGTTGCCAATATCAGCTGGGATACTCCCATCCAGATTGAGGGTGAAGCAAGCGAGCGCCAGAAGTATGTAGGTTATGCTTCGTTCAACCTCTCTCAGGAGTACAAGTATGTACGTCTGGCAGCCATCGCTACAATCTTCAATGAGACTAATCCTATGACCAACCGTGGTTACTTCGCAATCAGCGAAATGAACCTCTGGAAGGGTGGTGAGTTCGACGCTGTCAACTCCACCATCGGTATGGTAAGCCAGGCCACGATGGATGCGCTCAATGCAGCCCTCGCCAAGGCCAAGGAAGAACTCGCTTCTGGCACTGCTTCGGAAGCAACTATTGCCGAACTCGAAGCAGCCTATGCTCAGTTCGTACTGGAATTCCCCGTTCCCGCTCTCATCGGTGAAGCTGCCGACGTGGCCCAGGCTGTAGCCGATGCCGCTACAAACAACGGTCTGGTAGGCGATGGCCTCGGTATGTATCCGCAGGCCGATTACGACGCACTGGTAGCTGCTATCCAGGCTGCCCGCGACTATGACACGTTGAACAAGACCGCTGCTGAAATCAACGCTCAGGTTGATGCCGTGAACGCTGCCGTAGCTGTCTTCAAGGCCAGCCTCAAGCTGCCCGAAGCAGGCAAGTACTACATCTGGCGCGGTAAGGGTGAAAACTACCGTGGTGGTCAAGAAGAAAACGGTTGGAACTCACTCAACGCAATGGTGTTCTCTCCGAGCAATGCCCTCTCTACCAGCCTCGGCTTCACTCGTCCCGAAGGCTCTGCCGAACGTCTGGATATCGAAGAACTGGTTGACACTGTCGATGCTGCCGAAAACCTCAAGTACCTCTGGATGGTAGAAAAGGCTGAGGCTGGCAAGATCGTTCTGCGCAACGTAGGTACCGGTATGTATGTAGGTCGCGCTGACGGCGAGATGGGTCAGAGCAAGGAACCCGTTGAAATCAACGTGCTCTCTGCCCGTGCCGGACAGTTCGTGCTCGAAGTTCGCGAAGGCACCCACTTCAACTTCTATGCTGGTGGTACTGTAGGCGCATGGGCCGATGCAAACGACCAGAACGCTTTCGTTGCCTTCGAAGAAGTTCCTCTCACCGCTCTGGGCAACACTTCGAGCTTCTACTGGCCCGTTGAGGTTGGCAAGTTCCAGATCCTGACGCTGCCTGTTTCGGTAGACGTTGCTTGGGACGGTACTTCTTACGGCGTAGCCGGTGTAACTGTTGACAACCAGCTCGCTCTGGTTGAAATCGACGAGATTCCTGCCGGTACTCCGTTTGTATTCGCAGCCAACACCGAGCTGACTGCTCCCGCTTATGGTGCAGCCTTCAACATCCTGTTTGAGGACGACGTAACGCTCGGCGAAGGCGGTTCGCTGATCTATGCACTCGAACCCGTTGCCGTTGAAGGTCTGACCGGTACGCTCTGCGAACCCGACACCGTAGCCAAGGGCTTTGCTTACTTCAATGGCGGCAAGCTCGCTGCAACCAACGAAACCCGCATCGGCGTGAACAGCGGTTATGTAGGTGTAGCCGGCGTTCAGATGCCTATCGTTGAAGCTGACATGGCCGACGAAACCGTTGACCTCGGCAAGATTGATCTCACCGACATCAACAACGCAACAGTAGTTGTTCTGCCTTCGGTTGTCAACGTTTACAGCATCAACGGCCAGTTGGTACGCAAGAATGTCAAGACGCTCAACGCTACGAAGGGTCTGCCCGCAGGCATCTACGTAGTAGGAGGCCAGAAGATGATCGTGAAGTAACATACACACAGTCACATTCTGACAATAATCATCCAGGAGCCGCTCCCGCAAGGAGCGGCTCCTTTGTTGTTCGCGTCGTGCAAGCCGGATGCCGCTCAGAAAATCCCCTAAGTGTCGGCTGGTACGCTGGCTCTCAGGTGCGTGCTTTGCACACCAGATAATGCCTCCAGCCCTCCCGCAGCAAGGACGCTAAGCAAGAAGTCCGGGTCATGTTGTGCGGAGCTGGGCACAGCGCACAGGACAACAGGGTAGGGAAGGGCAGGGAAGGGCGAAACACCGAGGAAAATCGGGCGAAAAAACACGTATCTCACAAAAAACCGCTACCTTTGCAAGGTTTCAGAAATAGAACAGAAAGATTCAACCATAATGGAAGAAACAGAAAAGAACGGCACGGGCAATTACAGTGCCAGTAACATCCAGGTGCTCGAAGGCCTGGAAGCTGTGCGGAAACGCCCGGCCATGTATATAGGCGACATCAGCGAGAAGGGCCTGCACCACTTGGTGTACGAAACCGTCGACAACTCTATCGACGAAGCCCTGGCAGGCTTTTGTACCCATATCGAGGTGACTATTTGCGAAGACAACTCTATCATCGTACAGGACAACGGTCGCGGCATCCCGGTCGACATGCACCCCAAAGAACACCGCTCGGCACTCGAAGTGGTGATGACCGTGTTGCACGCAGGCGGCAAGTTTGACAAAGGCTCCTACAAGGTGTCGGGCGGCTTGCACGGCGTGGGTGTGAGCTGCGTGAACGCCCTGTCGAGCAAAATGGTTTCGCAGGTATATCGCGACGGCAAAATCTACCGGCAGGAATATGCCAAGGGCCATCCTGTGACAGGGGTCGAAGTCGTCGGTACCACCGACCTGCGCGGTACGCGCCAGCAGTTCTGGCCCGACCCCACCATCTTCACCGTAACAACCTATAAATACGACATACTGGCCAACCGTATGCGCGAGCTGGCCTACCTGAATGCAGGCATCACCATCCGCCTCACCGACCTGCGCAAGGACGATGAGGGCAACACGCGCAGCGACGTGTTCCACTCCGACCTCGGACTGCGCGAATTCGTGCGTTACATTGACTCCTCGCGCACCCACCTCTTCGATGATGTGGTATACATCGACACCGAAAAGAACGGCATACCCATTGAGGTGGCCATCATGTACAACACGTCGTACACCGAAAACCTCCACTCCTACGTCAACAACATCAACACCATCGAAGGCGGCACCCACCTCATCGGTTTCCGTTCGGCCGTGACCCGCGTGCTCAAGAAGTATGCCGAAGAGACCGCCTCGAAACAGCTCGAAAAGGCCAAGGTCGAAATTGCGGGCGAGGACTTCCGCGAAGGACTCACCGCCGTTATCTCGGTCAAGGTGGCAGAGCCCCAGTTCGAAGGCCAGACCAAGACCAAGCTCGGCAACAGTGAGGTGGCCGGTGCCGTCAACCAGGCCGTGGGCGAGGCGTTGAGCTATTATCTGGAGGAGCACCCCAAGGAAGCCAAACTCATTGTCGACAAGGTGGTGCTGGCCGCCATGGCCCGTGTGGCCGCCCGCAAGGCCCGCGAAAGCGTGCAGCGCAAGAGCCCGCTGTCGGGTGGCGGACTGCCCGGCAAGCTCGCCGACTGCTCATCGAAGGATCCCGCCGAGTGTGAACTCTTCCTGGTCGAGGGTGACTCGGCAGGCGGCTCGGCCAAGCAGGGACGAAGCCGCGCTACACAAGCCATCCTGCCCCTGCGAGGCAAAATCCTGAACGTCGAGAAGGCCATGTGGCACAAGGCCTTCGAAAGCGACGAGGTCAACAACATCATCCAGGCACTCGGCATACGCTTCGGTCTGGGAGAGGACTCGAAGGAGGCCAACCTCGACAAGCTGCGCTACCACAAGGTCATCATCATGGCCGATGCCGATGTCGACGGCCAGCACATCGCCACGCTCATCATGACCCTCTTCTACCGCTACATGCCGCAGGTCATCCAGGACGGCTATCTCTACATCGCCATGCCGCCCCTCTACCGTTGTACCAAAGGCAAGGTGCAGGAGTACTGCTACACCGACCGTGACCGGCAGATATTCATGGACAAGTACGGCGACGGTTCGGAAGGAAGCATCAAGACGCAGCGTTACAAAGGTCTGGGCGAGATGAACCCCGACCAGCTCTGGGAAACCACCATGTGTCCTGAGACCCGCCTGCTCAAGCAGGTGACACTGGAGAATGCGGCCGACGCCGACTACATCTTCTCCATGCTCATGGGTGACGACGTGGGACCGCGCCGCGAGTTCATCGAGAAGAACGCGCTCAACGCCAACATCGACGCATAAGGCGCACAGTCAGGCCGATTGGGAGAACGGGTGGACCACACCTGTCCTCCCAATCGGCTTTTTCCGGCCCTGGGCCACACTTTCCCCCATTTCCCTTTAGCCATGAAAACCCTTCTTTGCCTCTGCCTGTTGCTCCTGTCGGCCGGCATGCCGCGCCGCCTGCCGGCACAGGAACCCGTCGACTGCGTGAACCCCTTCATCGGAACCACCGCCTACGGCACTTGCAACCCCGGTGCGGTCTGTCCCCACGGCATGATGAGTGTCACCCCCTTCAACGTGATGGGGTCCGACCAGAACCGCTACGACAAGGACAGCCGCTGGTGGAGCACCCCCTACGACCATGCCAACACCTACTTCACGGGCTACTCCCACGTCAACCTGAGCGGAGTGGGCTGTCCCGACTTGGGCGCGTTGCTGCTCATGCCCACCTTGGGCGACACGCTCTGTGTAGACTACCGCCGCTATGGCTCGCGCTATACCGACGAGCAGGCAGAGCCGGGCTACTACGCCAACCGCCTCACCGACTACGGCATACTCACCGAAGTCACTGCAACCCCGCGCACCGCCATGGCCCGATTCACCTTCCCGAAGGGTAGGGCACACCTGCTGCTCAACCTCGGTCAGGGCCTCACGAACGAGAGCGGTGCCACGGTGTGCTGGGTGTCAGACTGCGAGTTGCAGGGCAGCAAGCTGCTCGGCACCTTCTGCTACGAGGCCCGTCAGGCCGTGTTTCCCGTCTACTTCGTACTGCGCATAGACCGCCCGACCGCTGCTTCGGGCTACTGGAAATTCCAGCGGCCCAAGGGAGGCGTGGCCGCACAGTGGGATGCCGATGATAGCCGCTACAAGGTCTACACCCGCTACCGCAAGGAGCTTTCGGGCGATGACATCGGCGCGTGGTGCAGCTTCGATGCCGAGCCCGGCGAGCAGGTAGAGGTGCGCTTGGGGGTCAGCTTTGTGAGCATGGAGGGCGCGCGCCGCAACCTCGAAGCCGAGCAGCGGGGCCGCCATTTCGATGCGCTGCGCGCCGAGGCCAAAGCCCGTTGGCAGGCCGACCTGTCGCGCATCAGGGTCGAGGGCGGCACGGCGGCCCAGCGCAGGGTCTTCTACACCGCTCTCTACCACCTGCTGCTCCATCCCAATGTGTTGCAGGACGTCGACGGGCGCTATCCCGCCATGGAGCAGGCCGACATACGCACCGCGCAGGGCAACCGTTACACTGTCTTTTCCCTGTGGGACACCTACCGCAACCTGCATCCCCTGCTCTCGCTCGTCTATCCCGAACGCCAGACCGACATGGTGCGTTCGTTGCTCGACATGTATGCCGAGAGTGGCCGCTTGCCCCGGTGGGAACTTTACGGAAGGGAGACACAGACTATGGAAGGCGACCCCGCCGTAGCCGTCATTGCCGACACCTGGCTGCGCGGGCTGCATGGCTTCGATGCCGGACTGGCCTACGAGGCCATGCGCCGGGCCGTGACCGAGAGCGGGGCGCAGAGCCTACTGCGCCCCGACAACGACGACTACCAGCGACTGGGCTATGTCCCGCTGCGCGACTCGACCGACAACTCCGTGAGCCATGCCCTCGAATACTACCTGGCCGACTATGCCCTGTCGCGCATGGCATCCGCCTTGGGCCACACGGACGATGCCCGCCGCTTCGCCGAACGGGCGCAAGGCTACCGTCGCTACTACAGCCCCGAGAGCGGCACATTGCGCCCCCTGTTGCCCGACGGCACTTTCCTTTCGCCCTTCGACCCGCGTCAGGGCGAAAACTTCGCGCCCTGTGCCGGCTTTCATGAAGGCTCCGCCTGGAACTACACCTTCAGTGTGCCCTTCGACGTGCAGGGCCTGGCCCGCCTGATGGGCGGCGAGCGGGCCTTTGTGCAGAAGTTGCAGCACGTGTTCGACGCCGGGCTGTATGACCCTACCAACGAGCCCGACCTCCACTATCCCTACCTCTTTGCCCTCTTCCCGGGCCAGGCCTGGCGCACGCAGCAGCTCACCCGCCGGCTCCTGCAGCAGCACTACACCGACCGTCCCGACGGCCTGCCGGGCAACGACGACACCGGCACGCTCTCGGCCTGGGCCGTGTACAGCATGTTGGGCTTCTACCCCTACTGTCCGGGCAAGCCCGAATATGTGCTCACCGCGCCCGTCTTTCCCCGCGCCGTCATCCGCCTCCATCCGGACTACTACGCCGCCGACAGTCTCGTCATCGAGGCGCCGGGAGCCGCCGACACGTCGGCCTACGTGCGGCGCGTCAGTCTTGGCGGCCGGCCGCTCCGTGGCTATACCGTGTCCCACGAGGCCCTGACGGGCGGCCGCACCCTGCGCTTCGAGTTTGGCAACGGCCACCCTGCGGGCCCTCAGGCAGCGACGGCCCCGTCGTTTCGCGAAGCCCGGCGTTCCCATCAAAAAAACAGCAAATAATTTGCAGTTGTCGAAATAATGCCTACCTTTGCACCGCTTTCGGCCCCGACAGGGGCAGCGAAGTAGCCCAGATGGCGGAATCGGTAGACGCGCTGGTCTCAAACACCAGTGGGGCAACCCGTGCCGGTTCGACCCCGGCTCTGGGTACAAATCACGGCTGAAAATCGCGATCGATTTTCAGCCGTTTTTGCTATTTCTGCTATAAACAGCGTATCAACATGAAGAAGCTTTTATTCTTTTTCCTCCTGAGCGGTCCGTTGTCGGCTACGGCCCAGAGCGACCTCAGCTGGAAGGTGACCATGCAGTCGACCAACAGTTCGGGCGACTACACGCCGTTGTGGCTCAATGCCAACAAGCATGGCCTGAGCAGCCTGGACAAGAACAACGGCTACCTCATGGCCGGCGTGAAGAAGTCCATGCAGGCCGACTCACTGAAGCGGTGGAGCTACGGGTTCGGCGCCTCGTTGGCCGCCACTTACAACTTCACCAGCCCTGTTGTCGTGCAGGAAGCCTATGCCGAAGGCCGTTGGCTCAAGGGGGTGGTCACCGTCGGCAGCAAAGAGTGGCCCATGGAACTGAAGGACAACGCGCTGAGTTCAGGCTCCCAAACCTTGGGCATCAATGCCCGTCCTGTACCCCAGGTGCGCGTAGCCCTGCCCGACTACTGGACCTTTGCCGGAGGCTGGCTGGGCATCAAGGGACACATTGCCTATGGTAAGTTCACCGACGACGGATGGCAAAAAGACTTTACTGACCAGAAGTCCAGGTATACCGAGGACGCACTCTACCACTCCAAGGCGGGCTACCTGCGCGTCGGCCATGCCGAAAAGACGCGCCTCAGTCTTGAGCTGGGACTTGAGATGGCCACGCTCTTCGGCGGCACGTCCTACCGCAAATGGGAGAACGGCCAGCTCGTGGGCGTGAAGAACGGCACCGGACTGTCGTCCTTCTGGAACGCCTTTATCGGCGGCGGCAGCGATGTGGGCGAAGACGTCTACAAGAATGTCGAGGGCGACAACCTGGGCAGCTGGGTGGCGAGGGTCAACTACGATGCGCCCACCTGGAACCTCGGTGTCTATGCCGACCACTTCTTTGAAGACCACTCAGCCATGTTCCACCTCAGCCACAACGGCTATGGAACGGGAGAGGAATGGCAGGTGAAGAAGGAAAACCGCTTCTACCTCTACGACCTCAAGGACATCATGCTCGGTGCGGAGCTTACGCTGAAGAACTGTCCGTGGGCGCGGAAAATCGTGGTGGAATACCTCTACACCAAATACCAGTCGGGGGCCCTCTACCACGACCACACCGCGAACATCCCCGACCACCTCTGCGGGACCGACAACTATTACAACCACAGCATCTTCACGGGCTGGCAGCACTGGGGACAGGTCATGGGCAATCCCCTTTACACCTCGCCCCTCTACAATACCGACGGAACGGTCCAGGTCAAGAACAACCGCTTCGTGGCCTGGCATGCAGGTGTGAGCGGCAGCCTCTCGCGGGCACTCGACTACCGACTCCTGGCCACCTGTCAGAAAGGATGGGGTACCTATGGCAACATGTTCCCCCACCCGCGGCGCAACCTCAGCCTCATGGCCGAGGCCACCTACAGCATCCCGAAGAGCGGCTGGCAGGTAGCGGCAGCAGCGGCGTTGGACAAGGGGAGCCTGTTGGGCGATAACGTAGGATTGCAGTTGACTGTAGTAAAGAAAGGAGTGTTCAAATGAAGAAGATAGCATACCTCATGACGCTGGCAGCCCTGATATGTGCAGGCTGCGAGCTCGACACGTCCGACAGCGGCCGCTTCGAGGGGCTGTGGAAGATGCAGGGAGTCGACTCCTTGGCGAATGGGAAACACGTAGACATGACCCAGGCTCAGGTGGCCTACGCCTTTCAGAGCAAGCTGTTGCAGTTGCGTGGCGGCGGTGCGTCCGTCTTCTGCCGCTTTGAGCAGAAGGGCGATTCGCTCATACTCTCCGACCCCCGCAAGGCAGGTTCAAACAATCCGCCTGTCGAGTCGCTCGACGTGCTCCGCCCCTACGGTTTCACCGACTTCCGGATGCCTTTCCACATCGACCTGCTGAACGGCAAGCGGATGATACTGAGTTCAGACGAGGTGAGACTGCACTTCGACAAATACTGAGCGTCCGCCCGCCCGCTGCGGCGCAGCAGGCAGGGCCGGGCTGCACGTTCTCAGGTTCGGGCGGCTGCTGGACACAAGCGGCCCGGCAGCATCCCGAGAGGCAGCGACGCATGGGCCGATTCGGCTGAATCTGTAAACAAACATTCATGGAGCGGGCTGAAGGCCCGGCAAGCACCCGACACAGGGAAACGCCCTGGGTAGGCTGCTTGCCGGGCCTTCAGCCCGCTCCAGCACCATGCAGAAACAACTCGGCACTCAGAACGGACAACTCGGCACTCAGGACGGACAACTCGGCACTTCGTTTTCTGCAACTCGGCACGTAGCTATTCGGTCCGGTCAGCGAGCAGGTGTAACATCTGCCACAGGAAGCCAGGTTCCTGCGGCGGCACCCGGTGCGCCTTGCAGGCCGCAGTGAGCCGCTGTGCCAGCCGTTGCCGTGCCGCCACCGCTTCGGCGTTCAGCCGCGTCTGGCGGTCAATCAGTTCTTCCAGCCCAATCTCCCCTTGCCGGTCAGCCAGTTGAATGCGGGCCAGCTCCGCCTGTATGTCGTGCAGCTTGCGCTGCGTGTCGTCCGCCTCACCGCGCAGCTTGTCGGCTACCCGCCGGTAAGCCTTCAGGTGTTGCTCCACCGTCATCCCCCTTGCAAACAGCCGTTCCAGCACCACCTTGGCCGTCAGGCGGTTCTGTTCGTCGGTCTCGGTCAGCTCGCGCCGCAGCATCAGGTGCTCGGCCAGTCCGGGGTAGGGTGCGGTCATGCTGACGCGCACCCCGCCGCTCATCACCTCGCAGTGTCCCTGCAGCAGGCAATCGTCGTAGGTGGTTTCGATAAAAAGCTTTTGCATAGTCAGACAGTGTGACGGCTTCCGCCCGGTCACGGGGATAGGCCGTGGTTAGCATGGTCGCAAAAGTAGCGAATATTTGTCGTTTGCGCGCTGTGTAGCCAGTGCTTTTCACCTTTCCGTCCGGGCGTGTCCGTCCGGCATGTCCCGCATGGCGCGCAGCCCTGCCGCCCCCTCCTCGCGACGGCCTTTTTGGAAGGAAAAAATCCCCTTTCTCCGGGCTTTTTCCCTTTTTTCCGTTTTTTAGCGTGCAACAATGGGGTTCCGCCTGCAAAAATGCCTATCTTAGCCTCGCAAACAGCTGAAAGGGGACGGGCTGCCTACAGCCGGCGGCCCTTCCGGCACGGTTGCACATCCAATCATTACCCCCTTTTACACTTATCACATGGAAGCTACAAACAAGAACTATTGCATCATCCTGGCCGGAGGCATAGGCCGACGGCTTTGGCCTGTCAGCACGAAAGAGGTGCCCAAGCAGTTCCTCGACTTTTTCGGGACGGGGAAGAGCCTTTTGCAGCAAACGTTCGAGCGTTTTGTTCGCTTTATCCCACGCGACCATATATTCGTTTCGACCTACCAGAACTACGTGCCGCTGGTGAGCGAGCAGCTGCCCGACCTGCCCGGCCAGAACATCCTGCCTGAGCCTGTACAGCTGAACACCGCCCCAGCAGCTATCTGGGGCACCTGGCACACCGTGCTGGCCGACCCCGAGGCCTGCGTAGTGGTGTCGCCTGCCGACCAGCTCATCCAGGACACCGAGGCTTTCGAAAGGCAGATACTGAACGGCCTGGCCTATGTCGATGCCCACGCCGAGTTCCTGGCCATGGGCGTAAAGCCCACGATGCCCAACACCGCCTATGGCTACATACAGATGGGTGAGGAGCAGCCCGGATCCGACTGCTTCCGCGTACTCTCATTCAGCGAAAAGCCCGAGCTGACCTATGCCCGGATGTTCTTGGAGAGCGGCGAGTTCCTGTGGAACACCGGCATCTTCCTGTGGAAAGGGCGCACCATGGGCACCCAGCTGTCGCGCGACGGTCGCCGGCAGGATCTGCCCGTCGAGGCGGTAGCCCGCCAGATGGTGACCATCGCTGAAGAGATGGAGTACGTGCGCTCCAGCTTCAACGAGAACATGCCCCACCAGCTCGACCTCTTCATCCTCGAACACTGCCAGAACGTCTCGGTCCAGGTGTGCAACTTCGGCTGGGCCGACGTGGGCTGCTGGAAGGAACTGCGCGAGGTGTCGCGACAGGATGCCGACGGCAATGTGGTGAGCGGAGGCTCCGGCGTGCTGCTCTCGGGCAGCCAGAACTGCATGGTACGCCTGCCCGAAGGCATGAAGGCCGTGGTGGCCGGGCTCGACAACTATGTGGTGGCCGTTCAGGACAACGTGCTGATGGTATGCCCTAACGATAATCCCGATGCTGTGCGCCGCTTGATCAACGAGGCACAGATGAACCTGTAACATGACTCTCGGGCCGCCCCGGCCTCCCGGCGGCGGCTCCCGACACAGACTGACAGACTCCAGACTATGAAACAGAAAGTGACTGTGGTGAAGGTGGGCGGCAAAATCGTAGAGACCCCCGACACCCTCGAGACCTTACTCCACCGCTTTTCGGCCCTCGAAGGGCTGAAGGTGCTGGTGCACGGAGGCGGCCGCACCGCCACCGAAGTGGCTGCCAAGCTGGGCGTAGAGACCCACATGGTCGACGGCCGCCGCATTACCGACGCCGACATGCTGCGCGTGGTGACTATGGTATATGGCGGCCTGGTCAACAAGCAGGTCGTAGCCCGCCTGCAAGCCTGCGGCGTGAATGCCTTGGGGCTGACCGGAGCCGACATGAACCTGATTCGCTCCCACCGTCGTCCCGAGCGCAACGGAGTGGACTTCGGCTTTGTGGGCGATGTCGACACTGTCGACGGCGAACGCCTGGCCCAGCTGCTCCATAGCGGCGTGACCCCCGTTGTGGCTCCCCTCACGCACGACGGCGAGGGACACCTGCTCAACACCAATGCCGACACCATGGCCGGCGAGGTGGCCAAGGCCCTGGCCCGCCAGTTTGAGGTGACGCTGGTCTACTGCTTCGAACACGCCGGCGTGCTGGCCGACCCCGACAACGAGGCCAGCGTCATTCCCCTCATCACCCGCCGCGACTTCGACGCGCTCAAGGCCCAGGGAGTCGTGACGGGAGGCATGTTGCCCAAGATCGAGAATTGCCTTTCGGCCGTCGGGGCAGGCGTGCGCCGTGTGGTCATCACCCGCGCCGACACCCTGCAGGAAGGCTGTGGAACAACCATCGAATAATCCAGACTGCATGAACACCTACGAAATCATGGCTCCCGTCGGCTCGCGCGAGGCGCTGGCCGCCGCGCTCAAGGCCGGCGCCGATTCGGTATACTTCGGCATTGAAGCCCTGAACATGCGGGCGCACAGTGCCAGCCGCTTCACCATCGACGACCTGCACGACATCGCCGCGCAGTGCGCCACACAGGGAGTCAAGTCCTATCTCACGGTCAACACCATCATCTATGACGAGGACATCGACTTGATGCACCGCATCTGCGACGCGGCCCACGCCGCGGGCATCTCGGCCGTCATAGCCTGCGATGTGGCCGTCATGGCCTACTGCCGCAGCATCGGCCAGGAGGTCCACCTGTCTACCCAGCTCAACATATCCAACTGCGAGGCCCTGCGCTTCTATGCCGCCTTTGCCGATGTGGCCGTGCTGGCCCGCGAGCTGAAGCTGGAACAGGTGGCCGCCATCCACGACTTCATCGGGCGCGAACACATTTGCGGCCCGTCGGGCAGCCCCGTGCGCATCGAAATGTTCTGCCACGGCGCGCTGTGCATGGCCGTGAGCGGCAAGTGCTACCTCTCGCTCGACAACCTCGGACACTCGGCCAACCGCGGCGAGTGTATGCAGGTGTGCCGGCGCAGCTACACCGTGCGCGACCGCGAAACCGGGGTGGAGCTGGATGTCGACAACAAGTACATCATGAGCCCGAAAGACCTGAAGACCATCGGGTTCATCGACAAGATGATGGAAGCCGGCGTGCGCGTGTTCAAGATTGAGGGCCGTGCCCGCAGTGCCGAATATGTCTACACCGTGGTGCGCTGCTACAAGGAGGCCATCGAGGCCGTGCAGCAGGGAACCTTCACGGCCGAAAGGGTCGAGGAGTGGGACCGCCGCCTGGCCACCGTGTTCAACCGCGGCTTCTGGGACGGCTACTACCTGGGCCAGCGGCTGGGCGAGTGGAGCCAGGTGTACGGGTCGAGCGCCACCGAAAAGAAGCAGTACGTGGGCAAGGGCATGAAGTATTTTTCACGGCTCGGCGTGGGCGAGTTCTACATTGAGGCGGGCAGCTTCAGCGTGGGCGACAGACTGCTCATAGTCGGCCCGACCACCGGAGCACTCTATGTCGAAGCCACCGACATCCACGGCGACAGCGGGCCGGTCAGTGAGGCTGTCAAGGGGATGCGCGTGTCCATTCCCGTGCCCGAAAAGGTGAGGCCCTCCGACAAACTCTACAAAGTCGTTACCAACAAAGCTTAGTCTGTTCTCTCCATGATACTCCTCTTCGACTTCGGCGGCGTACTGGTCGACCTCGACAAGGCCCGCTGCATCGACAGCTTCGCCCGCCTGGGCTTCGACATCCGTCCCTATTTGGGCACCTACAGGCAGCAAGGCCCCTTCTCACTGCTCGAACGCGGCGAAATCGACGTGCCGCAGTTCTGCAGCGAGCTGCGACGGCTCGGCTGCCGTCCCGGCACGACCGACAGCGAAATCGTGCGCGCCTGGGAAGACTACCTGACCGAAGTGCCCGCCGAGCGGCTCGACATGTTGCTCAAAATCAGGCGACACTACCCCGTGAGCTGCCTGAGCAACACCAACTGCATCCATTGGGGACAGGCCGAGCGCGACTTCTTCAACTACCGCGGCAGGCAGGTCGGCGACTTCTTCGACCACGTGTTCCTGTCCTATGAGTGCCACCTCGAAAAGCCCGCCCCTGAGCTGTATGCCCACGTCGTCCGTACGCTGGGCGTGCCCGCAGCCGAGGTGCTCTTCTTCGACGACAGCGAAGTGAATTGCGAGGCGGCCCGTGCCTGCGGCCTGCAGGCCCTGCTGGCACCCGCGGGCAGCCAATGGTTCAAATATTTCGACGAAAATGGCAAACTACACCTTCCATAGCTTTCGCTCGGCGGCCGATGCGCCGCAGGGATATTGCGCCACGGTGGGCTTCTTCGACGGCGTACACCGCGGTCACCGTTATCTCATCGACCAGCTGAAGGCTGAGGCGGCGCAGCGCGGCCTCTTGCCGCTGGTCATCACCTTCGAGGAACATCCGCGCCTGGCTCTGTCGCACACCCGCTACTGGCCCGAACTCCTCACCACCAACACCCAGAAGCTCCACCTGCTCGAACAGGCCGGAGTGGCCGCTGTGGCCATGCTGCGCTTCGACCAGTCCATGTCGATGCTCACCTCGCGCGAGTTCATGCAACAGATGCTCCACGACAGGCTGGGCGTGCGCTGTCTGCTCGTGGGCTACGACCACCACTTCGGTTCCGACCTCTCGGCCGGTTACAAGGACTACGTGCGCTACGGGCGTGAACTCGGCATCGAGGTGCTCCGCGAGCGTCCCTTCGAGACTGCCGACCTGCGCATCAGCTCGTCGGCCACCCGCCGCTTCCTGACGGGCGGCAATGTCGAGATGGCCCGCGCCTGTCTGGGCCGTCCCTACCTGCTCGAAGGCATCGTGGTCGAGGGACATCACGCCGGCACGCTGATGGGCTACCCCACCGCCAACCTGAAGCCCGAGTGCGAAGAGCAGTTGGTGCCCGGCCGTGGCGTATATGCCGCACGGGCCGAAATCGGAGGCTTCACCTACATCGCCATGGTCAACATAGGCTGGCGGCCCACCCTCGACAACGGCGGCGACCAGACCATCGAGGCCCACCTGCTCGACTACACGGGCGGCGACCTCTACGGACAGCGGCTCAAGCTGCACTTCTATCGCCGTGTGCGCGACGAGCGCCGCTTTTCGGGCATCGAAGCCCTGCAGGCCCAGCTCGCGCTCGATGCCGACTGCGTGCGCAAACTCTTCAGCGAGCTATGAAAGCCCTGCTGTTGTTCCTGCTGTTTGCGGCAGTTCAGGTGGTCGGCTCGTCCGTCGCCCTGTTGGCCAGCCACGCAGACCGTCTGGCCCAAGGTGGCCAGCTCGACCATCTGACACCCGACCCAGTGGTGCTCGGCACCGTCATGTGTGTCGCCGAAGCCCTGCTGTGTGTCGCCCTCTGGTGGTGGTACCGCCGCCAAAGCCCGTGGCAGCGTACGTTCAGGCCGCTCCGCCGCCCCTGTGCCGCCATGGTGCTGGCCGCAGGCGGCGTGTGTGGGGTGAGCCTCCTGCTGTCGTGGATGCTCGACCCGTTGGGCCTCTCTGACGGCGGCACCACCTCCCTCTTCACGGCACAGCTGCACAATCCCGGCGGGCTGCTGCTGCTCTGCGTGGTCGGTCCGTTGTGTGAAGAACTGGTGTTCAGGGCCGGCATCCTGCGCAGCTTGGTGGTGAATCACCGCCTGCCCGACTGGGGTGCCGTAGCGGTCACCTCGCTCTCGTTTGCACTCGTACACGGCAACCTGGCGCAGGGCATACCCGCCTTAGTGCTGGGCCTGGTGCTCGGCTACCTGTATCTGCGCACGGGCAATCTGCGCCTGTGCCTGCCCGCCCACGTGGCCAACAACGTGCTGGGCGTGCTCCTGCTGGCCTTCTAACCCGAAAACCCTTAGCATGAAAATAGGAAATCTCGATTTGGGCAACCGCCCCGTACTGCTCGCTCCCATGGAGGACGTGACCGACATCGGCTTCAGGCTGCTGTGCCGCCGCCTGGGAGCCTCGATGGTCTATTCCGAGTTTGTGGCCGCCGATGCCCTGGTACGCATGGTCAACAAAAGCTTGGAGAAGCTCACCGTCTGCGAGGCCGAACGCCCCGTGGCCATACAGATATACGGAAAAGACCCTGTAGCCATGCGCGATGCCGCCCAGATCGTGGTGGAGCGCGCCCACCCCGACGTGCTCGACATCAACTTCGGCTGTCCTGTGAAGCGTGTGGCTGGCAAGGGAGCCGGGGCCGGCCTGTTGCAGAATGTGCCCCTCATGTTACAGATAGCCCGCGCCGTGGCTGAGGCGGTCGACGTGCCGGTCACCGCCAAGACCCGTCTGGGCTGGGACGAAGGACACAAAATCATTGTGCCGCTGGCCGAACAGCTGCAGGACTGCGGCCTGCAGGCCCTCACTATCCACGGGCGCACCCGCTCGCAGATGTACACCGGCGAGGCCGACTGGAGCCTTATCGGAGAGGTGAAGCGCAATCCGCGCATGCGCATCCCCATCATAGGCAACGGCGACATAACCCAGGCCCAGGGCGCAGTCGACGCCTTCGACCGCTACGGAGTCGACGCGGTGATGATAGGGCGTGCCACCTTTGGCCGTCCGTGGATATTCAAGGAAGTACACGATGCCCTTCACGGCGAAGGCCATGACGTCGACACCGTCGTGCCCAGCCGTTTTGCCCCGATGAGTGCCGACTGGAAGCTCGACGTGCTGAAGGAGCAGGTGCGGCAGAGCGTGGAACGCATCGGCGAGTACCGCGGCATCCTGCACATTCGCCGCCATCTGGCCGCGTCACCTCTGTTCAAGGGCATAGCCAACTTCCGGCCCACCCGCATCGCCATGTTGCGGGCCGAAACCGTCGGCGAGCTGTTCGACATCATGGAGCGCGTGCGCCCCCTGCTGGTTTTGGGGCAGGATGAGGCTTCGGGGCCTGCGTGAGGCCACCTGGAGCCGTATCGCCCGGGGGAGCTCCCGGGGTGAGCCCGTCTTCTTCAGCCTGTTCAACTCACATTTTGTTTCTCAACACATTGCATCATGAAACACTATTTTTTCGAATCGGCCATCGTGGCCGTGGGACTGGCCTTGCTGGGCTTGTTTGTGTATATGGGTATCGCGTCGTTTGCCGCCCGCGACCGCGTGGTGTCGGTGCGCGGTCTGGCCGAGCGCGAGGTGCAGGCCGACCACGTGATCTGGCCCATTGTGTACAAGACCACGGGCAGCGACTTGCAGCAGATCTACGCCTCGCTGAACCGTACGAGTGCTGAAATCAGGAGCTTCCTGGAAAAGGAGGGACTGCCCGCCTCAGACATCAGTGACGGAGTGCCCCAGATTGTCGACCTGTGGGCCGACCGCTACGCTTCGTCCGAGGCGGTGGCACGCGACCGCTACAACGTGACACTCACACTCACAGTCTCGTCGGCCAAGGTCGACCTGGTGCGCAGCCTTATCTCACGCATGGGCGAACTGCTCAAGCAGGGCATCGCCATCTCCGCGAGCGACTACGGCTCGCAGGTGGAGTTTGAGTTCACCAGCCTCAACAAGATCAAGCCGCAGATGATTGAGGAGGCCACCAAGAACGCCCGCGAGGCCGCCGAGAAGTTTGCCGCCGATTCGGGAAGCAAGCTCGGTGAAATCAAGAGTGCCGAGCAAGGTTACTTCAGCATCGAAAACCGCGACCAGTACACCCCACACATCAAGAAGGTGAGGGTCGTTACCTCGGTAGACTTCTATCTGTAACACGCCCCCTCCGTTCGCGGCCTGCCCCAAGGCCGCAGTGGCGGAGAAGAAGATTTAAAAACGCAAGGAAGCACCGAAACGGCAAAAAATGTTACTTTTGCCGCGCAGAAGGGCTGCTGCGGCTCACCGCCCGTAGCCGCAGCCGTCCCTCGCACAACCCAACCGACTCATCCAAACACCCAGACGAATGAAAATAGCTCTGATAGGCTACGGCAAAATGGGGCATATGATCGAAGAGATTGCCCTGCAGCGTGGCCATGAAATAGTGTCGATTATCGATGTCGACAACATGCAGGACTTCGACTCCGATGCCTTTCGCAGTGCCGAGGTCGCCATTGAATTTACCAACCCCACCGCCGCCTACGACAACTACCTGCGCGCCTGGAAGCAGGGCGTGAAGGTGGTGAGCGGCAGCACGGGCTGGCTCAGCGAGCACGAGGCCGACGTGCGCCGCGCCTGCACGCAGCAGGGCCACACCCTCTTCTGGGCATCCAACTTCTCGCTCGGAGTGGCCATCTTCTCGGCCGTCAACAAATACCTGGCGCGCATCATGAACGACTATCCCGCCTACGATGTCAGCGAAGTCGAAACCCACCACGTCCACAAGCTCGATGCGCCCAGCGGAACGGCCATCACCCTGGCCGAACAGGTGTGTGAATGTCTCGACCGCAAGCGCGGATGGGTGAAGGGACAGGTGCGCCAGCCCGACGGCACGCTCGAAGGCACCGACCAGACGCCCGCCGACCTGCTGCGCATCGACGCGGTCCGCGAAGGGGAGGTGCCAGGCATACATGCCATCACCTACGACTCCGAAGCCGACATGATACAAATCGTTCACTCGGCACACAACCGCAAGGGATTTGCCCTCGGTGCCGTGCTCGCTGCCGAATTTACCGCCACCCACAGCGGACTCCTCACTACCGACGACCTGTTTCACTTCTGATGGCCGCCAGTCCTCTGACTGGAAGGCCCATACAACTCCTCAGTTTCATGCCTTCGAAAAAGAATAAAAACGCCAAGACCCTGTCCTTCCTCAAATTCGGCATCGTCACGTTGCTCTATCTCCTCTTCCTCTATTGGGTAGAGTCCTGGTGGGGACTGCTGGTCGTGCCTTTCATCTACGACCTCTACATTTCCCACCGCATCAAGTGGGGCTGGTGGCGCGAGCCCGAAGTAGGCCCTGTCACACGCTTTGTCATGGGCTGGGTCGATGCCATTGTCTTCGCGCTGGTCGCCATCTACTTCCTCAACCAGTTCTTCTTCCAGAACTTTGTCATCCCCTCTTCGTCGCTCGAAAAGACCCTGCTCACGGGCGACTACCTGTTGGTGTCGAAACTCTCCTACGGGCCGCGCATACCCCAGACACCGCTCTACATGCCCCTGACCCAGCACACCCTGCCCGTGGTCGGATGCAAAAGCTACCTGGAACACCCCCACTGGGACTACCGCCGGGTCAAGGGGCTCGGCGAGGTGCAGCAGGGTGATATCGTGGTGTTCAATTATCCTGCGGGCGACACCGTCGCGCTCAACCAGCAGAACCAGGACTACTACCGCATGTGCTACCAGATGGGCGACCAGATTCTCTCGCAGGCCGATGCCTTCGCACCGGCTGCCGAACAGCCCGACATGTTCTCGAAGCAAATCAGCGACAGCCTGACCTACGAACAGCAGCAGGCCCTCTACAGCCGCATCTATGCCGCCGGAGCCGCCTACCTGCGCAGCCAGCCCGAACAGTTCGGCGAGGTGGTGGCCCGGCCGGTCGACCGGCGCGAGAACTACGTGAAACGCTGCGTCGGACTGCCCGGACAGACGTTGCAGATCAAGGACAACATCATCTATCTCGACGGCAAGCCCAGTCCCGAACCCGAGCAGGTACAGTATGGCTACGAGGTGACCTTCGTACAGGACCTGCCGCTCGATGTAAAACGCGAGCTGGGCATTACCGACGAGGACCTCTACACCGTGCGAAACGGACAGACCGTCTGGATGCCCCTCACTAAGCAGGTGAAGGACGAACTCTTGCGCCACCCCGAGTGGGTCAGCTCCATCAGGCCCGCTGAGGCCGCAGCAGACTGGCTCTACCCGCAAAACATGGCCAAGGACTGGACCACAGCCAACTATGGCCCGCTATGGATTCCCAAAAAGGGCGAAAAACTCCGGCTTACGCTCCAGAACCTCCCCATCTACGAGCGGCCCATCCGTGTGTACGAAGGCAACGACCTGCAGGTGCGCGGCGGGAAAATCTATATCAACGGACAACTGGCCGACTCCTACACCTTCCGTCTCAATTACTATTGGATGATGGGCGACAACCGCGACAATTCAGCCGACTCACGCTTCTGGGGTTTCGTGCCCGAAGACCACGTGGTGGGCAAGCCGCTCTTCGTGTGGATTTCGCTCGACCCCGACTACTCCATCTTCGGCGGAGGCATACGCTGGAACCGCTTCTTCAAGCGGGTGTGGGACATCCAGTGAGCCGGTCCCCCTCCTCCCGGCTCCCAGCCATCCTCCTCCCTCCCATGCAGACTCTATGAAAAAGCTCCGCAAACTGACAGGCCCCGTGCTGCTGGCAGCCATTTTGCTGCTGGCCGTGCGGGGTCTGCTTGTGGGTCACCTGCAGCTGGCCCGGCCCCTGAACGTTCCGGGTCTCCCTGAGGGCGAACACGTGCTGGTCGGCTTGACCGACTACGGGCTGCGCTTGCCCGGCGAGGCCTATTGGGGCTATCACCGTCTGGGCTACGGCGAGCCTCGCCTGCTCGAAGGCGTCGTGTTCACCGTGCCCGTAGACCGCAAGCCCAACCAGAAACCCCTGTGGCGCTACGAGGCAGGACTGTGCAGCGCACTGCCCGGCGACACGGTGTGGGTCGACCCCGAGCGCCGCCTCATTCTGCCCGCGCGTACCTCGCCCGATGCCCGGCCCGTCGTGGTCCCACGCAGCGGCCAGGCTGTCAACCTCACACCCCACAATGCGCGGCTCATGGCCTACCTGCTCACCCACTATGAGCACGTGGAGGCCCAGCCCACCGACAGCGGACGACTCTTGGTGGGAGGCCGGGAGGCCACGCGTGTGCGTTTGCGCAACGACTACTACTGGATCGAAACCCGTCCCGACTCCTTCCTGCTTGTGCCCCACCGTGCGTTGGTGGGAAAGATACTTTGCGCCTTTTCGTTTTGACCTTCGGTTTCAGCCATGCCGCCATGGCCGTTTCTTCTCATCCCTGACTTCCATGCACTTACTCCTGCCTTCCGTCTATCTCGGCCCCGTCTCCTGCTACGCCTGTCTTTATGCGGCCGAAACAGCCGTCGAGGACCGGGGCGAGCACTACGTCAAGCAAACCTACCGTAACAGGTGCTACATAGCCACCCCCCAAGGGCCGCAAGCGTTGGCCTTGCCTGTCGAGCGGGCCTTGGGTTCTCACACACCGATGCGCGACCTGCGCCTGTCGGACCACGGCAACTGGCCCCGGCAGCATTGGAACGCCCTGGTGTCTGCCTATGAGAACAGCCCCTACTTCGAATATTATGCCGACGATTTCCGTCCGCTTTACGAGAAGCCGGCTTCCTATCTCGTAGACTTCAACGAGGCCCTGCGCGAAACCGTTTGCAGCCTGCTTGGGCTGCCCTGCATCGTGTCGCCCAGCAGCGACTACGTGGCAGAGCCGGCTCCCGACACGGTCGACCTGCGCGGTGTGCTCACGCCCAAGCGTCCCGACAAGTCGGAGCTCCCCTTCCGTGTCGTGCCCTACTACCAGGTGTTTCGCGAGCGCACAGGCTTTCTGCCCGACCTCAGCATCGTCGACCTGCTCTTCAATCTCGGGCCAGAGAGTCGCCTGATATTGCGCAAGAGTCTGCCGGTCTCTTTTTCGGCTATATAAATTGTAATTTATAAGTTAAGTATGCAACGTACTTACTGGAACAAAGAAAAATGTGCAGTAGAGGCATTGAAGTACAACACCAAAACTGAGTTTAACAAAGCTTGTGTTGGTGCTTATACTCATGCCCTCAAACATGGATTCCTTGACGAAATCTGCTCCCATATGGAAATAAAATGGCAGAAGAAATGGGATAGTAAAGAAAAATGTCATGCAGAAGCGTTGAAATATGAATCAAGAGGCGAGTTCCATGAGAAGTGTGATGGTGCTTATACTTATGCTTTGAGACATGGCTTTCTGGACGAGATTTGTACTCATATGACTGCTAAATGGGTACATGTTTGGAATAAGGAAACCTGCAGAGAGGAAGCATTGAAATATAAAAGACGTATAGATTTTCAGCGTGGAAACGATAGCGCCTACACTCATGCTTTACGACACGGTTTCCTCGACGAGATATGCACTCACATGAGTTCATATGGAGATATGGATCCCGAAAAAGAACAAAAGCGTCACGAATATGTTCGTGACAATCTTCAAATTTCTGATGTAGAATGGCTAGAACTCAAAGTTCTTTTGGATAATCCGAATCAAAAAATTAAAGACAATCGTAAATCTCGTAAAAGATGCATATATGTATGCGAGTTTCCTGATAATCATGCATACGTTGGACTTGCTCAAGACCTGAAGGCGCGTATCAAACAACATCTACGAGATTCTAATTCTGCTATATTTCTTCATATCCAAGAAAAGAATTTAACTCCAACATTCAAGATTGTTCGCGGCTTTGCTCCTGAAAAAACAGCCCAAAAGAACGAAGGAGCAGTGGAAGAAGAATACAAAAACGCAGGATGGGTTCTACTCAATAGAGCAAAAACGGGAGCGTTAGGTTCTGACTATCTGTATTGGACATTAGAACGATGTAAGGAGGTTGCTAGACATTGTTCGAATATTAGCGATTTTATAAAAAGGTTTAGTGGTGCATATGCTAGTTGTGTAAAAAACGAATGGGTGGAAATTATTCGAGAAATACTGCCTCAACGAAATTCCAATCCTCGCAAATGGACTAATGACAGATTAATAACCGAGGCAAAGAAATACGAGACAAGGATGGAGTTTAAAAGGTGTTCACCTTCTGCTTACTCTGCTGCGTCAAAACATGGAATATTGCAAGAGATATGCTCGCACATGAAACGGCCATGTTCAATTCCAAAGAAGCAAGTACACCCAAGTCAAAAGTATTCTTATGAGTTACTGTGTAATACTGCATTAAAATACAAGACAAGAAGCGAATTCAGAAAGTTTAATTACAAAATGTATGATGCAGCGAACAAGAGAAATCTTTTAGACGAGATATGTTCACACATGCCGGAGGAACCTGTATCAAGAATTAAATGGACAAAAGAAGCATGTAGTATAGTTGCAAAAAGATACAAAACCAAGATGGAGTTTAAACGTGGGGATGGAAGTGCCTATACGACTTCCGTTCGAGAAGGTTGGTTGGACGAAATATGTTCTCATATGACCAAACCCAAGGTTATCTTAAAGTGGACTCCCGAGAGATTACAAGAGACCGCGAATAAATTCAAAAGGAGAAAGGATTTTAAGGAAAACGAGTATTCAGCATACGTTACAGCCGTAAGGCTTAAAATCATTGATGAAATATGCTCCCATATGGAAGCAAAGAAAACGCATAAAAAAAAGAATATATGAGACAAGAAGACGTCACGATAGTTTTTGGAAATGGTTTTGATAAGCAACCTAAAAAACATAAAAAATGAACAATGCCATAGATATACGCTTCAAGAGAAATAGATAA
>CAMBOH010000002.1 GCA_945869305.1 uncultured bacterium
GTATATCTTACTTTGCCAATGAAGTATATCTTACTTTGCCAATGAAGTATATCTTACTTTGCCAATGAAGTATATCTTCTCTGAAAAGCAGGCATAGAGCGCCGGGAGCTTACTTGCCTTGGCGTTCCTTGTACTTCTCAAGCTGGCGGAGCAGCGAGTCAACGCAAAGGTCAACGCCCTCTTCAAACGTGTCGCACACTTTTTCGGCACGCAGTTCAGAGCCGGGCAATACTATATTTACAGCTGTTTCCTTGTTGCGGGCCGTTTCAGGCTTTACCACCTTCAGGATAAATTCTGCCTTGATGATGCCTTCGCAGTTCTTCTGCAACTTGGCAGCCTTCTTCTCGATAAAAAGGTTCAGTTTTTCGGTCGTGTCGAAATGGATGGCTTGAATCTTGAGTTCCATAGTAACCTCCTTTTTGTTTTGTTACGCCCTGGGATGGGCACGTTCGTATTCCTTTTTCAAGTCAGCAAAAGTCGTGTGCGTATACACCTCTGTAGTCCTTATGCTTTCATGCCCGAGCAGGTCCCTGATAGCCTCAAGGTCAGCTCCATGGTTCAGCATAGCCGTGGCAAAAGTGTGGCGCAACACGTGCGGACTTTTCTTCTTCTGGGTAGTCACCAACGAGAGATATTGCCTTACCAGCCCATACACCTGTTCCTTGGTCATGCGCTTGCCCTTCAGCGTCACAAACAGTGCGCTGTCGGCACAGTCCAACTGGTTGCGCAACTCCAAATAGGCTCTCAGCGCGCTGCACAGTTCCTCGCCGAAGGGTACAATGCGTTGTTTGTTGCGCTTGCCCGTCACCTTCAGTTCGCCGCGCACAAGGTCCACATCGGTCACATCTACTCCCCGGAGCTCCGAAAGGCGGATGCCCGTGTGATAGAAAGTGAGCAGCACCAGTCTGTCGCGCTGGCCTTCGAATCCCTCAGGATAGGTCACGCCGTCAAACAGGCGGTCGACTTCGCTGTTCTTCAGGAAGGTGGGCAGCGGCAGATGCACCTTTGGATTCTTCACCAGTCGCACCGGATCGTGCTGCACCCGCTGCATGCGCAGCAGATAGCGGTAGAACGACCGCAGGGCACTCAGCTGCTTCGCCACATAGCGGCCTGTACAGCCTCGCTGCATTTCGGCCGCCATCCATTGCCTCACCACATCGGCATCGACATGCTCCCAGTCGGGCTGGCCTTCGAGCGACAGGCAGAAGCTGCGGAAGTCCCTCAACGATGCGCCGTAGGTGTCAGCCGTACGTTGCGAATAACCTCGCTCGGCACACAGGTAAAGCAGGAAATCTTCAATGTACTGCATCGGCCATTCTCGTTTGTTGGGCGAATATCGTAACTTTTTCCGAATGGGCAAAAGAAAAGCCAGAAAAGTTGCCGCGCCCCTCTCCCCGCGGCCGACAACCGCCGGGCCCAATGGTTGAGAGAGCTGATGTCTGAGCATTCTTGGGTGCACCAAAGTTTGGCTTCTCACGCCGTACAGAGCCTACACACGAGTGCAATCGCCCTACAGCCTTGATTACCCGACGCAGTGCTCAGAGCCCCTCGACGCAGTCCGCCCTGCAACTATGCGGTTGCAGGGCGGACGTTAGGTTTTCTTTTTGTAAGAACGGGAACAGCGTAGGCTGCTGGCGCGTCGAGAGCGGGAGAGTGATTAGTCCTCCTCGCGGTGCAGCTTCTGCACGTATACGGCATGTTCCTTAGCCAGACGCTTCAGTACGCTGGGCTTGTCGAACTGCTGACGGGCACGGAGCTCCTTGATGACACCGGTCTTTTCAAACTTTCTCTTGAACTTCTTCAGGGCGCGCTCGATGTTCTCGCCGTCCTTGACTTGTACTACGATCATGTTGTGGTTTGGAGTTATTTTGTTATTACTTGATATGCATACTTCTTGCGAGGTGCAAAAGTAGGTATTATATTCTTTTCGCCCAAACTTTACGGCCGTTTTTTCTGCTTAGGCTGAATGATTCGGACAGAAGACAGCCCGCCGAGTCGGTTGGACCAATCGGCGGGCTGTCGGACTTTGCTGTTTTGGGCTGTTACTTCACAAAGGTCTTGATGCTGCGGGTTGTGCCGTCGGCAAACTTCAGGGTGCGGATGTACAGGCCGTTGTGCGGACGCGACACGCTGCGACCCATCAGGTCGGTATAGGTTTCGGAGATGATTTCGGACGAACCCAGCACAACGGTTCCGATAGCTGAATCGTCGCCGCTCTCGGGGTAGGTGAGGCGCGCAGAGGCACGGCGTTCGCCGTTGACGGTGTAGTATACCTCCACGCCAATGGTGGTGTAAAGCTCACCGTATATGCTGACATGGTGGAAGGCGCCTCCGCTGTAGATTTCTGTGCCGCCGTTCAGGTCGATGTAGTCATAGGGGAACTCCGACATGGGGGCTTCGATGCTGTACAGGCCCGGCTCGAAGGTGAAGACCTCGTCATCGAGCAGGATGCTCCAGGTGATGTTTTCGGGGTTGATGAAGTTGCCGTCGACATCCTCGGCGTAGATGTTGAAGTCTATGCCGCCCCAAGTTGCGTCGACCTGCCCGTAGAGCAGCTCGGGCGTGGCGGGCGTGGCGGGCTTCTCTTCGAAATAGGTCAACGTGGGTCCCTCTATGATGGAATAGACGGTCTTGCCTGCCAACAGCATGATGGTGAGGCCGGGTGCCGGGGTGAGTGTCTTGCGGTCGTCTGACACGGCAAAGGCGAAGTGGTCGGTGGGCACATACTCCCTGGCTCCCGTGACGAAGTTCTCACCGGCATACACTCCGGCCACGAAGTCCACATAGGTGGCCGAGACAATGCCCTGGTACTGGTTGGAGGGGATGATCAGCGAGTCGCCTTCCCATGTTCCCTTGACCCATGCGCTGTCGACACAGAGGCCCTGGATGTAGCAGTCGTTGCCATCGCTGCCCAGCTGTATCACCTTGACTCCCTCGGCGTAGTCCTTGGTGTAGCGGTAGGCGTACTGTGAGGTCTGGAGTCCGTCGGGCACTTGCACGATGTTGGGCGAATAGGGCGACAGGTCGAGGTTGCGCACCAGGATGTAGCTCACCTCGTCCTTGCTGTGGTAGGCTACGAGGAACACTTCCTTGTCGACCGACTGGATGCGGCCTTCGCTGTCAATGGTGAGCTGGTAGGGGGCATCCTCGATAATCTTTGCCTGGAAGTTACCGTAGGAGTCGTAGCTGCTCTCGGCCAGACCGAGGTAGAGGTCATAGCCTTCGTAGGTCATGAGCAGCTGCCCCATTTCGAGCGTAATGGTGCCGTCTGCTACGGTGCCTTCGACCGAGAGGTATTGCTGCTGGATAATGTCCTGTGCGCAGAACAGGTTGTGGAAGTAGATTTTGTCGCCTTTGCGGCACACGTTGATGGCCTTGCCGCTGACAGGTGTCACCGCGGCATATTCGCAAATATCGCCACTAAGCGAATAATAGGAAATGTCTGTCTGATGCGTGTCGCAATACTGCCCTGACTGGGCCACGGCCAAGCTGGCTGACAGCCAGGCCCAAAGACATAAGAGTAAAGTCGGTCTGTTCATAAACACATGGTTTAGGGTTATATAATAGGTGTATTCAAGTTTCACATGGGAGAGGGGTTATAAAACCACCTTCTGCGTGACGGTACGGCCATTGCGGTCCTGCGTCTGCCTGATGTAAATGCCGTGTTCCAGCTGGCCGGACGGCAGCGGCATGCCTTGCAGGTTATAGTAGCGCACTTCTTCTTGGTCTGAAGAAACCGCCTGTATGGCCGAAAGGCTGCCCAGCGGGGACTGTACCACGTTGTAGACCACACGCTTCATGATGTCGTCGCTGTAGTTGCACACAAAGGCCACGACCTGCACGTTGTCCAGATTCCAGTTCTCGTCCACTGCCACGCGGTAGTCGGCTGCGAAGTCATCGCCTTCCCATTGGATCGCATCGCCCCACGCGCTGGTGGCCACCTTGCGCAACGTGTTGTTGTGGACAAAGCCCTCGTAGGTTCCCATTTGCGAGATTGGCTCTATCTGGCTTTCCTTGACGAACACGCAGAGGCGGGGATCGGGCGACAGGTCGGCCAACAGCACAGAGCGGGTGCCCTCGACGTGTATGTCTAACTGGCCGTCGGCAGCAGAGGCTTGAACCGACAGGCTCACAAAGGCGGGGTCCTGCAGTTCGTAGTCGAAGGTGGCGGTAATGTCTTCCGGGTTTTCCACACTCTGCACAGGGTATCCGTCCTTCGAGGAATAGGGATTGTAGTGCCTGTTGAGCATGAGGGCCGGAGCTGCCTCAAACTTCATGTCGCCATAGAAGGCGAGATACTCCTTTGACTCATCGACCGTGAACTTGTCCGTACCGTAGCCTACGTGATGACACACCCATACGACGCGGTCGTTGTAGCCACTCTCGACAGCAGTCTGTATGCGCAGCCCACCGCTGGGGCAATAGAAGCAGCGTTCGGTGGTGAACTGTTCGAGCAGGATGTTGCGCTCCTTGGCCGAATGGGTGTACATGGCCATGTCGAAGGTAGCCGAGTTATCGGCCATATAGGCATCGTCTCGTCCGTCGGGCATGAGCAGCGTGAGCCGGGCATGGACCATGCGTTCACCCTCGGCCATGCGCCCGGTGGGCAGCCGCAGCACAAACTTGCAGGTGTCGCGATAGGCCAGTTCGCGCTGTATCAGGGTGTCGCCCTGCACTTCGTCGTTCAGACTGTAACGGAAACTGAATCCGCCGACGGGCTGCGCCGAATTGTTCTGCACACAGCCGGACACCAGAATCGCATCGCCGTGCTTCACGGAGATTCGGTTCGTCTGGCACGACACCAACTGCAAGTCTGACTCAGGAAGGGCATCGCCGGTCACTACGGCTTCGACCGACACGTTGCCGAAGTCCTTCGAGGAGAAATCGGTCCACACGTCGTTCTTGGCTATCCAACAACCGCCCGGCACCGATATGCCAATCAGCGAGATGCAGTTCATGCTGTGGTCCTGCCAATAGCTGTAGCCGATGTACAGGTCTTCTTCGCCGCTAACGGCATACGGCTCCGAGAGGTCGATGACGTTCCAGCCGTAATTGAAATCTGTGAGGAAACCTGCTGCCGCGTTTTCTGTATCGAGCGAGGTACGAACCCATGCAGTGAGCGTGTCGGGCCGCAGCTCCGAGTACCAAGTAGCCAGGCCGACTCTGATCTGGCTGATTTCGCACCCCTTGTACATGGCCAGCAACTCCTTGGGCAGGCAAATGGCTGCGCTGACCTGACATACGCCGCTCTTGCCCGTGCCCTGCGTGTTGACCTGGCCGTCGCAATAGCCGAGGTATACGGCATCGGACTGCTGCGCCTGTACACACTGACAGCAAAGCCACAGGATGAAACAACTTAATACCTTTTTCATACGCTTGCCTCCTTTCTTATTTATAGCTGAAGTGTCGCCGAAAGGAATGGAGCAGCGACTTCTTCAACGCGTTAGGTTCTACTATTCTTGTCAATATTCTTGTCAGGCAAATTCCGAAAGGGCTTCCGTTTTGCCAGGAAATTCCACCTCCTCTTGTCATTCAACAGTCAAAGAGGCAAACACTATTGACTTTCTGCCGCAAATGTAAGAATTGGCACATACAACCGGCGATGCAGCCCAACAAAATTTGTCGCAAATGCTCAATTTTTGACGTTAAGACAAAAAATTAACCCTGAAACAAACCCGATTGGCCTGAAGCGGTCCGCCAAGGGGATGCCGAAAGGCCGGATGGACAACGCACCCCGGCCATTGCCGTGCCACACCTTATTATATATAGGGATTCGGCACATGCCCCGAAAGTTGACGCAAGTGAGGCCGGAGCCTGACTGGCAAAATCTTTCGGGGCATGTGCCGAACGTCTGTCCCGGCATAGCCGGGATAAGAAGCTGGTGTGTGCAGTTACTCCTTGACTATATGCACCACCCGCTGCGGATAGGGGATGTTGATGCCTTCGCGGTTGAACAGTTCGTAGATGCGCTGCTGCATGTCGTAGTACACGGGCCAGTAGTCAGCACTCTTGACCCACACGCGCGCCACGAGATCAACGCTGCTTTCGGCCAGCGCATCGATGGCCACAAAGGGCTGCTTGTCGTCGGGAGACTGAAGGATGCGGCCATCTTCGCGGAACAGGACCAGCAGCTTCTCGCGCACGCGGTTCACGTCCTCACCATAGTCCACACCGACCTTCCACTGCACGCGGCGCACCTCTTCCTTCGAAAAGTTCACCACCACCGAGGTGCTCAGCGACCCATTGGGCATGTACACCTGCTTGCCGTCGACGGTGAGGACCACGGTATGGAAAATCTGTATTTCGCGCACCGTGCCCTGCACGCCTTGCGCCTCTATCCAGTCGCCGACCCTGTAGGGCTTGAAGAGCAGGATGACCAGCCCTCCAGCAAAGTTCTGCAGATTGCCGGACAGAGCCATGCCGACGGCCACACCGGCTGAGGCCAGCAGGGCGGCAAACGAGGTGGTGTTGATGCCCAGCGCACCGACTACCGACACGATGAGCAGCACGGTGAGCAGAATGTTGACCAGGCTGCGCACGAAACTCTGTACGCTGACATCGATGTGACGGCGGTTGAGCATACCGTGTACCATGCGGTTGATGACCTTCACCAGGAAGGCTCCGACCATGTACACCAATATGGCGGTAATGATGTGGCGGCCTGCCGAGATTGACAGGTCAAACAATTTCTGGAGCAACTGGTCGAGCTTGTCGGCCGTGAGCGCAACTGCCTGCGCCTCCAATAACGAGGGGTTCATGTGTTGGTATGTAGTTTAGTCGTGTTGTCCTGGTCAGTGCCCCTTGCGGAGTATGCGGCCCTTGTCGTCGATGACAAGGGGCGTGTGGGGCACGTCGAGCCGGGTGAGCCGGCGTATCTCGCGGGCCGCGCGGTGCTGCTCATCCATGCGCGGGCCGACACCCCTGTGCTGTATGAAGGAATGTATCTGCCCTTCTGCGAAGCGGCCGTCTTCGTGCAGGGTGAGTTCGAGCAGGGGGGCATAGCCCAACGGGCCGCTCAGGTTCATGCCGTAGGGGGTGCAGAAGTTGCCGAGGCTGTAGGCTATGAAGTGTTCCTTGTAGAGTTCGACCGCACGCACCACGTGGGGGCCGTGGCCATAGACTACGTCGGCTCCGGCGTCGATACAGAAATGGGCGAACTGGCGCAGCGAACCGCGGTCTTCACCACAGAACATCTCCTTGCCCCAGGGCAGGCGGTTCTGCTTGCTGCCTTCGGCTCCGCCGTGGAACGAGACGATGACGACATCGCTCTCGGCTACCAAGGAGGTGATGATCTGGCGCACGGTGTCGAGGTCCTGGTGGCGCAGGGTGTAGCCGTTGTGGCCAAAGGCGCAGAACCCATAGCGCACGCCGTCGCGCTCTACCACTACCCGGTCGGGGGTCTGAAGCAACCCTGCGTAGGCTATGCCCATGCGGTCCAGACAGCTGCGGGTGCTCCCGATGCCTGCCGCGCCGAAGTCGTTGGCATGGTTGTTGGCCATAGAGAGGAAATCGAAACCGGCCTGCTGCAACAAGGGAGCGAAGCGGGTCGGCGTGCGGAAGGCATAGCATACGGCCGACGGCTTCTTGTGGGTCGTTCCGCTGTCACACAGCGTACCCTCCAAGTTGCCTGCCGCCACATCGGCCCGCTGCAACAAGGGGGCGGCATCAACAAACAATTGCCGTCCTTCCTGGGGCGGCAACTGCACTGACGGGAAGGTCGTTCCCATCATGATATCTCCGGTAAAGGCCAGATGGAGCTGGCGGCCCTGCGACTGGGCGAAGGCCTGACATACGGCCCATGCGGCCAATACGTAGAAGGTGAAGGCTTTCATCAGTTCTCTACAATGCGGCGGGCACCGATATAGCGGCGGTTGTAATAGGCCTCACTCGAATCCGACACCTTGACTCCCTTGTTGCTGGCATGTACAAACGAGAAGTTGTTGCCTGAAGGGTCTACGTCGGTCACGATGCCTACATGGCCTACCGAACGGGTATTGCCCCGACCGCCGAAGAACACCAGGTCGCCCTTCCTCAAGTCCTTGATGCGGGCTATGGGAGTCCCCTGCGTGAACTGGGAGCGCGATGTGCGCAGTATAGACACGTTCTCCTTTCCGTAGACGAAGCTGGTGAAGCCTGAGCAGTCAAACACGTTGGGGCCGCTGCTGCCCAACGAATAGCGTGCACCCAGATATTGCAATGCGGTGCGCACCACGCTCTCGCCAAATGTGGCGTTATATGACAAGGTGGCCTCTACCTCGGCTGTACCTGCCTGGACGGCCATTCCGGCCAAGGGGGCTACTTCTCTTACTATTCTTTCGGCCGTGGGGCGACTGGGCATCTGCTCAGGCATGAGGTCCTGGGCCTTGGCGCCCATCAGGCTCATCACGCCCAATGCCACACTGGCTATGTATTTCTTGAATTGCACGTTCAAAATGGCTTTATAGAGTTCAAAATGCAACGGGAGCTTCGCAAACACAGATGCTCCGCTTTCTTCTACAACGTTTGCAAAGGTAATAAAGCTGGTTTTCTGACCCAAATATTTTAATCTATTTTTAAAAAAGATTCTGCTCGGGACGCTTATTCTGCACACACTTCCCCCTACGTGTGTATAAAAAAACACGACTGTCCGGGTGGCTCTTGCTGAGGGCCCGACGTGAAGGTCCATGGAGACCACTCCCTTCCTTGGACAACAAATTGCGGCCATTCGCGTTCTTCATCTTTCAAACACGAATGGCCGGGCATATCATTCGCAATGGCACATGGGTGATTCCGATGACCATGCGGTCCACCAAGGTCTGCGACAGGTTTTACTGAGGCTGCGACAGGTCTTCCTGAGGCTGGAGTCGGGGCTCCTGAGCCTGGGACTTATTCCTCACCCGCTTTCTGCTGCCGGGCTGTGTCGCCCGGATGAGCAGGTGCGGCTGCAGGCAACGTGTCGGACGGCCATGCGTGCGAAGGTGCCGACATGGTGTCGGCCGGCAAGTGATGCAGGCTGTCAGCTTCCGTCTTGTCGGCCTCATCAGCCTTTGGAACTTCGCACCGGTCGCCGCCCAACCCCTTGAAGTCGGGCAGCCGCTCGCGTTCGCCCGACACGATGACGGGCATGCCGTTGTAGGCATACTGCTCGCGCAGCTGGATGATATTGTCGGTATGCACACGGATGCAGCCCTCCGAGGCGCGGCGGCCTATGCTGCGCGGGGCATTGGTGCCATGGATGCCGATACCGGCAAAGCGGCCCGTGGCGATGCGCAGAAAGTAAGGGCCGTAGCAGCCTTTCACCTCGCGGCCATCGCGCGTGCGGTGAATCCAGTCGGTGCTCTCATACATGCCGGAGATGCGGAAGCGGCCTTCAGGCGTGCGGTAGTCGCCCTTTTCCTGCTTGTCACCGCGCCGTATGCCGCAGGCTATGCCGCAGGAGAAGACCACGCTGTCGTCGGGCGTGAGCACATAGAGCCGCATCTGGGGCTTGCTGATGTATATATAGGTGTCGGTAAAACGGTAGTCGCGGGCCAGGTCGGTCGAGTCGAGCTGCACGGTATCGGTCAGGGCCTCAACCTGCTCACGTGGCGCATCGGGCACCTCGGTAATAGGCACGCTCTCGTCCAACAAGGGGTCGGACGGTTCTGGCCGCGCTTCACGCCTGCCGCATGAAAGTGACAACAGGACGGCGAGCAGCAGGAGGCAAACCGGCGCACACGGGGCTGCGAAGGGTAATTTGCGACGTGTCCCGCCACTGGCTGAGGAGCGGGACCGAACGAGGTGGACTAAAGGTAATATCATGAAGAGGCCGTCGTTGTGTGGTTTAAGACATCTGCCTGGCGACCTCGCACAGCTCATCGTACCAGGCCTGGCCGAAGCGGCGGACCAAGGGGGCCTTCAGAAACTGGTAGATCTTCAGGTCCAGCTCGCGACCCTTGCGCACCGCGTCGCGACACACCTCCCAACGGTGGTACTGCAAGCCTACGAGGCCTTGGGCGAAACGCTTTTCGCGAATGGGGTAGAGGGCACAGGAGATGGGCTTGCTCCAGCTGGTGCGCCCTTCGCGGCACGCCTTGTCGGAGGCGCAGTAGCAGCAGCCGTCGGCCCCGTAGCAGGTAAAGACGCAGTCGCGGCCGTGCACGATGCTGGTGACGAGGTCGCCCTCTGAATCGACGTAGGCCACGCCTTGCCTGTCGATGAGATGCTGTGCCTCGGCACTGAGGTCGGGCCACACTTCATCGAGCACATTTTCCATCTCGGCCACCTCTTCGGGCAGCAAGGGCGCACCGCTGTCGCCTTCCACGCAACACGCGCCGCGACAGCTCTCGAGGTCACAGCAGAAACACTCGGTCAGGATTTCGGAGGTAAGGATGACGTCGCCTACTTGGAGTATCATGGGAGTTTGTGGGGATTATGGGGTGAGGTATGGAGGGGGCTTACCAGTTGATGGGCGTTTACCAGTTGATAGGCGTTTGGCCGTGGGCTATCAGGTAGTCGTTGCAGCGGCTGAAGTGGTGGTTGCCGAAGAAGCCGTGGTAGGCTGAAAGGGGCGAAGGGTGGGCCGAACTGAGCACGAGGTGACGGTTGCGGTCGATGACGCGGCCTTTCTGCTGGGCCGAACTGCCCCAGAGTATGAACACGAGGTGGTCGCGGCGGGTGGCCAGGGTGTCGATGACCGCGTCGGTGAAGGTCTCCCAACCCTGACGCTGGTGGGAGGCTGCCTGGTGTGCCCTGACGGTCAGCGTGGCGTTGAGCAGCAGTACGCCCTGCTCGGCCCAACGCCGCAGGCTTCCGTTCTCGGGAAAGGGACGGCCCGTGTCGTCCTGTATTTCGCGGAAGATGTTGACGAGCGAGGGCGGCATCTTCACCCCCTCCTTGACCGAGAAGCAGAGTCCCTCGGCCTGGCCCGGACCGTGGTAGGGGTCCTGGCCGATAATCACGACCTTCACGCGCGGAAAGGGACAGAGGTTGAAGGCATTGAATATTTCCGGTCCCGGCGGGTAACAGGGGCCTTTGGCATACTCGCTGCGTACGAAGTCGGTGAGGGTCTTGAAGTAGGGGGCGTCGAACTGGCTTTGCAGCAGGTCGGCCCACGATGGCTCGATGTTCACTTTCATGCGCGCAAAATTACGCCAAGCTCTCAGGCGGGCCAAGCCTGACAGAGGGTTTTTGGACTCCGAACCCCAAAATGGACCGCACGAAGCGCAACAACACCCATGGCTGCGAGACCCGGCAGCACACAAAAATGCCATTTGGGCGGCCGGAGTGTCCGCTCAAATGGCATTTTCCATAAACTGGTGGCCCTGGCTGAGGGCAGCGTGCCGCTATCGCAGGTAATCGTCGAAATAGCGGGTGATGCGCTCGTGCAGGTGTACCATGTCCTGGCCCATCATGTTGTGGCCCTGGCCGGGATAGACGAAGTAGTCGGGCTGTGTGCCGGCATCCTCACAGGCGCGGAGGAAGGACAGGCTGTGCTGGAGCACGCAGGTGGGGTCGTTGTAGCCCACGATTATCTGCAGGCGGCCCTTCAGGTTCTTGGCCTTGGGGAGCAGGCTGCTGCCCGCGTAGCCCTCGGGATTCTCCTCGGGGGTGTCCATGTAGCGTTCGCCATACATGACCTCGTAGTACTTCCAGTCAATCACCGGACCGCCGGCCACGCCGACTTTGAACACGTCGGGATAGCTGCACATGAGGTTGGTGGTCATGAATCCGCCGAACGACCAGCCGTGTACGCCGAGGCGGTCGCCGTCGACGTAGGGCAGGCTCTTGAGGAACTTCACGCCTTCAATCTGGTCGGCCATCTCGTTGTCGCCGAGGTGGCGGTGGGTCACGCTTTCGAACTCAAAGCCGCGATTCTCGGAACCACGGTTGTCGAGCACGAAGAGCAGGTAGCCGCGCTGCGCCATGTAGACCTCCCAAGGGCGGGCCAGATAGTTCCACGATTCGTCGACATTGTGGGCGTGCGGACCTCCATATACGTAGACCACGGCGGGGTACTTCTTCTGCGGGTCGAAGCCCACAGGCTTCACCAGGCGGTAGTAGAGGTCGGTCTGGCCGTCGGCGGCCTTGATGGTACCGCTCTCGACGGGCGGCAGGCCGTTGCCTGCATAGGGGCTCTGTGCCGTGTGGAGCTGGAGCTGTGAGGGCTTCACGGTGCTCACGAGGTCCACGCAGCGGTAGGTGTCGGGAGCCGACCAGCGGTCGAGGAGGAAGGCGCCGCTCTCGCTCAGCTTGGCGTAGTGGACGCCGCGGCCGTTGTCGAGCAGGGTGCGCCGGCCTGTCTCTACGCTCACGCTGTAGTGGTTGTAGCGGATGGGAGAAGCTTCGTTGCTCTGGATGATGACGCTCTTGGTCTTGGTGTTGAAGCCGAGCACATCGAGCACTTCAAACCGGCCTTGGGTGAGCTGGCGGAGTTCGTGTCCCTCAGTGTCGAAGAGGTAGAGGTGGTTGTAGCCGTCGCGACGGGACTGGTAGAGGAACTTGGTGTCGTCCCAGGGGAGGAACCTGATGGGGTTCATCGGCTCGACGTAGCGGCTGTTAGTCTCGGTGTAGAGCACCGCCTTGCGCTGTCCCGTGGCGGCATCGTAGGCCACGAGTTCGGCCTTGTCCTGCGTGCGCGGCAGCTCGATCATGTAGACGGTGCGCTCGTCGGGACTCCAGGCTATGTTGGTGAAATAGCGGTCGGTGGGGTCGCCGGCCTGGAGGTAGACGGTCTTCTGCGTGGCGGGGTTGTAGATGCCCACGGTGACCTTGTGGCTCGTCATGCCGGCCATGGGGTACTTCTCGGGGGCGAGCTGGGCCACACGGTGGTCGATGTCGACGAGGGGGAAGTCGGTCACCATGGTCTGGTCCATGCGGTAGAAGGCGAGCAGGCTGCCCTTGGGGCTCCAGAAGAGGCCCTTGTGGATGCCGAACTCGTCGCGGTGGACGCTCATGCCGTACTGAAGCTCGCGGCTGCCGTCGGTGGTGACCTGAAGGGTCTGGCCGTCGGCGCGGGTCACGTAGAGGTTCCAGTCCTTCACGTATGCGGTCTGGCGGCTTTGCTGTTCATACTCGCTGGCCTGGACCTGTTCGGCCACGGGCTGCTGCCACACCACCTTCCGGGCTTTCCAGTCGTAGAGGAAGCGGACCTTGGAGGTGGCAAGGAGGCAGCAGGTCTCCTTGCCCGAAGTGAAGCGGTGGGACATGAGGCTGTAGACCTTGCCCCACTTGGCTGTGTCGATGGCAGCATTGACCTGGTCGAGGGTAAAGAGCACCTCTGGCTTCTTCACCTTCCGTCCCTTCTCGTCAGCCAGGGTCCTGACCTGCTCCACATCGACTTCGAGCAGGCGGTCGCCCCAGAAGGAGGTGTAGAGACTCTTGGGTTGCAGCTGCCAGTAGCTGGAGCCGCCCCACATCAGTTCGTCGAGGGAGAATTGCTTGGTTTGCTGTGCCATTGCGGGGAGAGCGAGCAGCAATGCCACGACTGCGCTCGACAGTTTATTCAGTTTCATTATGCTTGCTTTAAGGTATGATTCGTTTGCTACTCACTGTCATGGCGTGGACGGCGCGGCCCTCCCTTGCGGAATGCGTCGCGCTTGTAGCCTTCCTTCTTCGTGCCGCCGCGGCCGCCGCTCCAACGTGCATCGCCATCGCGGCGCGGTCCGCCCTTGCGCGGTGCTCCACCCGTACGTCCTTCGCTGCGCTTGCCGGCGGGGCGGGGCGTGCGGGGCGCGAAACGGCTGTCCTGGAACTCGCGGTGCTTGCGGCGCAGCAGGAGGTATTCGGGGTCGAGGTCATCGTCGGTCTCATAAGCCATGCGCGGCTCTTCGTCGCCTGTGATGCGCTGCTTGAACTCGTCGCGGCGGGTGCGGAAGCGGGTGCGGTCGCTCATCAGGCGGCGCTCCTCGTCGGTCTTCACTTCGCCGCCTTCGGCACGGTACTGGCCGAGCTTGCCTTCAAACAGCTGGTACTTGCGGAAGTCACAGTCTATCTTGCCGTTGAAGATCTGTACCTTCAGGCTGGCACGCAGTCCGATGTTCTCGAAGAGTTCCTCCTTCGAGGAGATGATCCAGGCTTCGCCTCCCGAGAACTCGTGTTTCAGGCTCTTGCCGATGGTCTGGTAGAGGCTGATGAGGTCGGGCGGGGTGAGGCGTTCGCCGTAAGGCGGATTGGTCACCATGATGGCGGGCTGTTCGGGGCGCGTGAACTTGCGGAAGTCCTGCTGCTGCACCTGCACGATGCTGTCGACACCGGCACTGCGCACATTCTTCATGGCAGCCTCGACGGCGTGGTAGTTGAGGTCGTAGCCGTAGATGCGGTGGCTGAACTCGCGTTCCTGCGAGTCGTCGTCGTAAATCTGTTGGAGCAGTTCTGCGTCGAAGTCCTTCCAGCGCTCGAAGCCGAACTCCTTGCGGAACACGCCGGGATAGATGTTGCGGGCCATGAGGGCGGCCTCGACCAGGAAGGTGCCTGAGCCGCAGAAGGGGTCAATGAAGTCGCAGTCGGCCTTCCAGCCTGTCAGCTTGATGAGTCCGGCTGCCAGGACCTCGTTGATGGGAGCCTCGACCGTGGCCACGCGGTAGCCGCGCAGGTGGAGGCTTTCGCCCGAGCTGTCGAGCGAGAGCGTACAGTCCTCGTCGGCAATGTGGATGTTGAGCTTGACGTCAGGGTTGGTGATGCGTATGTTGGGCCGCTCGCCGGTCTGGTCGCGGAAGTAGTCGACAATGGCGTCCTTCACCTTGTAGGCTACAAACTTCGAGTGGCGGAACTCGGAAGAGTAAATCACCGAATCGACGGCAAAAGTGTTGCTCACATCGAGATACTGGCTCCAGTCGACACTGCGCACGGCCTTGTAGACCGCATCGGCATCCTGGGCACGGAAGTGCTTGATGGGCTTGAGAATGCGCACAGCCGTACGCAGACAGAAGTTGGCCCGGTACATCATGGCCTTGTCGCCGCTGAACGACACCATGCGGTGGCCTATCTGCACATTGTTGGCACCCAGCTCGGTCAGTTCCTGGGCCAATACCTCTTCCAGACCTTGGAAGGTCTTGGCAATAAGTTCGAATTCTTGCATTTCGCTCTGAATGGTCTGTTGGTGGGGTGTGGGAGGTGAATGGCGGACGGGGTCAAGCCAGGAGTTGCTTCACGAGGGCTGAGATGGCCTTGCCGTCAGCACGGCCGGCCAGCTTCTTTGTGGCCACGCCCATCACCCGGCCCATGTCCTTGGGCGAGGTGGCTCCTGTCTCGTCGATGATGGCTTTCACTTCGGCTTCGAGTTCTTCGGGGCTGAGTGCCTTGGGAAGATATTCCTCCACCACCTGGGCCTGTGCTGCCTCCTCCTCGGCGAGGTCGGGGCGGCCCTGCTCGGTGTAGAGTGCAGCGGTGTCGCGTCCCTGCTTGGCGAGCTTGGCCAGGATTTTCAGGGCGGCAGCATCTTCGAGTGTGTCGTTGGCACCGGGAGCTGTCTTGGCTTCAATAAAATATTTCTTGATGTTGCGCAGCGCCTGCAGGCGGACTTTGTCCTTTGCCTTCATGGCTGCCACAATGTCTTTGCTCACTTGTTCGAAAAGTGTCATCTTGTGCTTATGTTAAGGGTTATGGTCGTTGTCAAACACGATGGTCGCGGGCCCGGCTGCGTCTGTCGTTCCGCTCTGAGGGGTTTCCTCCCTGTCGCGGAGGGTCTCGGCCAGGCTTCGGAGTTCCTGCAGGTAGGCTCCGGTGCGCAGGCGGGTGGGCACGGCATCGACACGTTCCTGCACTTCGGGGTTGTCCAGGTCATCGGCACTGTAGAGGTAGACGTGGGGCCGCGTGCGTGTCTTGTGGGGAGTCGAGGCGTAATAGCGGTTGCGGCGGGCGTCCTGTTCGGGCGTGCTCTGGTATTCCGGCTCTGGCTGCCTGTTGCGGGTCTTCTTGGCATAGAGGCGGAAGCCTGAGGCGAGGATGGTCACCTTGACCTTGGCGCCCAACGAGGCGTCCTGGGCCAGGCCCCACTTGGTGCGGATGTCGGCGCCGAAGCGTTCCATGAAGGCCGTCATCTCGTTCATCTCGGCCATGGTCAGCTCGCTGCCTGCTTCGGTACTCATGGTCAGCGCAATGAGAATGCGGTCGGCGCTGTACACGTCGTTGTTGTTGAGCAGGGGGGAGTGGAGGGCCTCGTCGATGGCTCGGGTCACGCGGTTCTCGCCTTCGGCAAAGCCTGTCGACATCACCGCCACGCCGCCTTCGGAGAGCACCGTGCGCACGTCCTCGAAGTCCAGGTTCACGCGCCCGTGCATCGAAATGATTTCGGTGATGGAGCTGACCGCGGTCGACAGGGTCATGTCGGCCCGCTTGAAGGCTTCGATTACTGACTGCTCGGGGAATATCTCCAGGAGCCGCTGGTTGTTGATGACCAGCAGGGCGTCGACCTCCTTGGCCAGGGCGTCGAGTCCGTCGAGCGCCTTGTCGATCTGGCGTTCGCGCTCGAAGAGGAAGGGGATGGTCACGATACCTACCGTGAGGATTCCCTTCTTGCGGGCTTCTCGGGCGATGATGGGCGAAGCACCCGTACCCGTTCCGCCGCCCATGCCCGCCGTGATGAACACCATGTGGGTCTCCTCGTCGAGAGCCTCGCGTATCTTCTGTACGTTCTCCTCGGCCAACTTCCGTCCGCGCTCGGGCACTCCACCCGCACCCAAGCCGGGTCCGAGCTGCAGGCGGTCGGGCACGACGGAGTCGGCAAGGGCCTTCTGGTCGGTGTTCACCACCAAGTAGCGCACATCGGGTATCTGGTCCCTGTACATCTGGCCCACGGCATTGCCGCCACCGCCTCCCACGCCGATGACCTTAATCAGTTTCGGCGTGGCTTCGAATGCTAATTCTATCAAGTCGTCAGACATGCGGGTGTGAGGTTGTTAAAGGGGAGAATGAATCATCGGGGCTTCGCGTCGCCACGCTGCCGGCCGTTTCTCAGAAGGAGATGACCGAGCCTGCCGTTGCGGCCTGTCCGAGTGCGCTTTCGGGTTCAATGGCCACATTGCCGTAGGCTTTGGCCTTGATGTCCGACAAGACCTCCTTCGAACGCTTGTAGGTGGGGGTCAGTTCCACCATCGAGATGATTTCTTCGTTGTCGAGGTCGTCAAGCCCGAAGAGGAAGAACTTCGGTCGCTTGCGCAGCAAGCCCTTCTTGTCTCCGCCGTAGAATCCCTCGCGGCGTTCTTCGTTCTCCTCCTGCTTTTCGACTTCGTGCTGGCGGCGCGACTCTTCCTCGGCGTCCAGCTTGTTCTTGATGCCCGGCACGTTGTTGATGCCGAATCCTGTGGCGAGGATGGTGATCTTCACCTGCTTGCCCAGTGAGGGATCGGTCGAGAGTCCCCACTTCGTCTCCACGTCGTCGTGGAACTTCGACATGAAGTCGTGCACCTCGTTCATCTCCTCCATCATCAGCGTGTCGCCCTCCTTCTCCGCACAGAAGGAAATGGAGAGCAAGACCTTCTTCGAGTTGAAGATGTCGTTGTTGTTGAGCAGCGGCGAGTGGAGGGCTGCTTCGATGGCCTTGCTCACGCGGTTTTCGCCCTCGCCGTAGCCAGTCGACATGATGGCCACGCCACCGTCCTTCAGCACGGTGCACACATCGCGGAAGTCGAGGTTGATGATGCCGTGCATCGTGATGATTTCGGCAATGGAGCGGGCTGCCACACTGAGGGTATTGTCGGCCATTTCGAAGGCCGAGAGCACATTGAGCTCGGGGTATATCTCGCGGAGGCGTTCGTTGTTGATGACGAGCAGTGCGTCGACGTGCTTCGAGATTTCTTCGACGCCGTCGAGAGCCTGGTCAATCTTCTTGTTTCCCTCAAAGCGGAAGGGGATGGTCACGATGCCCACCGTGAGAATGCCCATGGCCTTGGCTTCGCGGGCAATCACCGGGGCTGCGCCCGTACCGGTTCCACCGCCCATACCCGCTGTGATGAACACCATCTTGGTGCCGTCGTTCAGCATGTTCTTGATTTGCTCCACGCTTTCCTCGGCTGCCTCGCGTGCCCTGCCGGGCCGGTTGCCGGCGCCGAGTCCTTCCTTGCCCAGTTGCAGGCGTGAAGGTACGGGCGAGTCGGTCAGGGCCTTACTGTCGGTGTTACACACCACGAAGTTCACGTCGTGGATGCCTTCGCGGTACATGTGGTTCACCGCATTGCCGCCACCGCCTCCCACGCCGATAACTTTGATGATTGAGGGCGTAGTGGTGGGAATGCCCATGTCTATAAGGAGTTCGTTGTTGTCTTCCATTCGAAATGCAGATTTGCTTGTTTCTGATTCTGTCTACCTATGTCAGACCGGCGTTAGCCGCCAGAGGTTCTGTCTGTGTGACTACTCTTCGTCCTATTCGCTGACCAGTTTGGAGAAGAAGTTGCCCACGGCGCGCAACTTGTTGCGCACGGCGTTCTTCTTGCGTGCAGCCTCTTCCTTGCGGCGCTGCTTTTCGGCTGCTTCCTTCTCTTCGGTCTCCTTGCGCAGTCTTTCGGCCTCTTCTTCGGCCTTGCGCTTTTCTTCCTCAGCCAGCTGTTCGGGGTTGGGTTTCTCTGGTTCTTCCTTCGGATCGTCGAACAGGCCGGGCTGTCCGATCGGACCTCCGCAGCAGTTCATCTCACCCTTGTCGATGAGGGCAATGGCGGCATTGCAGTCGCCGCTGGCGTTGAAGTCGCCATACTCGCCCGAGCGGAGCGGAATACGGATGTTGCGCACGAAGCGGATTTTCTCAAACTGCGTATCGCGCACGAAGGCCTTGTCGATGTCCTTCATGTGGGATGCGCCGCCCGTGATGATGAGTCCGCCGATGAGCTGTCCCTTGTCGTACTTGGACAGGGCAATCTGGTTCTTCACGTTGAGGATGATTTCCTCCATGCGCGCCTCTACCAGCCCGCAGAATTCGTCGAAGGCCACGCTCCGTCCGTCGCGCAGCACGATGGGCTTGTGCTTCTCGCCCGAGTTTTCGTAGACGGCGGCACCGTACTTCAGCTTCAGCTCTTCAGCCTCATCGTCTTCGATCTGCAGCGACATGATGTCGCGGTTCACGTTGGCACCTCCGAGGGGTATCACGGCGAGGTGGCGCAGCAGGTTGTTCTTGTAGACAGCCACAGAGGTAGTTTCGGCACCCATGTCGACAAAGACGCATCCCGAACGCTTTTCGGGCTCGGTCAGCATGGCATCGGCCAGTGCCTGGACGGTGATGGGCAGGTCGGCAATGGCCACACCGGCTGTACGGAAGCAGTTGCGTATTTCCTCGCGCACCGACGAGCTGGCCACGATGTTGAGGAAGTGGCCTTCGATGCCGTCGGCCAGGATGCCTACGGGGTCGGTCTGGATCTGTGTGCCCAGACGGTATTCCTGGGGCACCGACTCCAGGATGTCGCGGTCGGTGCTGGCCGAGTTGCGGTTCTCGTCACACATGGCATCAATCATTTCCTGTGTGATTTCGATCTTCGAGTCGAAATGCCGCACCACGGTGTTGGCCACGGTGTGCATGCCCATACCTCCTATGCCCACATACACGCGGCTTACGCTCTTCTGCAGCTTCTGCTCCAGTTTCTCCTTCATGTTCAGGATGCACTGCGTCATCTTGTTCACGTTGTTGATGCGTCCCTTGCGGATGAAGGTGGTTGAGGGTTCTTGGGCAAAGGCAAGGATTTGGGTAGCCCCATCGGGCTGCTTGCGCCCGGCTATGCCAGTGACCTTCGACGAGCCAAGCTCGATAGCTACGATGAATTTGTCTTCTGTTGCCATTATGTTATATTGATTGTTGTCAGGATTGTTTCTTGAAGCGGTGGGGGCGGTACGCCTTGCAGTGGTTGCCGCGTGGCCGGGGCGCGATGGGGTTCTGAATAGCCTTTAACCCCACACGGCCATGCCGGGCCTTGCAGCCCTGCATGGCATAACAGGCATGTACGTCAGAGCGCAGCCCCGCACGCCAGCCTTGACGGCAGCCGCACGGTCGGGACTCAGCTCTTTCCCTTCTTGCCCACAATCTGCGTCACGTGTTCCACCGAGATTTCAGTGTACTTGTTCCAGCCCACTTGGGGCAGCACCTTCTCGTAGAAGGTGTACAGGTTGCGGAACTTCTGCGAGATGCTGTCGGCCGTGCCGAACTCGATGGTGTGGCCGCCCACACGCGGCACCAGACGCAGGTGGCGGTTGGGCTGCACGTGAATCTGTTCGACCTGTGCGTTCCAGAAGGGGTCGGCGTGCAGGAAGCGGCCCAGCTTGAGCAGCTCGCTGCGGGCATACTTGCGGTCTATATGGCCCGTGGCCACAATCAGGTCGGCCACGTAGCCCTGCGGTGTCATCAGGTTGCCCTTCTGGTCCATGTAGTAGTCGTCGCCGTTGTCGGCCAGCACGCGCAACAGCGGCAGCCGCTGCTCTATGAGCACGTTCACCACGCCGTTGGGCGACTTGTAGCACGACACGGAGTCGATGTAGCTGTTGCGGCGCAACGCCCGCTCGATGGCCAGGCCGTCCACCTGGTCCAGCGTGCGGCCCACGGGGTACATTCCCGAGGCACGCAGCAGGCGGTCGGCCTCTTCGACGGTGATGAAACCGGCGTGCAGGCTGTCGGCTATGGTGTAGTTCACACTGCTGCACACGGTGTTGTCGCCGTGCCGCGAAAAGTCGGCAAAGGCAAACACCAGATACACTGCGAGTGCCACTAACAGCACTATCTTCACAAGGGTCTTCATGCTCGCTCCTTCGTTTTTGGATTATCTCACTGGGGTTGTGCCACGACCTCCCCGCCTTCCAGCGCGGCCTTCAGCGCGGGCATCAGGTCGACCACGTCGCCGGCTCCCAGCACGATCAGCACGTCGGTGTCGCTGTGCTTCAGGGCCTCGACGAGCTGTGACTTCGCCACCAAGTGCTTGGCCATGTCCGGTCGCAGGTTGTCGTAGATGAGCTGGCTGGTCACGCCCTCGATGGGCAGTTCGCGGGCCGGATAGATTTCGGTGAGGAACACCTCGTCGAGCAACGAGAGGCTGTCGGCGAACTCCTTAAAGAAATCGCGCGTGCGCGTGAACAGATGCGGCTGGAAAACGGCCGACACCTTGCGGCCTTCAAACACCTCGCGCACCGACAGGATGCTCTGGCGTATTTCGGCGGGGTGATGGGCGTAGTCAGAGAGCAGCACATGGCGGTCGTTCTTCAGGACGAAGTCGAAGCGGCGGTCCACACCGGCGAAGGTGGCCATGGCGCGGCGCAATTCGGCCTCGCCCGCTCCGGCCAGCTGGGCCAGGGCCAAGGCGGCAATGCCGTTGTCGATGTTGATGCTCACAGGCACGCCCAGCTCCACGTCGGCGATGTTGCCCAGAGGCGACACGAAGTCAAACAGGATGCGGCCTCCGCCGATGCGTATGTTCTCGGCGTGGAAGTCGCCTTCGGTGCGGGCGTAGTCATAACGCCTCACGCCGGGCTGCAGGCGTTCCTGCATTTTCAGTCCGCGGTGTACGACGAGCGCACCGCCGGGCTGCACCAGCGAGGTGTAGTGGGCAAAGCTTTCCAGGTAGGCCTCCTCGGTGCCGTAGATATCCAGGTGGTCGGCATCGGTAGCCGTGATGACTGTAGCGAAGGGGCGCAGCTGATGGAAGGAGCGGTCAAACTCGTCGGCTTCTATCACCACATACTCGCTTTTTTTGTCCAACAGGTAGTTGGTGCCGTAGTTTTTGGTGATGCCGCCCAGGAAGGCGTTGCATCCGACCGCGCTTTCGTGCAGCAGGTGGGCACACATGGAGGTGGTGGTCGTCTTGCCGTGTGTGCCGGCCACACACAGGCCCTTCATGCTGCGGGTCAGCGTGCCGAGCACCTGGGCGCGCTTCTGTATGTCGAATCCGCCTTGGCGGAAGTAGGTCAGCTCGCGGTGGCTTTCGGGAATGGCGGGGGTGTAGACCACCAGCGTTTCCTGCGGGTCACGGCAGGCTTCGGGAATGAGGTCGGGATTGTCCTCGTAGTGTATGTCTGCGCCCTCGGCCCTCAGTTCTTCGGTCAGCGCACAGGGGGTGCGGTCGTAGCCGGCCACTACCAGGCCCTGCGACAGGAAATAGCGTTCGAGTGCGCTCATGCCAATGCCTCCGGCACCCACAAAGTAAACTGCTTTCATGTTCAAATCATTTGTTTGAAGGAGGGGAAAAGTCTGATTCTCCCTCCCTTGGTTCTGAAGCCCTTGTGCGTCCCCTCACCTTCCCGCTTCGGCCAGCGCAATCACGCGGTCGGCGATGTCGGCAGCCGCATGGGGCTTGGCCAGCAGCTTCACGTTGTGGGCCAGGGTTTCGAGTTTGTCGTGGTCGGTCACGGTGTTTATGGCCAAGGGCAGCAGGGCGCGTCGCGCATCGGCGTCCGACACGTAGAGGGCGGCTTCCTTCTGTACCAAGGCCAGGGCGTTTTTGGTCTGGTGGTCTTCGGCCACATTGGGCGAGGGCACCAGGATGACGGGCTTGCCCAGCAGGCAGAACTCGGAGATGCTGCCTGCTCCGGCACGCGAAATCACCAGGTCGGCGGCGGCATAGGCTTGCCTCATGTCGGCGATGAAGTCGGTCACCACGAGGTTGGCGGGCTTGCCGCGCCGCTCCAGTTCGGCGGCGATTTCCTCGCTGTAGTACTTGCCCGTCTGCCACACGAACTGCACGCTGCGCTGCTGGCGCAGCAGGGGCAGGTTGCCCAGCATACTCTCGTTGAGGGTGCGGGCACCGAGCGAGCCTCCCACGACGAGCACCGTGCGCTTGCCCGGCACCAGGCCCAGGGCTCTCACGGCATCGTCCTTCGAGAGGGTTTCGTCGAGCAGGTTCTGCCTCACCGGGTTGCCCGTGAAGACGAGCTTGTCGGCGGGGAAGAAGCGTTCCATGCCGTCATAGGCCACACAGATGCAGCTGGCATGGCGCGCCAGCAGCTTGTTGGTCACGCCGGCGTATGAGTTCTGTTCCTGGATCAGGGTGGGAATGCCCATCGACTCACACACGTTCAGCGTCGGTCCGCTGGCATAACCGCCCACACCGACTGCCACCTGGGGCCGGAACTCCTCCACGATGCGGCGGGCCATGGTCCGGCTCTTCATGATCTTGAACAGCACGGGTATGTTGCGCCACAGGCGCTTGCGGTCGAAGCCTGCAATGGGCAGGCCCTTGATTTCATACCCCGCAGCGGGCACGCGCTGCATCTCCATGCGGCCTTCTGCGCCCACAAAGAGTATCTGCGCATCCGGCCGCTTGGCCCTGATTTCGTTGGCTATCGAAACGGCGGGGAAGATGTGTCCGCCCGTTCCGCCGCCGCTGATTATTACCCTCAACATTTCGGTCATAGGCTCGCTTCTATATACTTTCGTGCAAAAGTAGCAATATTTCTTGGTTGTGCCTTGGCCTGACGCAGGTTTTCTGAGAAAAATCAATTTTCGCACGCTGTGGGGCCACGGGGCCGACGGGGCCGGGCTGCCGCCGTCTGTCGCGTTCTGCAAGTGCTGTCTGGCTGGGGAGAATGCGTCCTTCGCACGTCCCGACGGGCCGAAAGGCGCACAAATGCGGCTGTCGGCCCGCCTCATTGCGAACAAATGTGTACTTTTGCGCCGCTGCGGCTGTCCGTGCCGCCGCGCTTTCTCCCTCGTCTTCCCCACCCTGTTTTCAGCCAACCTCCCCATGCACGATACGCAAAACTTGAAACAGCGAACAGCTAAGGGCTTCTTCTGGGCAGCCCTGAGCAACGGCACGCAACAGGTGGTCATGATGCTCATCGGCATTGTGCTGGCCCGGCGCCTCGCGGTGTCGGACTACGGCATGGTGGCCATGCTCACGGCCTTCTCGGTGATTGCCGGCAACCTGCAGGAGAGCGGATTCACCAGTGCGCTCTGTGTGAAGCGCGAAGCCACTCACGCCGACTTCAACGCCGTGTTCTGGTTCAACCTGCTGGTGAGCCTCGCGCTCTACGCGGTGCTCTTCGCCTGTGCCCCGCTCATTGCCGACTTCAACGCCACGCCCCAGCTCACCCTGCTGGGCCGGGTCAGCTTTCTGGGCTTTGTGTTGAGCAGCTTGGGCACGGCCCAGGTGGCATGGCTGTTCAGGGCCCTGATGGTCAGGCAGAAGACCACCTCTCAGGTGCTGGCCTCGCTGGTCAGCGGGGCTGTGGGCCTCACGGCCGCAGGCTTCGGTGCAGGCTGCTGGAGCCTGGTGTGGATGGACCTGGCCTACAAGGGCTGCCACACCGCGCTGGTGTGGTACCATTCGCCTTGGCGGCCTTCGTTCCACATCGACCTGCGCCCGGCCTTTGCCATGTTCGGCTTCGGCAGCCGGCTCTTGGTGTCCAACCTGCTCACCACGCTCAACGCGCAACTGCTCCAGACCCTGCTGGGCCACTTCTACCCGGCCTCACAGGTGGGGCAGTATTCGCAGGCCAACAAGTGGAACACGATGGGCTACTCGCTGCTCACCAGCATGGTGGGCAATGTGGCCCAGCCCGTGCTGGCGGGCGTCAACGACGAGCGCGAACGGCAGCTGCGCATCTTCCGCAAGATGCTGCGCTTCACAGCCATGCTGGCCTTTCCCGCCCTGGGGGGCTTTGCGCTCATCGCCCCTGAGTTCATCCCCTTGGTCATCGGCGCGAAATGGAGCACCTGCGTGCCCTACCTCCAGACGCTCTGCGTGGCGGGGGCTTTCATCCCCGTCTGCCAGGTCTACTCCAACCTGCTCATCAGCAAGGGTGCCTCGGGGCTTTACCTCTGCTCCACCGCCATCTTCCTGCTCTGCCAGCTGGCGGGCGTGCTGTGGCTTTCGTCGCGGGGCATCGGCCCGCTGCTCTACTGGGTCACCTCGCTCCAGGTGCTGTGGCTGCTCGTGTGGCACGGCTTTGCGCGCCGCTTCACGCAGCTGCCCTTGCGTGCCCTGCTCTCCGACCTGTGTCCGTTCCTGCTCACCGCCCTGCTGGCCCTGGCTGCCGGCCATGGGCTGTCGCAGTTTGCCGACAACGAGCTGCTGCGCCTGCTCGTCAAGGTGGCGACCGCCGTGGCTGTCTATGCGGGCGGCATGTACTGGCTGCGCATCGACATCTGGCAGGAGGGCGTAGAGTTCGTGGCGCGCAAGTTCAGGCGGGGCGGAGGCCCGGATGACTGACCGCCGTGCCGGCTCTGCCACGCGTCTGGCTCGACCACGCGTCAGGCTCGACCACACAATGGCCGCCGCCTTCGAAACTGTCTTGTTTCGGGGCGGCGGCCATCGTATTCCACCGGGAGCGCGGCTGTCCTCACCGCGCGAGCCACCGGGAGCTCCACCGGGAGCGCGGCCATAGACCGACGCGCCTCAGCAGTTCTCGACAAAGTGCTGCAGCTCCTCGATGCTGCGCACCACGGCATAGTAGTCGGCCGGCTCGCCGTCGATGAGGCCGCGGGCAAAGAGCGAGTCGAGCCCGGCCAGCAGCTCGTCCCAGCAGCCGTCGACATTGAAGAACACCACGGGCTGGCGGCGGATGCCGATGCCTGTGTTGGCCAACACGGTGAACACCTCGTCGAGCGTGCCCAGTCCGCCGGGCAGGGCTACCAGCACGTCGCTCTCGCGGTTCATCATTTCCTTGCGGTCGCTCAGGTCCACACAGCGGAAGGTCACGTCGACGGCATCGCTCTGCAGGCCGCGCTCGACGATGATGTCGGGCACCATGCCATACACGCGTCCGCCGCAGCGTTTCACGCCCTGTGCCAGCACCTCCATCAGTCCCTTGCGGGCACCGCCATACACCAGCACGCGCCCCGTGCGGCCTATCCATTCGCCCAGTTCGCGGGCGGCCTGCTCATAGCTGGCGGGCAGGCCGGACTTCGACGAGAGATAAACGCCTATCTTCTGGTTCATGAAAAAAAATTTTTTTTGAGAGCAGGGAGGAGTGGGAGGGCCGACAAGCGTTCAACCCACTGGGAGGGCAGGCATCCTGCCTGCTTGTCGACAAGCGTTCAACCCACTGGGAGGGCAGGCATCCTGCCTGCTTGTCGACAAGCGTTCAACCCACTGGGAGGGCAGGCATCCTGCCTGCTTGTCGACAAGGGTTCAACCCACTGGGAGGGCAGGCATCCTGCCTACTCGTCGGCTGGCGTTCAAGGCATGCCCCGGCCTCCCGTCTCCGTCCTTACCTGACGGCAATGCATTCAATCTCCACCCGTGCGCCCTTCGGCAGCATCTTCACGGCTACGGCCGAGCGGGCCGGGAAGGGAGCCTCGAAGAACTGTGCGTAGACCTCGTTCATCTCGGCAAAGTCGGCCATGTCGGCCAGGAATACGGTGGTCTTCACCACGTTGGCCAGCGTCAGCCCGGCTTCTTCCAGGATGTGGCGCATGTTGGTGAGCGACTGGGTGGTGAGTTCCTTGATGCCTCCTTCGGCAAATTCGCCGGTTGCGGGGTTGATGGGCAGCTGGCCCGACACGTAGACTGTGCCTGCGGCCTCGATGGCCTGGCTGTAGGGCCCGATGGCTGCGGGAGCCTGGGCGGTTGCAATAGCTTGCTTCATGATCTTGTATTTGTTTGTGCGCTGTTGCGCGGTTTGTCTGTCTTTTGTCGACACGTTTGCTTTTTCGTCGTGCGTGCCTCTCTTTTTTCTGAAAGAAAATCTTCTTCTGTTATACCTTTCTCCTTATACGTATTCTTATTGTTGCGTATTGTCGTGCGATTTGTCGTGCAGTTTCCGACAGTTATCCACAAATAAATTTTGAGTTTTCCAACGATTGGCGCGAACGCTGAAGAGCCTGTACGGCCCTCCCTGACTCCATCATTTGCAGTTGGTTCTCAACGCATTTGACCCCGTCCGCTTCCTCCCTACGCAGGAGGGCCGAAAAGGGGATTTCCACATGCTCTCGCGTCGTGCGCTTTGTCGTGCGCTTTGTCGTGCGAGTTTTCTGCCGCCTCCTCTCCCCGTTTTGTCCGGTTCGCAGGCCGTCAAAGCGCATGGAGAATGAACAGGATGGCCAGCCAGTGGGCGACCGAGCCGCAGAGCACGAAGAGGTGCCACACGCCGTGGAAGTAGCGGCGGCTGTCGTGCGCGAAGAACCACGTGCCTGAGGTGTAGAACAGGCCCTCGGCCAGGATGGCGCACAAGGCCGAAGTGGGAATCTGACGGCAAACGGGTTCGGCCACGAAGATGAAGCTCCAGCCCATGAGCAGGTAGAGTAGCAGCGACAGCCGGGGCCAGCGTCCCATGGCCGCTATCTTGTAGACCACGCCGCCCAGCGCCACGCCCCACAGCACGCCAAACACCGTCCAGCCCAGTGCTCCGCCCACCACGCCGATACAGATGGGGGTGTAGGAGGCGGCTATCATCACATAGATGCTGATGTGGTCGAGCACGCGCAACACACGCTTGGTCCGTCCGGGCAGTGCCCAGTGGTAGAGGGTCGAAGCTGCATACATGAGGAGCATGCCGCAGGTGAAGAAGGTGGTGCCAAAGGCGTACTGCCAGTGGCTGCGGTAACCCAGCCTCAGGATAGACCAGGCTGCAATCAGGGTGAACACCACGCCGGCCAAGTGGGTAAACGTGTTGAAGCGTTCCTCGCGCGAACGCCGTTCCAATGATTTCATGCCGCGAAGGTAGGGATTTTCGTTCAGAGTGGAGGGCTTCAGCGCCCAGAGTTTGGAGTTCCTCAACCATCACCCCCCATCTTTCAACTCTTCAACTATCAACTCTTCAACTCTTCAGCTCTTAAACTCATCAACTCTTCAACTATCAACTCTTCGACTCTTCAACTATCAACTCTCAACTCCTCAACTCTTCGACTCTTCAACACAACTCCTACTCGGTCTACGTGCTCACAGGCCTCTTCACCATCTACTACTATGCCAGCACGAAAGAAGAGGGCACCATCCAATGCAAAGGCAACATCGACTTCACCCTCACCTCCATCTCGATGCAGATCAACGAGAGCACCTCGCTGATTACGGACAATTGGGCTTCTGCCGACTGGCAGACACCCGCCGCTGCCGACGTGCCCGCCGGTGTTCTTGCCCTGCAAGTAGTTGATACCGAGACCTGGCAGGAACGCAACGCCATGGGCTTCAGCTTTGACTTTGGCGGTGAGGTGACGAACCTGAACGGTGAGGTGACGAACCTGAACGGCGTGCTGAACGATGCCGAAGGCGACAACCTGCCGTGCTACGACCTGAGCGGACGCCGCACGCTTTTTCGACAGCCTTCACACCGCAGGCAGACAACCACTCCGCCAACGGCCCGACCCACTCCACCGACAACTCGGCACTCAGAGCGGACAACTCGGCACTCCGTCCAGTCTACATGCCGAGCCGACATGCCGGGAGAGCGGGCGTACCCCAGCCATTCAGGGTATTCGGGATGTTCCGCCGTTTCGGGGATGTGACGGGATGTTCCGCCGTTTCGGGAGTTTCCGGATAATCCGAAGATACCAGATGAAATCTTTTTTCTAACTTTGCCAGCTCACAACCGGAGCCGGCTCTGCCGGTATGGCTGCCTGTGGGCACACCAGCCGCCGCAGCCCCAACTGCGCTCCACTATACTACTCACACAACCATGCTTGAAATCAAGAATCTGCACGCCTCGGTCGAAGGCAAAGAAATTCTGCGCGGTGTGAACCTGACCATCCGCGACGGCGAAGTGCACGTGCTGATGGGCCCCAACGGCTCAGGCAAGAGCACGCTCAGCCAAGTGCTGGTGGGCAATCCCAAATATGAGGTAACCGAAGGCTCCGTCACCTTCAACGGCAAGGACCTGCTGGCCCTGTCGCCCGAAGACCGCTCACACGAGGGCATCTTCATGTCGTTTCAGGCCCCTACGGAGATTCCCGGGGTGTCGATGACGAACTTCATGCGCGCCGCCCTGAACGCCAAGCGCAAGTACTTCGGACAGGACCCCATGCCGGCAGGCGATTTTCTGAAACTGCTGAAGGAGAAACGCAAACTGGTGGGACTCGATGCCCACTTCATGAGCCGCGGCGTGAACGAGGGCTTCTCGGGAGGCGAACGCAAGCGCAACGAGATATTCCAGATGGCGGTGCTCGAACCGTCGTTCTCCATTCTGGACGAGACCGACTCGGGACTCGATGTCGACGCCCTGCGCACGGTGGCCGAAGGCTTCAACTCGCTGCGCAACGCACATACCAGCGCCATGGTCATCACGCACTACCAGCGCATGCTGGACTACCTGAAGCCCGACTTCGTACACGTGCTGATGAAGGGGCAGATTGTGCGCGAAGGCACGGCAGAGCTGGGCTATGAAATCGAAGAAAAGGGATTTGATTGGATTCTGCTTTCGTAATTTGCGCCATGAACAACAGTCATCAGCAATACATTGACCTCTACGAGGCCCACCGCGACCTGATCGAACGCCACAGCTGTGAGGCCCTGAACGCGCACCGGGCCGAGGCTGCCCGGCTGCTGGCCGCCCAGGGCCTGCCCGACCGGGGCACGGAACGCTACAAGTATACCGATGCCGCGGCGGCCTTCGAGCCTGACTTCGGGCTGAACCTCCAGCGCATCGTTCCGCAGATTGACCCCTACAAGGCCTTCGGATGCCGCGTGTCGGGCCTGGCCACTTCCCTGCTCTATGTGGTCAACGACGTGCCCTTCGGGCTCTCGCCCACCTCGGCCCCGCTGCCCGAGGGCGTGGTGGTGGAGTCCCTGGCCCAGGCTGCGGTGTCACACCCCGACCTGCTGCGCCGCTACTATAACCAGGCAGCCTGTACGGACCGCGACTTTGCGACGGGACACGACGGCGTGACGCTGCTGAACACCCTGCTGGCGCAGGACGGCGTGCTGGTTTACCTGCCCGAAGGGACAGAACTGAAGGCCCCGGTACAGGTGGTACACGTGTCGGCAGCCGCCACGGCGTGTATGAGCGTGCGCCGCGTGCTGGTCGTGGCCGAGAAGGGCGCACACGGCGCGATACTGCTGTGTGACCACGCCGAACAGGCCCACAGCTACCTCACCACCCAGGTGGTGGAGGTCTTTGCCGCAGAGGGGGCTGAAGTGGAACTGTACAGCATGGAGGAGAGCCACGCCCAGAACACGCGCTTCGCCACACTCTATGCCGAACTCCAGGCACACAGCCGCCTGAGCTACGACGGCGTGACGCTCACGGGCGGCACCACACGCAACCGCATGGACATCAGGCTGCGCGGCGAAGGAGCACAGACGGAGCTCTTCGGAGCCATCGTGGCCGACGGGGCGCAACGGGTGGACAACAACATCCTGGTCGAACACCTCGCCCCGCAGTGTACGAGCGACATGCTGTTCAAATGCGTGCTCAACGGCGAGAGCCAAGGGGCATTTGCCGGCAAGGTGTATGTGGCTCCGGGCGCGCAGCAGACGGCTTCGCAACAGACGAACGCCAACCTCTGTGCCAGCCCCACAGCCCGCGCCTACTCGCAGCCCATGCTGGAAATCTACGCCGACGACGTGAAGTGCAACCACGGCTCAACCATCGGCAAGCTGGACGAAACAGCCCTGTTCTACCTGCAACAGCGCGGCATACCCCGCCGCGAAGCCTGCCTGCTGCTGCAACACGCCTTTGTCAACGAGGTGCTGCGCCACGTGGGCATCGAACCGCTGTATGAACGGCTGACCCACTTGGTTGACCTGCGCTTCAGGGGCGAACTGGGCCGCTGCCGCACTTGTGGCGGATGCGGCGCGAAGCGATGAGACTATGCCGTAGGGCTTTCATAGGTTATGAGGGATGAGGTTATGAGGTTATAACATTACTTTTTGATAGGCAGGGGGGGCACCACTCAAAGCGTAACCTTATAACCTAATCACTAACACTTAATCACTAACACCTAAAATGTACGACATATCTGCTGTCCGCGAGGACTTTCCCATATTGGGCCGCGAGGTGTACAAGCGGCCGCTGGTCTACCTGGACAACGCCGCGACGACCCAGAAGCCGCGCTGCGTGGTCGAAGCCATGACCAACGAATACTACACGGTGAACGCCAACGTGCACCGGGGCGTTCACTACCTTTCGGGACAAGCCACTGACCTGCACGAGGCTGCCCGCGAGAGGGTGCGCCGCTTCATCAATGCCCGCCGGGCTGACGAGGTGGTGTTTACGCGCGGTACGACCGAGAGCATCAACCTGGTGGCCTCCACATGGGGCGAAGCCTTCCTGCAAGCAGGCGACGAGGTGCTGCTCACGGTGATGGAGCACCACAGCGACATCGTGCCCTGGCAGCTGCTGCGCGAACGCAAGGGCATCGTGCTGAAGGTGGTGCCCATGACCGACAGCGGTGAACTCGACTTGGAGGCTTATGCCGCCCTGCTCTCGCCGCGCACCAAGTTAGTGTGCTGCGCCCACGTGAGCAATGTGCTGGGCACGGTGAACCCCGTGAAGCGCATGGCCGAAATGGCCCATGCCCAAGGCGCGCTCATGCTGGTCGATGCCGCGCAGAGCGTGCCTCACTTCCAGGTCGATGTGCAGGAGCTCGGCTGCGACTTTCTGGCCTTCTCGGGCCACAAGGTCTACGGGCCTACGGGCATCGGCGTGCTGTATGGCCGCGAGGAACTGCTCGAACAGATGCCTCCCTATCAGGGCGGCGGCGAGATGATTGGCCGCGTGACGTGGGAACACACCACCTTCGAGCGTCCGCCCTTCAGATTTGAGGCCGGCACGCCTGACTATGTGGGCACGCACGGCTTGGCTGCGGCCCTGGACTATGTGGACAAGCTGGGCATGGAGCAGATTCACGCCCACGAGCAGGAGATTACGCGTTACGCCATGGAACAGATGGCACTGATACCCGACATGCACCTCTATGGCACCGCACCAGGCAAGGACGCCGTGGTGGCATTCAACGTGGGGGACATCCACCCGCTCGACCTGGGCACGCTGCTCGACAGGTTAGGCATAGCCATACGCACAGGCCACCACTGCGCACAACCCCTGATGGAACGCTGCGGCGTGGAGGGCATGGCCCGTGCCTCATTTGCGCTCTACACCACGCGCCAAGAGGTCGACGCGCTGGTTGAAGGCATCGACCGCGTGCGGCGCATGTTCTGAACTCTCCAATAACCCCAAAAACAACCACACTATGATTCTCTCAACAACTCCCACTCTGGAAGGTCGCCCCATCAGGCAGTACCACGGTGTGGTGACCTCCGAGGTCATCATCGGCGCAAACTTTGTGCGCGACATCGCAGCCAGCGTGCGCGACTTCTTCGGCGGACGCAGCCAAAGCTACGAAACCGTACTCATTGAGGCCAAACAGACTGCCCTTCGGGAACTGGAAAGCCGTGCCTCCCAAATGGGTGCCAACGCTGTGGTTGGCATCGACCTGGACTACGAAACGATAGGTGCATCCGGCTCCATGCTCATGGTCACGGCCTGCGGCACGGCGGTCAGCATCTGACAGTTCTCTGATTATGAGGTTATGAGGATTAGGTTATGAGGTTATAACATTACTATTAGAGCGTATGGCATCTCTGCCACTCAAAGCGTGACTTTATAACCTCATAACCTTATCCCTCATAACCTAAACCTCATAACCTTATCCCTCATAACCTAAACCTCATAACCTTATCCCTCATAACCTAAACCTAATAACCTTATCCTCGTAACCCAAAACAAATGCCCATGCTATCACCCGTCTACAACAAGGAGGGCCTGCTCGAAGCGGGATGCGACGAAGCGGGCAGAGGCTGCCTGGCCGGCAGCGTGTTTGCTGCTGCGGTGGTGCTTCCGCCCGACTACCGCAACGAGGAGCTGAACGACTCCAAGCAGCTCAGCGCGAAACGCCGCTATGCCCTGAGGCAGGTGGTGGAACGCGATGCGCTGGCCTGGGCCGTGGCCCGCGTGGAGCCGCAGGAGATTGACCGCATCAACATCCTCAATGCCTCAATCCTGGCCATGCACCGTGCACTCGACCAGCTGAAGCTGCGTCCGCAGTTTGTCATTGTCGACGGCAACCGCTTCAAGCCGTATGCCGATGTGCCGCACCAGACTATCGTAAAAGGCGACGGCAAATATCTCTCGATTGCCGCCGCCTCCATTCTGGCCAAGACCTACCGCGATGACTACATGCTGCAACTGCACCAGGAGTTTCCCCACTACGGCTGGGACCGCAACATGGGCTACCCTACCCGCGAACACCGCCAGGCCATCGCAGACCACGGCATCACGCCCTACCACCGCCTGAGCTTCGGCGGACTGGGCGAGCCCCAATTGCCTTTGGAATACTGACGAAGGCGGGAAACAAGGACCAGCCCCAAAGCTTCGCAGGCAGCTCAGCTGCCGCTGGCTGACCAGCGAAGCTGCCTGCAAAGCCTGGAATCCCGTTCACATCACTGACAGACGGACCAGGGATGGGAGACTGCAGAAGGCTTCATGGCCAACCCCAACGGTGTTGGCCATGAAGCCTTCTGCAGTCCATGTTGGCCTGTGGCAGCACTCCCGGCGGCTACTCCAGATAGGTGTAGCCGTAGAGGCCGGAACGGTAGTTGGAGATGAACTCCTTGCCCTCCTCGACGGTGATGCGGTCTTCCTTCACGGCCTTGCTGACCCACGTTTCGAGGCGGCGCACCAGCCGCTTGGGGTCATACTGCACGTACTCCAGCACGTCGGCCACGGTCTCGCCGTCGATGGTCTTGTCTATGCTGTAGCCGTCAGCATCGACCGTCACGTGTACGGCGTTGGTGTCGCCGAAGAGGTTGTGCATGTTGCCCAGGATTTCCTGATAGGCTCCCACGAGGAAGACGCCGATGTAGTAGTGTTCGCCCTCGCGGATGGGATGGAGGGGCAGGTAGGACGTCTGCTGGTTGTAGTTGACGTAGGCCGAAATCTTGCCGTCGGAGTCACACGTGATGTCCTGGATGGTGGCCGAGCGTATGGGCTTCTCGTCCAGCCGCTCAATGGGCATGATGGGGAAGAGCTGGTCGATGCCCCAGGAGTCGGGAAGCGACTGGAAGAGGGAGAAGTTGCAGAAGTACTTGTCGGACATCATCTTGTCGAGCTTGCGCAGCTCGTCGGGCACGTGCTTCTGGTGGTGTACGAGTTCGCTGATTTCGTGTGAGATGCTCCAATACAGGCTCTCAATCTGGGCCCGCGTCTTGAGGTCGATGATGCCGTGGCGGAAGAGGTCGAGGGCCTCGTCGCGGATGTCCTGTGCGTCGTGCCAGTCTTCGAGCATGGAACGTGTGGAGAGCTTGTCCCAGATCTCGGTGAGGTCGTGTACGAGCTGGTGGTCCTGTTCGGTGGGCTGGAACTCCTCGTCCATGTGGGGCATGCTGACACTCTCCATCACGTCGACAATGAGCACGGAGTGGTGGGCCGTGAGGGAGCGTCCGCCCTCGGTGATGAGGTTGGGATGCGGAATGTCGTTCTTGTTGGCGGCGTCGACAAAGGTGTAGACGCAGTCGTTCACATACTCCTGGATGGAGTAGTTCACCGAGCTCTCGGAGTTGCTCGAACGGGTTCCGTCGTAGTCCACGCCCAGACCTCCGCCGCAGTCGACAAACTCAATCTTGAAGCCCAGGGCGTGGAGCTGCACGTAGAACTGGGCCGCCTCGCGCAGGGCGGTCGAGATGCGGCGTATCTTGGTGATTTGCGAACCGATGTGGAAGTGGATGAGCTTGAGGCAGTCGTGCATGCCCATTTCGTCGAGCATCTTGAGCGCATCGAGCAGCTCTGAGGAGTTGAGTCCGAACTTTGAGGCATCGCCGCCGCTCTCCTGCCACTTGCCGGTGCCTGAGGCCGCCAGCTTGATGCGTATGCCCAGATTGGGGCGTACGCCCAGCTTCTCGGCTGTCTGTGCGATGGTGTAGAGCTCAGGCAGCTTTTCGACCACGAGAAACACGCGCTTGCCCATCTTCTGGCCGAGCAGGGCGAGCTCGATGAAGTTCTGGTCCTTGTGGCCGTTACAGATGATGAGACTGTCGGAGTCCATGTTGGTGGCCAACACGGCGTGGAGCTCAGGCTTCGAGCCGGCCTCCAGACCCAGGTTGTACTTCTTGCCGTGGCTGATGATTTCCTCCACGACAGGGCGCATCTGGTTGACCTTGATGGGATAGATGATGAAGTGTTCGGCCTTGTAGTCGTATTCGGCGGCTGCGCGTGTGAAGCAGTCGGAGGTCTTTTCAATCCTGTTGTCGAGTATGTCGGGGAAGCGCAGAAGCACGGGAGCGGTAATGTCGCGCGAGTTGAGTTCGTCAACGACTTCCTTGAGGTCGACGCGCACGGTGTCCTTACGGGGTGACACGTAGACGTGGCCTTTTTCGTTTATGCCAAAGTAGTTGACTCCCCAACCTTTGATGTTGTAGAGTTCCTCGGAATCTTCAATTCTCCATTTACGCATGGGCAACCTTGTGATGATGTGTGGGTTTTAGAGACTTAGGGTTTGCTTGATTTGGTCGGTGACAAGCTGAATCTTGTCGAAAGAGTCGAGCACGTCGACCTCGATGGTGTGACGTGCCTTTTCGTAGAAGGGCCTTCGTTCGGCGAGCTGCTCCGTGACAAAGGTGCGCAGCTCCTCGGGCGTTTTCCCCTTCAGCAGCGGCCGCTCTCCGCGGCTCATGCTGAGGTGTTGCAGAATGGTGTCGGGCGATGCCTGGAGGTAGCAGGTCTGCGACACGGTGTTCAGGTAGTCCATGTTGTCGAAATGGCAGGGCGTGCCGCCGCCACACGACAACACGATGTTCTCAAACTCGGCCACCTCGTGCAGCATGCGGCGCTCCAGGTCGCGGAAGCGCGCCTCGCCCTCTTCGGCAAATATCTTGGCCACCTTGGTGTGGAAGCGTTCCTCGATATACCAGTCGAGGTCGTAGAACACAAGGCCCAGCTCCTTGGCCAGTGCCTTGCCGGTCGTGGTCTTGCCCACACACATGTAGCCTATCAGGGTGATGCTCTGCATGGGATAAAGGTTGGTGATATTCTTTGAAGGGCCGTATGCCTCAGCTGCGCGCAGAGGCCCGCCGGGACTTGGCCGGCTTTTTCTGTTCGGCCTCAATGAGCTGCATGCACTCCTGCAGGGTCAGCTCGGCCGCGCGGTCGGCATCCTTCTTGGGTATCTTGTAGTTCTTTCCGTCGTAGGCGATGTAGGGTCCCCAGCGTCCGGCACGGATTTCGAGCTTCGGGTCTTCGGCGAACCGCTTGAGGTGGCTGCGCTCTTCGGCCTCACGCTTTTCGCGGATGAGCTCTACGGCGCGGTCGAGGGTGATGTCGAGCGGGTCTTCGCCCTTGGGGATGGAGACGAAGAGCTTGCCGAGCTGCACGTAGGGCCCGAAGCGTCCGGTGTTGGCCTTGACGGCCTGGCCCTCGAATTCTCCCAGCGTGCGGGGGAGCTTGAACAGTTCGAGCGCTTCTTCCAGGGTCAGTGTCTCGATGCGCTGGCCTGCGGCGAGGTTGGCGAAGAGGGGCTTTTCGCTGTCGGTGGGCAGACCTATCTGAACCACCGGACCGAAACGGCCTATCTTGACGCTTACGGGGCGGCCCGACTTCGGGTCAACGCCCAGCTCACGTTCGCCCACGCGGCGCTCGAGCTTCTGGTTCAGGGTGCGCTCCACCTGCGGCTCGAAGTCGCGGTAGAAGTCGCTGAGCATCTGCGTCCAGTCCTTCTTGCCCTCGGCCACCTCGTCGAACTCCTTCTCCACATTGGCCGTGAAGTGGTAGTCCATGATTTCGGGGAAGCACTCCATCAGGAAGTCGTTGACCACGAGGCCCGTGTCGGTGGGCACGAGCTTGCCGCGGTCGCCACCCACGCTCTCGCTGCGCTCCTCGTCGAGCAGTTCATCGCCGCGCAGGGCAATCTGCACAAAGCTGCGCTGGACACCGTCGTGCTCGCCGCGCTCCACGTATTCGCGCTGCTGGATGGTCGATATGGTGGGGGCGTAGGTCGACGGGCGGCCTATGCCCAGCTCTTCGAGTTTGTGTACGAGCGATGCCTCAGTATATCGTGCCGGCGGCTGGGTGAACCGCTGCTGTGCCACGAGTTCGGCACGCTGCAGCTGCTGTCCCTCGGCGAGCGGCGGCAGGAGGCCGCTGTCGGCGGCATGGCTCGGTGCGGCCTCATCGTCGCCCCGGCTCTCGCGGTATACACGGAGGAAACCGTCGAAGCGCACCACCTCGCCCGTAGCCTGAAAGCTCTCTTCGCGGCCGCTCACGGAAATGTTCACCGTGGTACGCTCCAACTGTGCGTCGGCCATCTGGCAAGCCAGCGTGCGCTTCCATACCAGCTCGTAGAGACGCTGCTCCTGGGCCGTGCCGCTGATGTGCTGGCGGCTCATGTCGGTGGGACGAATGGCCTCGTGGGCTTCCTGTGCACCCTTCGAATGGGTGTGGTACGTGCGGCGCTGGTGGTAGTTCTCGCCCATCAGCTCAGCTATCACGGGCTTGCAGCTGTTCAGGCAGAGGTCGGAGAGGTTCATCGAGTCGGTACGCATGTAGGTAATCAGACCCGACTCATACAGGCTCTGGGCCACGCGCATGGTGAGCGCGACGGGGAATCCGAGCTTGCGGGCTGCCTCCTGCTGCAGTGTACTGGTGGTGAAGGGAGGTGCCGGTGTGCGCTTGGACGGCCGGGTGGCCACGCTGTCGATGCAGAACTCGGCCTGGCGGCAATGCTGCAGGAAACTCCGGGCTTCGGCCTCGGTGGCGAAACGCTTGTTCAGCTCTGCCTTCAGGGGCACCGTACTGCCCGCCTCGGGCACGTCGAACACTGCCGTCACGCGGTAGGAGGCTTCGGGCTCAAAGCGTTCGATTTCGCGCTCGCGCTCTACAATCAGGCGAACGGCCACACTCTGCACACGGCCGGCCGAGAGGTTGGGCCTGACCCTGCGCCACAAGACGGGCGAAAGCTTGAATCCCACCAGCCGGTCGAGCACGCGGCGGGCCTGCTGGGCATCGACCAGATGGAGGTCGATGTGGCGCGGATGTTCGATGGCTGCCATGATGGCCGGCTTGGTGATTTCGTGAAACACGATGCGGCGGGTCAGCTTGGGGTCAAGCCCCAGCACCTCGGCCAAGTGCCACGATATGGCCTCTCCTTCGCGGTCCTCATCGGATGCCAGCCACACTGCCTCCGACTTTTTGGCCTGGGCACGCAGTTCACTCACCACGTGCTTCTTGTCGGCCGGTATTTCGTATTGCGGCTTGAACGTGTCGAGGTCAACGCCAAAGTTCTTCTTCTTCAGGTCGCGGATGTGTCCGTAGCTGGACATCACCTTGAAGTCTGCGCCCAGAAACTTTTCGATTGTTTTCGCTTTGGCCGGCGACTCGACAATGACTAAGTTCTTTTGCATAAGTGCGATTGGATATGTTTCGTATGACTGACCACCGTGCGGGGAGGCCGATTGGGCTGCACAACCTCACGCCGGGGGCGTGGTGGCTCAAAGAAGATATACCTCGTCGGCAAAGCAAGATATACTGACTTGGCGATAAAAGATATACTTCATTGGCGACAGAAGATATACTTCATCGGCGATAGAAGATATACTTCATTGGCGACAGAAGATATACTTCTCTGAAAAAGAAGATATACTTCATCGGCACAACAAGATATACTTCACTGAGGCGGAAGATTCAGGTTCGCAAGTGTGCAACACGCGCTCTGCCGGGCGCAGCCCATCTGATGTAAGGGGTGTACAGGCCAGCGCGGGGCAAACCTGCACAATCTTTGAGCTGCAAAAGTAGAAAAAAAATTGAAAAGAGGTGGCAAAGAGCCTTTTTCTGACTTCTTTCAACCCGCTTTCCTGAACGGCAGCTGCGATTCCCGAACTGCATCCCTTCGTTTGGCAGACGGAAAAGGACAAAAAAAGACCCTTCACTGCGTTGGCAATGAAGGGTTAGCTTAACCGGAGCGTAAATCAAGCGAGCTTGTTGACGTGCAACATGACGCTGCTCTTGATGTTTGCTGCCTTATTCTTGTGAATAATGTTAGTCTTAGCAAGCTTGTCAAGCATCTTCTGCACCTTCGGCAGAAGCTCTACTGCAGCTGCTTTGTCAGTCGTAGCGCGGAGCTTACGTACTGCATTACGCATTGTCTTAGCGTAGTATCTGTTGTGCAGTCTGCGGGACGCCGTCTGACGAATTCTCTTTACAGATGATTTGTGGTTTGCCATTTTAAATTATTCCTTTTTATTTGTAGTCCCTAGGAGAGTCGAACTCCTCTTTAGAGAATGAAAATCTCTCGTCCTAACCGATAGACGAAGGGACCAGCCTTTTCAGCATCTCACTGCCTTTCGGCCTGATTTGCGAGTGCAAAAGTAGAACATCTTTTGATACCAGCAAAGCCTTTCGCCGTTTTTTTTGAAAAAAAGTGCGTTTCGAGCCGTTTTACGCCCGAAAAGAGGGCTTCAAGGGGGCAAAAGGCGGCTTTCGGCGTGCTTCGGACGGACTTGGGTCCTGATGGGCGGGAGCGGCATGCCGAGCGCGCCGAAGGGGCTACACGACGAGCAGACACACGACAAAGAGACAGTCAATGCCATGGTGCACTTCGACAAGCAGGCTACACGACGAGCAGACACACGAGAAAGAGATAGATAGCCCCGATATAGAACAGCAGGAAAAGGACCGTGAGCAGCAGGTTACACCAAAGGAAGCGCAACAGCTTCATGTCGAACATCTGCCAGAGAGTGACGAGAAAGAGCGGAATGACCACCATATAGCCCACCGTGGCTACGGGCAACATGCCATAGATGCCGATGAAGGGGAGCGAAAGGAGGTTGACGGCCATGTTCTGGCAGCCTACGTAGGCCATGGCCGTAGCGGCTTCGGAGAGGTTGAGCGGCTGGTTGCGGTACTGTCCCTGGCGGCTGAAGACGATCCAGAAAGGCAGGGTCATGACGAAGATGAGCAGAAGGTTGAAAGTACCGAAGTTTCCGTAGATGGTATCCATCATTTCCTCGGTGGCCTGCCGGGTTGCGGCCTGCTCCTGTTCGGACTGCACCATGTCCTGGCCTAACGACGTGCCGAACTCTGATGCCGAAGCCTGGATGTCGGTGCTGACAAGGGAATTGTTGAACAGTATGAAGATGGCGGCCAGCAGCAGGAGGCACCGGAAGGGGTTGAGATAGTGCTGGCGCTTGCCGGCCAGGTAGTCGCGGATGAGGTAGCCCGGACGGTAGAAGAGTTCGATGAGCGTACGCGGCAACGTGCCTTGCAGGCCGATGCCTGTCATGACGAAGGTGCGCCAGAAGCTGTGCCAGCTGATGCGGCGGGTGTCGTGGCTCTGTCCGCAATGGGGGCAGTAGGCTCCTTCGAAGTCGTTTGCGCAGTTGAGGCAATGCTGTACACCCTCGGGCTCTACGATGCGCTTGCGCGTGAGGGTGCCTTGGCGTATTTTCTCGATGAATGTCATGTGGATATAAGTTAGAGGTAACTGACAGGACGCGCGTTAGGCAGGATTTCCTTACTTTTGCATCAGAACAACGCACTTCCCGACCTTTCATGAAATCGAAAGCTTTGGTGCTCCGCACCGTGAAATATAACGACACTTCGTTTATCGCCCACCTGCTCACCGAGCAGTGTGGCTGCATAGGCATGATGGTCCACACAAGCCGCTCGAAGCGGGCGGCCGTACGGCACACGCTGTTCCAGCCCTTGAGCGTGCTCGACCTGGAATGGGACGAACGGCCCCGGGCCTCCCTTCAGCGTCCCAAGCAGGCGGCCGTGGCCCTGCCCTTCACCACCCTGCCCTACGACCCGCACAAGTCGGCCATGGCCCTGTTCCTGGCTGAGTTTCTCTATTACGCCCTGAAGGGCGACTCCGACAGTGGTGCGGTCTTTGCCTACGTGGTGCGTTCGATGGAGTGGCTCGACACGTGTCCCAAGGGCTATGCGAACTTCCACCTGGTGTTTCTGCTGCGGCTGACGCGCCTGCTCGGCTTTATGCCCAACCTCGACGAGGCCCGCGGTGACTGCTGCTTTGACCTGCGTAGCGGCTGCTTCACGCCGTCGGTGCCCCTGCACGGCGACTATCTGCCGGCTGCCGACGCGGCCCTGCTGCCCAAGCTCATGCGCATGCGCTACGACAACATGCACGTGTTCAAGTTCAACGGCAGCGAGCGTGCCCGCCTGCTGGAGCGCATCAACCTCTACTACAGCCTCCACCTGCCGGGCTTTCCCGAGCTGAAGTCGCTGGCTGTGCTGAAGGAGCTGTTCTGAGCGCGCAGGCGCAGCGCGGGTGTGTTCAATCCCTCACTTGTCCGTCTCCTTCGACAAGCCACTTGTAGGTGGTTATCTCCTCCAGTCCCATAGGTCCGCGCGGGCCCAGTTTCTGGGTGCTGATGCCTATCTCCGCTCCCAGTCCGAACTGTGCCCCGTCGGTGAAACTCGTCGGGGCATTCACGTAGACGCATGCGGCATCGACCATCTGCTGGAACCTGCGGGCGTTGGCCTCGTTCTCCGTGATGATGCACTCGCTGTGCCCGGAGTCGTACGTGGCAATGTGGTCAAGAGCCTCGTCCAGGGAGTCCACCACCTTGACAGACAGCTTGTAGTCCATGAACTCCACGCCATAATCGCCATAAATGATTTCCACTCCCTTTTTCCTCACCGGTTCGAGCAGGACATCGAGCTCGTCAAGGCGTGAGCGGTGGATGAGGAGGCAGTCGAGGGCGTTGCAGACGCTGACACGGCGGGTCTTGGCGTTGTCGATGATGCGGCGGCCTTTCTCTATGTCGCCGAACTGGTCGAAATAAGCACTCACGACACCCGCACCGGTCTCTATGACAGGTATCCTGGCATTGTCGCGCACGAAGTCGATGAGTCGTCTGCCACCCCGCGGAATGCAGACATCGATGTAGCCCACGGCATGGAGCATCTGGGCCGTTGCCTCGTGGGTGGCCGGAAGCAGGGCGACGATGTCGGCAGGAACACCATGTCGGGCAAGCACCTCGTGTATGAGCGCCACTTCCTCACGGTTACTGCAATCGGCATCCTTCCCACCCTTCAGCACGCAGGCGTTCCCGCTCTTGAAGCAAAGCGAAAACACGTCGAAGGTCACGTTGGGGCGTGCTTCGTAAATCATGCCTATCACCCCGAAAGGAACGCTGACACGCTTCAGCCGGAGTCCGTTGGGCAGCGTTGTCTCCTTCAGTATGCGACCCAATGGCGACGGCAGGCGGCTTACGTTTCGCATGTCAGATGCGATGTCGTCGAGCCGCTTTTCGGTCAGCTGCAAGCGGTCGTAGAGTGGATTCTTCGGGTCCATCTTCGCCAGGTCGGCGGCATTGGCTGCCAGTATGCGCTGCTTGTTGCCGGCGATAGCATCGGCAACGGCAAGCAACACCTCGTTGCGCTTTTCGTCTGGGATAGTAGCCAGAAAGCGGCTGGCCTCTTTTACTCTTTTGAATGTCTCTTCCATTTTGTTCTTTATGCCACCTTTGCTTTCGCAGTGGGCACGTGGGCCGGTCTGTTGTTCTTTTCTACTCAACGATGAAAGCGGTGTGGGGCGTGGTGGCCGGAGAAGTGACCAGGTCAATGAGGATGTCCTCACGCTCTCCATTGGCTATAATCACCTTGATGCCCGACTGCTGCACCCGCTGGGCGGTCGTATACTTCGAGCGCATGCCACCCCGCCCAAAGGCGCTCTTCTCCGGCTGTATGTATGCGTCAAGGTCGCATCCGGGTGCCACCTGCGGAATGAGCCGCGAGCCGGGCGCATCAGGATGGCCAGTAAAGATGCCATCGATGTTGCTCAAGAGGATGAGCATGTCGGCGTGCATCATCTGTGCAATCAGTCCGCTCAACTCATCGTTGTCCGTGAACATCAGCTCGGTGACGCTCACGGTGTCGTTCTCGTTGACGATGGGCAAGACACCGTTTTCAAGCATCACCCTCATGCAGGCTTTCTGGTTGTCGAACTGTTCGCCCGGCTGGAAGTTTTCCTTCATGGTCAGAATCTGGCCTATGTGCATGTGGTGCTCGCGGAAGAGGTCGTAGTAAAGCCCGATGAGCTTCACCTGGCCGAGCGCGGAGAAGAGCTGCCGCTGTTCGACGGTGTCGAGGTCGTGAGCGACCTTCAGCTCGCGCCGTCCGCAAGCCACAGCGCCAGACGAAACGAGAATGACCTCGTGTCCCTGCTGCTTCAGCCAGGCTATCTGGTCGATGATGGCCGACATCCTGGTGATGTCGAGGTGTCCGTCCTTTCTTGTGAGCACATTGCTGCCCACCTTGATAACGATTCTCATAACATTCCTCTCTTTTTCTGGTCTCCATTCCCAGCGGGATGCCCTTAACAGGACAGCCCGGCCTTCAAGCCCCGGATGACTGCGCTGGTAAATCCTGCGTGCTCCATTTCGTTCAGCCCGCGGATGGTCACGCCTCCAGGTGTCGTCACTCTGTCAATCTCAGCCTCGGGATGGTTGCCCGTAGCCTGCAACAGTTCCACGGCACCCTTCACCGTTTGCAGCACGATGTTCTTCGCATCGTCTGCCTTGAAGCCGATCTCCACGCCGCCTTCTGCAGCGGCACGCACATAGCGCATGGCGTAGGCGATGCCGCAAGAGGCGAGGGTCGTTCCCGCGGCAAGATGCTTTTCGTCGACAACCAGCACCTCACCCATACTGCCATACATCTCGCTAATGAGCCGGGTATGCTCGGGCGAGGCATTGGCCGGAACGATGAATGTCATGGAGCTGAGCAGGGCAATGGCAATGTTGGGAATGACCAGGAAGAATGGAATCATGTCCTCGCCTTCCTGATGCAGCCACTCCTTTATCTGTGCTGACGAAACGCCCGCAGCCACGACCACGAGCACCTGCTTCTTATAGTCGAGCGATGCCTTAATTTCCTTGAGCACTGGCTCGACGAGCCAAGGCTTTACCACTACATTCACGATGTCTGCCGCCTCGGCGGCAAGCTTGTTGTCGGTGGTGACGGTGACACCCGACACAGCAAACTGCCCAACCGCCTGCTGCGAGGGGTCGGCCACCGTGATGTCGGAGTTCTCTATGAAACTTCCTTTCAGCAGGCCCCGTACAATGGCACCGCCCATTGCGCCTGCTCCGATAACTGAAATTCTCATAAGGTTGTTGTGTGCGCCGTCTACGGCCGTAGCGGCTTGGGGTGGTTGGATGTCTGTTCCTCGCGACCGGTTTTACAAACGAAAGGGCTCCCGCCCTTGGGCAAGGGTTTAGAACGTGAGGCGGAACATGCCGCGTATGCCCCACTTCTGCGTGCCGGGGTACTTGTAGTTGATGCGGCGCACGTATTCGATGTGGAATATCTTGAAGATGTTGTGTATGCCTGCCATGACTTCGACATAGGGTTTGTCCTTGTCCATCACGTGGGAGAGCGACTTGAAGCTGCCGTCGGCCTGGAACTCTCCGGGGAAGTAGAGCAGGCGCGGGTCGTTCTGGTTCTGGTCGAGATAGGGATTGTTCTTGGAGGTGAGCGTACCCCAGAGCACGTTCACGCCGATGTATTCGCGCCACTTCAGCTTGCGGATGAGGGGGATGCGGTTCAGGATCTTGCCGTTCAGGTCCCACGAGAGCATGAGGGAGGCGTAGCGGTCGTTGAGGAACTCCATGTTGTCGATGAGGTTGAACGTGTAGTCCTCCATGATGTACGAAAGGTTCGCGGCGGGCATGATGAGCAGCGGGAAGGGCACCTTGTTCCACTGCACGCCACCCTTGATGTAGGCGTCAATCTTTCCCCACGATGCCAGCCAGAAGCGCTTGTACACACCGGCCTCGGTGAAGTTGAAGGCGTAGTCGGCGTGGCCGAAGTTGTAGATGCCCGCCGTGTGGTTCAGGCTGAAGATGGGCGCGTCGTTGTTGGCGGCTATGCGTCGCTGCTTGGTGTTGATCCAAGTCACGCCGGGCTGGTAGCGCAGGCCCACGGTGAACTCGTAGGTGCGTATGTAGGGATTGTAGAGCGAGCGGTCCTGGGAGAGTCCGCCCGTTGAGAGGGGCTGATAGAAGAGGGCTTCGGTGGGGGTGTCCTTGGTAGTGCGTGCCTGGAGGTTGAAGCGCAGGCCGTTTTCCCACTCGCGGTCCCAGAGCAGCTTGTAGGTTTCGAAGTACATCATGTGGTTCACCTTGGTCCACTTGAACGAGGTGAACACGTTGTCCTTGTCGGTCGGCATGAACTTGTCGGAGGGCGACATCACGTCGTTGGTGTAGTTGAAGGTGAGGTTGTTCACGGGGAACTCGCGGGGCAGGTATGCCTTCTCGTTGAAGGAGTAGGTCACCTCGCCCATCCCCTTCACCTTCCGGTCGCGGAATCCGTAGGCGGCATAGCCCTTGAGGAAGAGGTGCTTGTTGAAGTTGGCGGTGGTCTGTGCCGAGAGTCGCATGCGGAACCCGTCGACCTGGTTCTGCGTGAGGGTGGTGTTGACAGGACCGAAGTCGAGCTTGGAAGGCTTGTGGGGGTCGAGGCTGGTCTCGACGAAGTTCTCGATGAAGGCTTTGGCCACCCACAGTACAGGCTTGAAGCCCTTGACCTGTTCGAGCTGGCGCACGAGCTGGTCGAGGCTTCCCTCGCTCTTGGTCAGCGTGTCGGCGCGGTGTTGCTGCCAGAAGGCTTCGTTCTGCATTTGCGCATTGGCCGAAGTGAGGGTTTCGCCCTTGAACTTGAAGGTGCGCGGCGGGATGGGTTCGAAGGCGAAGTTGGAGTATTCCGTGGTGCGCTTCACCTGGAACTTCTGGAGGAAGCTGGAGATTTTCAGCTGCACGAGCATGTCGTCCTTGACGAGCACCTGTTCGCCTGAGGGCAACTGGTCGAAGCTCTGTATGATGCGCATGTTCTCGACGAAGTTCACGTCGGAGCGCACGGGGATGCCCATGTCGGCCTTCTTCACGCGGTAGGTGGAGTCGGCGAGGATGAACAGGCTGCCCGAGAAGCCGAAGTCCTGCGGGTTGTTGGGCGTGAAGTCCACCCGGATGCACTTGTCGCGGTTGTCGACCATGAGGGTGTCGACTATGAAATAGCGGTAGAAGCTGATGGCCGTGCCCGAGGAGATGGGACTGGTGAAGGGGTACTGCAGCAGGCGCACCTCGTCCTTGTAGATGTCGACATCGGTAAAGCAGTCCTTGAGCATGGTGTTGATGATGTCGCCCGTGTTGAGCAGCTCGTTGATGCCGTTGGTGCGCTGCCCGAGTATGATGCTCTTTTCGCTTCGGGGCTCGCGGCGGTAGATGAGCTGCGTCACGGTCTCATCGACCGAAATGGGGAGGATGAGCTTGCCCGTTTCGTTGCACACCTCCACGTGGTCCTTCAGGAAGGGGAACCGCTTGAAGTTTCCGTCTTCGAAGACCTTGTCGGTCACTTCGTTTACGGCGAAGGTGATTTTCGAATATTTGTTGATGCTGAAGTAGTCGTGGCTGTGCAGGTCGCTCTGCTGCTTGGCGGCGATGACCTTCTTCATCAGCTCAACGGCGGGATTGTTCTTGCGCGAATACTTTTTCTTCTTCCCCGCCGTGACCACAGCTGAGCCTAAGGAGGTTTCGAGCGGTTCGATCTTGTAGACGAGCGAGTCGCCGGCCGTCTTCACGCTGACGGTCTTGGTCTCGTAGCCGATGACCGACAGGCGCAGCCGGCCTACGCGGAAGGGGAGCTTGAACTTGCCGTTCAAGTCGGTTTGCGTACCTCCGCCATTGGTATACACCACGTTGACAAAGGGTATGGTTTCGCCCGTCTTGGCGTCGACGACAGTGCCCGAGAGTGTTTTCTGTGCCCAGACGGCACAACAGCAGCAGAGCAGTGTGAGCAGGGAGAGGATGCGTTTCACCGGAAGTAAGTATTTGTGGGGTTGTTGGGTATGGGTGAGGGGGAGCCTTTCATGCTGAGAGGTCCGCCCTTGGAGGTGTAGGGAGAGAAAAAGCCTCACGGCATACTCCTATAATATATATAGGAGGTGGTGTCGTGAAGCTTTTTCATGGCATGGGGTGAAAGGCGGGCGCAGCCTTCGGTATTGTCTGCGCCTCGCGCGGAATCAGTCGATTTCTTCGTCTGCCTCGTAGCCACCCATTTCACGGATAGCGTTCTTCAGCATGACATACTGCTGGAAGAGGTGGTTGACGGGCACTTCGCCTTGGGTGTAGTCGTGCATCGGGCTCTTCAGGAAGAAGCTCAGGAAGCGCTGCGTGCCGTAGCGGCCCTTGCGGGCAGCGAGGTCAGAGAGGAGCACGAGGTCGAGGAGGAGCGGGGCGGCGAGGATAGAGTCGCGGCAGAGGAAGTTGATCTTGATCTGCATGGGGTAGCCCATCCAGCCGAAGATGTCGATGTTGTCCCAGCCTTCCTTGTTGTCGTTGCGGGGCGGGTAGTAGTTGATGCGCACCTTGTGGTAGTAGTCGGTGTAGAGGTCGGGCTGCTCTTCGGGCACGAGGATGCTTTCGAGCGTAGAGAGCTTCGACACCTCCTTGGTGTGGAAGTTGGCGGGCTCATCGAGCACCAGGCCGTCGCGGTTGCCGAGAATGTTGGTCGAGAACCATCCGCTCAGACCCAGGCAGCGCGTGCCGATGATGGGAGCGAAACCCGACTTGACGAGTGTCTGGCCCGTCTTGAAGTCCTTGCCGGCGATGGGCATCTTGGTCTTTTCGGCCATTTCCCACATGGCGGGAATGTCGACCGTGGTGTTGGGGGCACCCATGATGAAGGGAGCTCCTTCGGCCAGGGCGGCATAGGCATAACACATGGAGGGAGCCACGTGTTCGCGGTCGTCGGCCTTCATGGCAGCTTCGAGTGCGGCGAGACTGCCGTGAACCTGCTCGTCGACGGGCACGTAGATTTCGGTCGAGGCGGCCCAGATCACCACGATGCGGTCGCAGCCGTTGGCAGCCTTGAAGTTGCGGATGTCCTCACGCAGGGCTTCGACCATGTCCCAGCGGGTGGCGCAGTCCTTCACGTTGTCACCGTCCAGACGCTTGGCGTAATTCTTGTCGAAGGCTGCCTTCATGGGCACGATGGCCTTGAGCTCATCGCGAACCGGCTCAATGTCCTTTTCCTTCAGCACTTCGGCGTTCAGCGCGCTCTCGTAGGCATTGGCGGGATATACGTCCCATGCGCCAAACACCATGTCGTCGAGCGAGGTGAGCGGAACGATTTCGCCATAGTGCAGATATTTCTTGTCCTTTCCCCGTCCCACACGAATCTTGTCGTATTGGGTCATCGAACCAACCGGCTTGGCCAGTCCCTTGCGCGCCATCAGCACACCGGTCATGAAGGTTGTTGTAACCGCGCCGAGACCGACGCACATCACGCCTAATTTTCCTGTTGCAGGTTCCATAGATATTTAAAAAACTTAGAAATTTATTTGTTAGGGGAAAGCACGCCTTGTTTCATGGACCGCGACTGCTGTCTGAACCCATGCTTCCTCGTACTTTCACCTTTAAAACCGCAAAAATCTAAAAAGTTTCCCATAATGCCAAAGTTTTGGCCGAATTTTTCAGGGAAAAGGTTTGATTTGTCCAATGTTGGGCGGAATAAGACCATTTGCCGATAACATTTTGTACAAAATGCTCTTCGCTGCGCCGGCTGCGCGGTCTGTCTCAGCACCGTTCGGACAGCATGGCCAGCGCACGGTTTTCGGCCTCTTCCATCACTTCGCGTTCGCCCGGGCCCTTGTCGTTGATGCCACAGAGGTGCAGGATGCCGTGAATCACCACGCGGTGGAGCTCTTCGTCGTAGGGTTTGGCAAACAGTTCGGCGTTGGAGCGCACGGTGTCGAGGCTGATGAAGAGGTCGCCTCCGATCACGTCGCCGCGGGTATAGTCGAAGGTGATGATGTCGGTGTAGTAGTCGTGTTGCAGGTACTGGCGGTTCACCTCCAGTATCTTTTCGTCACTGCAGAACACGTAGGCAACCTCGCCTACCCGCTTGCCATAGGCAGCAGCCACGGCGCGCACCCAGGCGGTTGTGGCGCGGTGGGGCAGGTCGGGCATCTTCACGTCTATCGTATTGTAGGTAATCATGTGTGATGGGGGGAGTAGATGGGGAGGGGCTGGGTATGCACACGGCGGCGCGGCGCAGCTCAGTCAAAGAGCGAGGGCGTGCCATAAGGGCTGCCGAAGCGGCTGCGACCCAGATGGGTATAGGCCCGGTCGGTCACTTCGCGGCCACGGGGGGTGCGATGGATAAAGCCTTCTTTGATGAGGAACGGCTCATACACTTCCTCGACCGTGCCCGGGTCTTCGCCTATGGCGGTGGCCAGCGTGCCGACTCCCACAGGGCCTCCCTTGAACTTGTCGATGATGGTGAGCAGAATCTTGTTGTCTATCTCGTCGAGTCCGTGCTTGTCGATGTTCAGGGCCTCCAGGGCGTAGCGGGCAATGCCCAGGTCTATACGTCCCGAACCCTTGACCTGTGCGAAGTCACGCACGCGGCGCAGCAGGGCATTGGCTATACGGGGCGTGCCGCGCGAGCGCCCCGCTATCTCGGCGGCGGCTTCGTCGGCTATGGGCACCCGCATGATGCCGGCCGACCGCGTCACGATGCGCTGCAGCGTCTCGGCATCGTAATACTCCAGGTGGAGGTTGATGCCGAAGCGGGCGCGGAGCGGAGCGGTGAGCAGGCCGCTCCGGGTGGTGGCTCCCACCAGGGTGAAGGGGCTGAGGTCTATCTGGATGCTGCGGGCCGCAGGTCCCTTGTCGATCATGATGTCAATGCGGTAGTCCTCCATGGCCGAATAGAGGTATTCCTCTACCACGGGCGAGAGACGGTGAATCTCATCGATAAACAGCACGTCGTTCGGCTCCAGGCTGGTGAGCAGTCCGGCCAGGTCGCCGGGCTTGTCGAGCACAGGCCCTGAGGTGAGCTTGAATCCCACGCCAAGCTCGTTGGCTATGATGTTTGACAGGGTGGTCTTGCCGAGTCCCGGCGGTCCGTGCAGCAGGGTGTGGTCGAGGGGTTCGCCACGATACTTGGCAGCCTCGACGAAGATGCGCAGGTTGTCCACCACCTTCTGCTGTCCGCTGAAGTCGTCGAACTGCAACGGGCGCAAGGCGTTTTCGAAGTCGCGCTCTGTCGAAGCGGGCGTATGCTGCTCTGCACGTATGTCAAAAGTGTCTTGGTTCATTCTGGGGGACAAATGTATACAAAATCTGCGAGCTTGGCCACTGGCATGGCCAATAATCTTCACTTGGGCGGTTCGGAGCGGACCGGGAGGGTGAGGCGCAAGCCCTTCCTCGCTGCTCTGTCCCACTGGTGAGAGTGGCGGCCGAAAGGCGGAGGACGGCGGCCAACGGCTGTTGCCCGAGTTGAGATGACGGAAAGCGAAGTGCCGGTTCGGAAATCCTAAGTGCCGAGTTGTTCGGCCTGAGTGCCGCTCAGGAAAACCTGAGTGCCGAGTTGTTTTTCCGGCTGTCGAGCGCACATTTTCCCCGCTTTCAAGGGACTTTTTCTCGTGCCGAAGGGGCATCCTTCCCGTTCCGAAGGGCTATTTTCCCCGCATTCAACGGACATTTCTCTCGTGTTCGAGAGAGATACAGGATATACGAAGAAGGGGCAAAAGCGTCGTCTCGGAACGCCATTGCCCCTTCTTGGCAGGCTTCGGCCTTCGCCCTGCCCCGTCCGTTCAGTCAAAGACCTTGAAGGCGTAGCCCTGCGACAGCAGCCACTCAATGGCTCTCGGCAGGGCGTAGAGCAGCTTGTCGTGGCTCTTGACCGAATCATGGAAGGTGATGATGCTGCCCGGACGAGCGTAACGGCGCACGTTGAGCAGCACGTCGCGTCCGTTGAGGCGGGTGGAATAGTCGCGCGTCACAAGGTCCCACATCACCACGCGGTAACGCTGCTTGACCATGATATACTGTTCCCACTTCATCCACCCGTGGGGCGGACGGAACAGGTCGGTATGGAGATAGGCGTTGGCCTTGTCGACATTGCGCACATACGAGCGTATGCCGTGGCGCAGTCCTCCGATATGGTTATAGGTGTGGTTGCCAAGCCGGTGACCGGCCTGTCTGACCATCTCGAACTCGGCGGGATGCTTGCGTATGTTGTCGCCCACCATGAAGAAGGTGGCCTTGATGCCGTAGTGGTCGAGTGTCTGCAACACCCAAGGGGTTACCTCGGGTATGGGGCCGTCGTCGAAGGTGAGGTAGACGGCCCGCTCTTGCGGATTCATGCGCCACAGGGCATGTGGGTAGAGCCAACGCAGGAATTTGGCAGGTTGTTCGATTATCACGGAGAGAATGGGTGTGCCATGCCGACGGGACTCCCGCTGGCCGGCAAGGATGAAGGATGGGCTGAAACCGTGCTGCGCGCAACACAGGGCTTGGGTTGGGGCTTTCGGCTGGTGAGGCAGCTGTGGTGGCTCTACTCAGAGAGCCTTGACGCTGTGTCCGGCACGGAAAGGGGCACAAAATCCTGAAGTCCTGCGCTGCGCGCAGTGGGTGGTTACTGCATTTGCTGCTGGTAGATGTCGAAGCCGAATGCAAAAGCCTCGGTGCCGCTCATCTGCTGCACGCGCTTGGCGTAGGCATCGGCCTGCGGGTCACCGCTTCCGTTCAGGGCCTGTGTGGCCTCAACGACACTCGTCACCAGATAGTAGAGCGTGCGGCCATAGGTGTGTATGTTGCCGGTGCCCAGCGAATTGAGGTAGGCGAGATACTGCAGGTCGTAGTCGATGACCTTCTTGGCCACCTGGGCTGCCATCTTGCTGTCGCCGGCCTCGAGCCAGAGTGTAGCCAGCTGCGAGTCGTCGTCGGTGAAGGGTATGGTCGCGTCGGGCAGTTCCTTGTGGCACTTCTGCAGCACCTTGAGAGCCTGCTCCTTATCGCCCCTGTGCAGCAGGTTGTTGGCCAGCATGACAAACATGCGGCGGTGTGTCTGGCACATGCGGCCTACCGTCTCGTCGAGATAGATGCCGGGCTTGTTGACGTTGCCGAACCTGAAGCGGGTCATCATGTTCTGGTACATGAGGCGGCTGTCGATCATGCCCATCGAGCCGAAGTTGAAGGGTGTGATGCGATAGGCCAGACCTTCGAGCACCAGGTAGTTCTCCAGCCCTGCATAGTTGCCTGCGCCGAGGGTTACACTCATATACATGGGCCGCTTCCAGTCGGCATGGGCCAGCATCTCGTAGATCATGAGGTCAGGACGGTAAAGGCCGCCCTGTTCGTCGTGGGCCTTCTTCAGCGAAATGACCATCTTGTCGGGAATGCTGTCAGGGCCGTAAGGCAGCAGCATACCGCTCTCGCGCACGGCCTGCTTGTCGACATTGATTACCACCGAGTCGGTCGGCAGGTAGCCGCCGCGTTCCTTCTTGGCGTAATGGTCGATAAGGTAGGACATTTCGTAGGGGTCCACTTCGGGGTTCTGCTTCTTCAGCTCGTCGAGTTCGGCCTTTCCTTCGGGTTTGATGGGGTAGTAGGTGTGTTTGCCGTTGTCGACATAGAAGTAGCGTTCCCAGGTGATGGGCAGCGCGGGCGAGTCGTAGGCGGGGCGGCGCATCTGGTCGGTGTACCAGTCTGTCTGCAAGTAAGACAGGTTGCACACGCGGGCATCGGTGCGGTTGCCCTCTACCTCCTGGTTGTACCAGAGCGGGAAGGTGTCGTTGTCGCCGTTGGTGAAGATGATGGGGTTGCCCTTCTCAGGCAGCGTGTTCAGATAGTTGAGTCCGAAGTCCCGGCAGGCATAGCGGTCGGAGCGGTCGTGGTCGTCCCACGTCTGGCTGACCATCTGGAGCGGCACGAGGATGCCCAGCAGGGATGCCAGCCCTACAGCGACAGCCGGCTTCTTCTTCAGCAATTTGCCCAGTCCTTCGGCCAAGGCTGCCACGCCGAGACCGATCCAGATGGCAAAGGCGTAGAAGGAACCTGCATAGGCATAGTCACGTTCGCGCGGCTGGCCGGGCGTCTGGTTGAGGTAGAGCACGATGGCCAGTCCGGTCATGAAGAAGAGGAAGAAGACCACCCAGAACTGGCGCACGCCCTTTTCGCCGTGGTATGCCTGCCAGAAGAGGCCGAGCAGGCCGAGCAGCAGCGGCAGGCAATAGAACACGTTGTGGCCTTTGTTCTCACGCAGCGACTGGGGCAGGAGGCTCTGGTCGCCGTACATGGCATTGTCTATAAAGGAGAAGCCCGTAATCCAGTTGCCGTGTTCCAGTTCGCCCTGGCTCTGCAGGTCGTTCTGCCGTCCGGCAAAGTTCCACATGAAGTAGCGCCAATACATGAAGTTGACCTGGTAGGAGAAGAAGAAGCGGAGGTTGTCCCACTGCGAAGGCATTTCGCCTTCCATCTCGTAGCCGTCGGGGGTGCTGAAGGTCACGTTCTTCATGTCGATGTGGCCCAGCCACTGCTCATACTGCGAGGCGTGCGATGCGCTCCAGATGCGGGGGAAGAGCATGGTGAGTCCGCCGGGGTACTTCACGCCGGTGGTCTCCTCGATTTCCTCATAGCGGTCGGGTTCGTCGGGCTGTGCCTTCTCCATGCGCTGTGTGCGCATACGCCGCTTGTATTCGAGAGCGCCGGCTGCATAGGCCTGTCCCTGCGAGCAATAGGCTTCGCCCTTGAAGAGGGGATAGGAGCCATACTGTTCGCGGCTCATGTAGGAGCCCAGGGTGAAGATGTCCTCGGGAGAGTTCTGGTCCATCGGCGTGTTCTGCGTGGAGCGTATCACGATGACGGCGTAGGAGGAGTAGCCGATCATCAGCATCAGCATGCAGAGCAGCGAGGTGTTCAGGAAACGCTTGCGGAGCAGATAGTTGCCGCTGCTGTCCTTGAGCTGCAGCACGAAGGCGAGCACGCCCAGCACGACCAGACCCAGCACGATCGAGAGCGCACCGTGGCCCATAAAGGGGATGCCGAGCAGGGCCACGCTCAGGCCGTAGAGCACAGTCGTGCGCCTGCGGTCGTGGGTCGTGGTGCTCCAGATGGCGGCCAGCACCACGGCGATGAGGATGAGCAGGTAGACCACCACACCCGTATTGAAGGGCATGCCGAGGTCGTTCACGAAGAACCACTCGAACCAGCCGCCCACCTTCACGATGCCGGGCACCACGCCGTAGAGCACGGCTGCCACCAGCAGCATGGAGATGGCCAGGGCCACGAGCGACCCCTTGAGGTTGGCGTCGGGCTTGCGCTTGTAGTAGTAGACCAAGGCGATGGCAGGCAGACAGAGGAGGTTCAGGAGGTGCACGCCGATGGAGAGGCCCGTGAGGTAGAAGATGAGCACCAGCCAGCGGTCAGAGTGCGGCTCGTCGGCATGTTCCTCCCACTTCAGGATGAGCCAGAAGACCAAGGCCGTGAACATGGAGGAATAGGCATACACCTCACCCTCGACTGCCGAGAACCAGAAGGTGTCACTCCAGGTATAGGCCAATGCGCCCGTCAGGCCACAGGCCATGATGAGCACGGTCTGCTGCCACGACTTCACCTCCCCGTTGTCGGTAAGCAGCATGCGGGCAAGGTGGGTGATGGTCCAGAAAAGGAAGAGGATGCAGAGGGCCGAGAGCAAGGCCGACATGATGTTCACGCAGAAGGCCACCTTCGAGGGGTCGTCGGTGAACTGGGTGAAAAAGTTGCCCGTGAGCATAAAGAAGGGTGCGCCGGGGGGATGGCCCACCTCCAGCTTGTAGGCCGTGGTGATGAACTCCGGACAATCCCAGAAGCTTGCCGTCGGCTCTACCGTCATGCAGTAGGTGAAGGCGGCAATGGCAAAGGTAATCCAACCCAAAAGGTTATTTACCAGCTTGAACTGTTTCATGTGAGATGTACACGCTTGTTTGTGGTTATGTATGTTACGTTTGTTTCGTCCTTGCGATACGGGCCTGCAAAGGCGGGGCAAAGTTAAGGCTTTCTTTCTTATTTTCCCATGGCTCTCAGCCAATAAAAAACAGAGCCACCCCTCGGCGTACCGGGACCTGGCTCTGAAACGGTTGGAGGCGGAGCTGCTGCCAGCCTCAGGTGAGGGCATCGATATTGCGCTTCAACCCTTCGAATTTCGCCCTTTTCACCGCACTTTTTCTGAAGAGCTGCCGGTACTGTTCGAGGGTCAGGGCTTTCCAATCCTCGTTTTGCATCTGCAACAGGGCTTCGCGGGGCTGCAAGTCGGCTATCGGGGTGTCGGAGGCAAAGCGGAGGTTCCAGGGACAGGCCTCGGCGCAACGGTCGCAGCCGTAGAAGCAGGGCGACAGGCTGCCGGCTGCTTCGGGGGGCAGCGGGCCTCGGTGCTCTATGGTGAGGTATGACAGGCAGCGGCGGGCATCGAGCGTGCCGTCGCCACGTAGTGCTCCCGTAGGGCAGGCTTCGATACAGCGGCGGCAATTGCCGCAATGGGACTGCATGGGCGCATCATAGGCATCGGCCGGGTGAACCAGCACCAGCTCGCCCAGAAAGTAATAGCTGCCCGCCTGGGGCAGTATGAGCTGCGAATGACGGCCGCGCCAGCCCAGCCCGCACTGCTGTGCCCAATACTTCTCGTCAATGGGGGCCGTGTCGACAAAGATGCGTCCGTCGCGGCCTTCTTCGAGTCCCAACCGCTGCATCAGACGGCGCAACATCTGCTTCACCACTTCATGGTAGTCGGTGCCATAGGCGTAGCGCGCAAGGCGGTAGACCGAACCGGAGGCCGGGGGTATCTGGCTTGAATAGTAGTTCACGGCCAGGCTGACCACGGTCCTCGCCCCTTCGACGAGCAGGCAGGGATTGAGCCGCTTGTCGAGGTTGCCTTCAAGGTAGTGCATGTCGGCCTGGCAGCCTTCGGCCAGCCAACGCCTCAACTCGGCGGCCCGCCCAGAGTCTACCGGCACTGCCGGCGCAAGGCCACAGGCCGAAAATCCGAGTTCGGCGGCAAGCTGTTTGACGTGTGAGGCTGAAAGCATGGCGGTGAATGCGTGGATTATGAGAGACAGGAGGCCGCATGGAGCGCAGGCGACGAAGCGCAGGCTCAGCGATAGACTAAGGTGGTGAGCCGCTCCTCGGCATAGACTTCAGCGGCCACCTCCTGGACCGAGCGGGCGGTAACCTGCGCGATGGAGTCACAGAGGGCGGCTATGTCGCGGTAGCGGTTGTAGTGGGCAAAGGTCTTGCCGAGGGCCAGGGAGTAGGCTTCGGGGGCATCGGTAGAGATGCCTATCTGTCCGAGCAGCTGCTTCTTGGCGGCACGAAGCTGGGATTCGGTGAGCGGATTGTCGATGAATCGGCGCAATTCGCGCAGCAGCAACCTGCGGCAACGCCCCACGTCGTGGGCATCGCAACCGAAATAGACGTTCCAGAAGCCTGCATCGGGATAGGTGTTCAGGTAGGAGTCGACGCTGTAAACGAGTCCCGCCTTTTCGCGCAGGCTGAGATTGAGGCGGGAGTTCATGCCCGGCCCGCCCAGCATGTTGTTGAGCAGGGTGAGGGCGAAGCGGCGGTTGTCGGTGCCGCCGAAGGTGTGTACCCCCACCAGCACATGGGCCTGGTGGGTCTGCTTCGACACTTCGCGCAGGGGCTCGGCGGGCACTGGCGCAACGGTCACAGGCTGCGACGCGGGCAGCTGGGGCTCGGCTACGGCGAAGTCGGAGGTGAGGCGTTCGAGCGTACGGACCACAGTGCGGAAGGACACGTCACCATATATATAGAAGGCTGCATGGCGCGGCTGGTAGTAGGTCCGGGCAAATCGCAGGGCGTCGGCTGTGGTATACTCGCGCAGGCGGGATGCCTGGCCCAGAATGTCGCGGCCCAAGGCCTGGCCCGGAAACATCATCGACTCGAACTCGTCGAAGATCAGTTCGGAGGGAGAATCCTGATAACTGTCGATTTCATCGCATATTACCTCTACCTCCTTGTCTATCTCCGCCTGCGGGTAGACACTGTGGAACACGATGTCGGTGAGCAGGTCGGCGGCACGGGGGAAGTCGGCCTTCAGCACCGTGGCATAGTACACGGTCTCCTGTTTGGTGGTAAAGGCGTTGAGGTCTCCGCCCACCCGTTCGAGCCCGTTGGTTATGTGGCATGCACGGCGGCGAGCCGTGCCCTTGAAGGTGAGATGTTCGATGAAGTGGGCCATGCCAGAGTCGGCCTCGGCCTCATGACGCGTTCCGGCACAGACCACATAGCCGCAATACACGACCTGCGAATGGGAGGGTTCGTGGAGGATGCGCAACCCGTTGGGGAGAGTATATGTTTGGTAGGGCATGGGGTAATGGGATGATTCAACTTTAAACTCTAAACTCTTCAACCTTCAACTTTAAACTCTAAACTTTAAACTCTTCAACCTTCAACTTTAAACTATCCACTTTCAACTATCCACTCCCTACTTCCTGAACCACTTGCCGACCACAGGCAGGCTTGAGAGGGGGAAGTCGTAATGCACGATATGGGCCACAAAGAGGAGGATGCAGGCGGTATTGATGAGCAGGCGCAGCCAGAGCGCATCGACCCAAGCCGCCGCTGCCTGCATCACGCCGAAGAAGAACAGGGCGACGACCACGTAGACGGCGATGCTCTTCAGAGGATACTGTATGGGATAGTAACGCTGGCCCACCACGTAGCTCAGGGTCATGGCGGTGGCATAGCCTGCAAAGCCGGCCCAGGCACAAGCCATGTAGCCATGGGTGGGAATGAACAGGACATTCACGGCTATCAGCACGGCGCAGCCAGCCCCCGAGAACCAGGCCCCCCAGATGGTCTTGTCGATGAGCTTGTACCAGAACGAGAGGTTGAAGTACACGCCCATCATGATTTCGGCGGCCATGACAATGGGCACCACCTTCAGTCCGGGCCAATAGCTGCGGCCGATGATGTGCTTGAGGATGTCGATGTAGCCCATCACCAGGAGGAAGGCCAGCAGGGTGAAGATGAGGAAGAACTTCATGGCCTTGGCGTAGGTGGCACGGTTGTCCTTGTCCTGCTGGCGGCCGAACACGAAGGGCTCATAGGCATAGCGGAAGGCCTGGGTGATCATGGCCATGATCATGGCTATCTTGACGCTGGCCCCGTAGATGCCCAACTGCACCTTGCCTTCCTGCCCCTCGACCAGGCGCGGGAAAATCATCTTGTCGGCCGTCTGGTTGAGGATGCCGGCAATGCCCAACACGAGGATGGGCCAGGCATAGTGCCACATACGGCGGGCGAGGCCCTTGTCGAAGGTCCAGCGGAAGCCGCTCAGCTCCTGCCTGAAGAACAGGGTGATGAGGGCCGTACAGAACAGGTTGATGGCAAAGGCATAGCCTACGCCGTAGTCGGGAGAGTATATTTCGGCGATGAATGCGTGCATTCCGGGCTGCTCGTACAACCACGGAAGGAGCAGGAAGAAGACGAGGTTGAGGGTGATGTTCAGCACGATGAACAGCAGCTTCAAGGAGGCGAACTTGATGGGGCGACGCTGATAGCGCAGGTAGGCGAAGGGGATGCACTGGAAGGCGTCGATGGCTACACACACGGCCATCATGCCCAGAAACTCGGGGTGGTCGGCATAGTCCAAGGCGGCTGCAATGGGGGTGAGGAAGCCGAACACGGCCAGAAGGAAGGCGACGCCCACCCCGCCTACCATAAGGAGGGTGGTGGAATAGACGCGCTGGGGCGGCACGTCGCCCTTGTTCACAAAGCGGAAGAAGGTGGTCTCCATGCCAAAGGTAAGCAGCACGAGCAGCAGGGCCACGTAGCTGTAGACCTCGGTGATGACACCGTAACCGCCGGTCGATGCGGCGAGTTTGGCGGTATAAAGGGGCACGAGCAGATAATTGAGGAAGCGGCCCACGATGCTCGACAGACCGTAGATGGCAGTGTCCTTGGCCAGGGCCTTCATGCCGCTGCCCTGCGAAGCCGGTTGTTTGTTGTCTGTACTCATGACTGTAGAGAGAGGAGGTATGCTTTTAGAAGAACAGGTAGGCTATGCCGATGGCGGCAACGATGCCGGCCAGATCGGCCAGAAGGCCGCAGGCCACGGCGTGGCGCGTTCGGCTGATGCCCACCGAACCGAAATAGACGGCGAGGATGTAGAAGGTGGTGTCGGTCGAGCCCTGGAAGATGCAGCTGAGCCTTCCAACGAACGAGTCGGCTCCATAGGTGGTCATGGCATCGACCATCATGCCGCGCGCACCGCTGCCCGACAGGGGCTTCATCAGCGCAGTGGGCAGTGCGCCCACCCATCCGGCATCGGCTCCGGTCTGCTCCACAAGCCACTTCACGCCCTCAATGAGCCAGTCCATGGCTCCCGAGGCACGGAACACGCCGATGCCCACCAGCACTGCCACGAGATAGGGGATGATGCGCACGGCGGTTTCGAAGCCGCCCTTGGCTCCTTCGACAAAGGCATCGTACACGTTGACGCGCTTGCGCAGCCCGGCGGCAATGAAACTGATGATGATGACAAAGAGGAGTATGTTGGCCGAGGTGGTGCCCACCTGGCCCATCGTGGCATTGTCCAACTGGCTGAAGCCCCATATCAGGGTCGCCACGCCAAGCGACAGTCCGCCCAGTGTGGCCAACAACACGGGCTGCAACAGATTGATGCGCTGGAAGAGGCTCGTCACGACCACGCCGGCCAGCGTCGAGAAGAAGGTGGCCATCAGGATGGGCATGAACACGTCGGTTGGCTGGGCTGCGCCCATTTGTGCCCTGTAGACCATGATGCTCACAGGTATCAGGGTCAAGCCCGAGGTGTTGAGCACCAGAAACATGATCATGGAGTTTGAGGCGGTGTCCTTCTTGGGATTGAGCTCCTGCAGGCTTTCCATGGCCTTGAGGCCAAGGGGCGTGGCTGCATTGTCAAGCCCGAGCATGTTGGCCGAGAGGTTCATGAAGATGTTGCCGAACACGGGATGATTGCGCGGAATGTCGGGAAAGAGCTTGCAGAACACCGGGCTGAGCAGGCGGGCCATGGCATTCACCACCCCACCCTTCTCGCCTATCTTCATCACGCCTAACCAAAGCGACAGCACGCCGGTCAGGCCCAACGAGATTTCGAAGGCTGTCTTTGAGGTCTCGAAGGTGGAGTTCATGATGGCGGGAAACACTTCGGTATCGCCCATAAACACCAGCTTGACCAATGCTATGACAAAAGCAATGACGAAAAAGGCTGTCCAAATATAATTCAGTACCATGCGCTGTGTGGGGAAAAAGGGGATGAGAGATATTGTCTGAGAGACCACTGTCTGCCGGATGACGGCAACGGAGAGCCTCGTCCGGCTTGAAGCGTAAAGGAACGGGTAGCAAGTCTTCGACGGAATGTCCACCTGCTCAGTGGACCAGCAGTTCCTGCCTTCCGTCCACGCGCCAGACCTGCCTGTCCGGTATGTCGGGAAAGTGCTCCACGTCGTGGCTCACCACGACCATGGCACACTGGCGGGCGTATTGCTGCAACAGGTCATAGAGGTGGGCGCGGGCTGCATCGTCCAGGTGTGTCTCGGGTTCATCGAGCAAGAGCAGGTCGGGATTCGACACAAAGGCCCGGGCCAGCAGGGTGCGCTGCCACTGGCCTCCACTCAGGTCGGAGATGGGACGGTCGGCCAACGCGCCCAGACTGAACTGCTCCAGCGTTTCGGCCACCCTCTGGCGGTGGGCAGCAGTGAACCGCTGCCAGATGCGCTTGCGACACGAGAGTCCGGACAGCACAATGTCGCCCACGGTGGTGGGAAACTGGCGGTCAATGTGCCTGTATTGCGGCAAATAGCCCACTACGGCCGGAGCGCGCTCTATATAGCCTGCCGTGGGAGGCAGCAGTCCGGCCAGGAGCCGCAGCAAGGTGGTCTTGCCACCGCCGTTGGGACCTACCAGCACGATGCAGTCACCCTGGTTCACCCGGGCTTCGATGTGGCAGAGCACGTGGCGCTCGCCATAGCTCAGACACACGTTGTGGATTCCTAACAGTTGCTTATTCATCGCTCAAGGCACGCAGAATGGTAAAAAACTGTTTGTCGACCTGGCTTTGCAGCGGATTGATGCGCACTACGCGGGCACCGACGCTTTCGGCCAGACGCTGCGCCGCACGCCCGCTGTGCTCGTCTGATATAAACACCACACGGACGCTGTCGGCCTTGCACCGCTGCTCCAACTGCTGCAGATAGGCGACCGAGGGCTCTTTTCCGTCGCGCTCCACGGCCAGCTGCACGAGTCCATACTGGTGGGCCAGATAGCCCAACGCAGGGTGATAGATGAGGAAGGTGCGGTGGCGCACGCGGGCAGCCTCCTGCTTCAGCAAAGAGTCTGTCTGGCAGTAGTAGGCCTGCCGGGCCCTGGCCCGCTCGCGGTATTCTGCTGCATGGGCGGCGTCTATACGGCATAGTGCCTCGCAGGCATTGGCTGTCATGCGGCTCAGGTTTTGCGCACTCATCCACATATGCGGGTCACTCCCGTGCGCGGCATCGTGGCATCCGTCGGCATGGGGCAAGGGCTCAATGCCTTGTGACAGGTCTATGCGCTGCACGCCGGGTGTGGCTTCAAGCATCTTCGGCACGGCCGTACACTCAAAGCCCAAAGTGCCCACGCAGAACAAGGCCTGGCTCTCGCCCAACTGTACCATCTGTCTCGGTGTGGGCTCATAGGTTTCGGGGCTGGCCCCACGGGGCATCAGCGTGACTACCTCATAACGGTCGCCTGCCAACGACGCTACCACATCGCGCAACGGCTCTATGGTCACAGTCAGCACGGCACGCTCTTCGCCCGCAGTGCGCCGGCACGACTGCAAGAGCCCTGCCACACTGCCTGCCAGCAACAGAGCAAGCACCTTGATGATTGCCGCATAATGCGGGTTGTAGCCTTTATACATTAGAGATTATAGTTGGGAGTTGAGAGTTGAAAGTTTATAGTTTATAGTTGAGAGTTGAAAGCTTATAGTTGAAAGCTTATAGTTTATAGTTGAGTCGGAAGGTCCGGTGCTGGAGGTCATCGGGCATGTTGCGAAATGGGCGTACCTCACAACCTCAGAGCCATCACACTGCCGCACAGGCCTTCAGCAGCAACCAGTAACGCAGGTACTTGCCCACTGCCACGGCGGTCATGGCATACACCAACTTGACGCGCAGGAAACCCATGGCCACGGTGATGACGCTGCCCAACAAGGGAAGCCAGGCCAACAGTCCGGCCCAGGCTCCATAGCTGCGCACCCACCGCTTGCCGCGCTCCAACTTCTCGGGCTGCACCTTGGTGAAGCGGGTAATCCACTCTTCGCGCCCCAACGAACCTACACCGTAATTGAACAGCGAGCCTAACGTGTTGCCGGCCGTTCCCCACAGCAAGAGGTCGCTGGGCGATGCTCCGGCGGCCAGCAAGCCCAGCATCACGACTTCCGAACTGAACGGGAAGAAGCTGCCGGCCATGAAGGCGGCGGCGAACATGCCGACTCCACCATAGTCTACAAGCATTTCGATGATTGCGTCCATGTCTCTTCCTTATATATAACCGAGGCTGCCACAGGAGATGCTGAACCTGTCTTTCCCGCAGCCTAAAACACATAGTTCACCACGCCCAGCGCGACCACCAGCAACAACGACACATTGAACCACGCGTCGAAGAAACGGCCCTTGCCCACTGCATAGTAGTGGCCGGCCAGCAGGGAACTGTTCAGGATGAGCAGCGCAAGCAGCACATCGAGATGGGCAGGCAGCAAGGCCACACCGGCCGTGAGGGCCAGCTGTTGGGTCACGACCACGTAGAAGAGCATGCGCGTGCGTATCTTGTCGTTGTAGGCTGTGCGCAGAAAGTGGCACAGGCCTAACCAGCCGAGCAGGCCCACCACGCCTACATTGGTCCACTGAAGCCAGCTCACCGAACCATAGTCGGGCACCTCGTAGCGGGTGTAGGCAAGCAGGAAGTCGAAGGAGGTGGCGAGCGTGTGGGTGGTCAGCGCATAGGCCAGGCGGAACCAATAGGGCACCAGCAGACCCAGCAGACCGGCCATGAAGATACGCCAGCCGAAGTTGCGCAGCTGGAATATCAGGCTGAAGTAGAACAGGAAGGCCAGCACCAGCATGGGAGGGAACAGCATACTGCCCACACCCATAAACAGAAAGGCGTGGAACACATAGCCTTCAGCCCGCACACGCTGGTACACGCTGAAGAGCATGGCATAGCTCAGCGCGAAACACAAGGCGCAGAGCTGGCGCGGATGCCATGCGTGGAGGGCGGGCATGACCGCCATGAACAACAGGTAGGTGGAACTGACCAGGCGCGAACGGATGCGCAACAGGGCGAAACGGTTGTTCAGCTCCATCACTACATAGGTAGTGCAGCCCGTCAGCAACAGGCCCACCCACATGGTCCAGTCAAACACACCTCGGGCTGGCCATAGCAGCAAGGTGGCAATGGCCATTACCGGCAAGGTGAACGAGCCGGACACTACTTTCGAACGAAACGAATGGCTGTACACGACGGTTTGAGCTTCCTGTTGTGCGCGTGCAGACGCAGAGTCGGGGTCGCCCTGGGTATGCCGGGCTCAACCATTCCTTCGGCCCACTCCCTGACTCCTTGTCGACCGGCAACAACTACTTGCGAAACGTGAATAATCTCGTGACCTGTAAGAGGGCTGGGGGCATCAGCCAAGATCCTTGCCGATGTCCCGGCGGAAGTACTTCTTCTCAAACTGTATTTGCTCTGCGCCCCGCATGGACTTTTCGAGAGCCTCAGCGCGGTCCTTACCGTAGGAGCTGACGGCTATCACGCGTCCGCCGGCAGTCACGAGCTGTCCGTCCTTCAGCGCCGTACCGGCATGGAACACCACGCTGCCGGGCACCTCAGCACCCGTAATGGCATACCCCTTCTCGTAGGCACCGGGATAACCGCCCGACACACACATCACGCACACGGCAGCACGCTCGTCAAACTCCACGCGGCGCTGGTCGAGGTCGCCCGCGGCCACGCCTTCAAACAGGTCGACAAGATCGCTCTTCAGACGCAGCATGACGCTTTCGGTCTCGGGGTCGCCCATGCGGCAGTTGTATTCAATCACCTTGGGCTGGCCGTCGCAGTTTATCAGGCCGAAGAAGATGAAACCCTTGTAGTCGATGCCCTCGGCGGCCAGGCCCTCGACTGTAGGACGGATAATCTGGTCCTCCACCTTCTGCATCCACGCCTTGTCGGCAAAAGGCACAGGCGAAACCGAACCCATGCCACCCGTATTCAAGCCCGTGTCGCCCTCGCCGATACGCTTGTAGTCCTTGGCCTCAGGCAGTATCTGGTAGTGCTTGCCGTCGGTCAGCACAAACACCGAGCACTCGATGCCCGACAGGAATTCCTCGATGACTACGCGGCTCGAAGCGTTGCCGAACATGCCGCCCAGCATTTCGCGCAGCTCTCGACGGGCCTCGTCTAACGTGGGCAGAATGAGCACACCCTTGCCGGCACACAGGCCATCGGCCTTGAGCACATAGGGTGGCTGCAACGTTTCGAGAAAACGGCAGCCCTCCTCCACCTGCGTACCGTCGAAGGTGGCATAGGCTGCGGTGGGAATGCCGTGGCGCTTCATGAAGCCTTTGGCAAAGTCCTTCGAACCTTCGAGCACGGCACCCGCCTTCGACGGACCGATAACGGCCACATCCTTCAGCAGGTCGTGGTGCTGGAAGTAGTCATACACCCCCTTCACCAACGGGTCTTCGGGGCCGACCACAACCATCTGTACCTCGTAGTCGATGACGAACTGCGCAATGCCGTCGAAATCGCTCGGGGAGAGGTCGACATTTTCGCCTACGGCAGCCGTACCCGCATTGCCCGGAGCGATAAAGAGTTTGTCTACGCGCGGACTCTGCGCTATTTTCCACGCCAAGGCGTGCTCGCGTCCGCCGCTACCCAAGAGTAAGATTTTCATAGAATCAGCTGATTTTTTAATTTGCAAAGCAAAAGTACGGCAAAGTATGCACCCGACAAAGCTTCGCATGAGCAATTTGCAACCCCTTCGCCCCGACCCTTTCAGGAAAGAGCGGACAGCCGACCGCCGGAAGACAGCATCGGCTCGTGCTGGCCCATAACCCCAACATCCTGAAAAAACAGCCTTTTCATCGAAGAAACGAGCACTATCAGGGCCGGATTCGGTCCTTCCGAAAACGGATTTCACAGCAACCTATGCAGGCCTTCACCTGCATCCCGAGTCGTTAGCCACAATCACTAAAGGCTCCGAGGGAGATGTTGTTTGTAATCGCTGCAAGGCTTCTCGTTTCTCTTTTGTGATGCCAGAGCCTGTCAAGGAAATAACATTGGGGATGGTAACTCTTAGCGTCTCTGACAATAAAGTCACATGCGAGGTTCTGTTTGTAAGGATGATGGGAGTACGTCCGGAATCAACAACCCTACAGATATCACTCACGATGAGATTGTTCCGCACGGTGTCTTCAGAAAGCGACTCGGCATAGCTCAAGCAAGCTTGGCTTTGCTCTCACTTGCACAATCTTTGCAT
>CAMBOH010000003.1 GCA_945869305.1 uncultured bacterium
GAGGGTCAAAGTAGAAAAGAGTATTGTCATGTGCATGTTCAAATGTTGACTCAAATCACCATTTAGGATCTCCACACGCTGCAACAACTCACTATCTATTCTGATCGTTTCAGGGTCGCATATCGTTGGATTAGAGTACTTTCCAAAAGGAACATTGAAAAGTCCCTTCTTGTTAACTCTATAAAGACCATTGAAACAGGTCTTGTTCTGCGAGAACTGCTTTGAGTCGATTTAGCTTTGCCATAATTCTTTATGATGTTAAAGTTTAGCGCAAAACTAATAAATCCTTGAGAGAAATACGTTTATTTTTCTCAGGAAGTCACAAATCCAACGAGATTTTCGAGGGTGACTTGTCAGAGAAAAAGACTTTCATTCCCCTGCTGAAGCGTGCGCAAGCGAAGTTCGGCTTTCCAAGCCCTATCATTATTGCAGATGCCGGATTGCTTTCCAGAAAGAACATTGAAGCCCTTGTCTCCGATAGAAACGAGTATATCCTCGGTGAACGGACCAAGAACGAGAAGGAGGCCGTCAAACAGCGCATTTAGCATTGAATCTTAGAGAGGGGGCAAAGTAATATATACCGCAACATCCCATGCAATAGGACCAACTGGACAAAGAAATTGTATTTTACTTACCAAGGCGAAATAACGTCAGCTTGCACTATCTTTGCATAAGACAGGCTGCACTCGGCAAAAAGCTCAAGCGAGCTTGGCTTTTTGCTCTCGCCTGCACTATCTTTGGATAAGATAGGCTGCGCTCGGCAAAGCAAAAGCAAATCCTGCGGAATTTTCTTTTGCTTTGCTCTCGCTTGCACTATCTTTGCACCCAAATGGCAACAAGAGAAAGTCTGGTCCGGACTATTCGCCCACCGTACGTGGCAGCCTGGAGATACTGCTCCATGCCCCAACGGACTGACAGAAAAGCATATACCCCTACCCAATAACTTTGAATCTCCCATGGCCTCTATCCATACACTGAACCTGCGCGGCCGGCTGCTCGACCTGCAAGAGCCGCGCATCATGGGCATCCTTAACATTACGCCCGACTCCTTCTACGCCGGCAGCCGCACGGAATCGGAAGCCGACATCGCCCAACGCCTGCACACGCTCATGGAACAGGGTGCCGAGATGATTGACATCGGTGCCTATTCTTCGCGTCCCGGAGCCGACGACGTGAGCGAGGAGGAGGAAACGGAACGGCTGAGGCGCGGACTGCGCATCGTACGCAAGCTCTACCCGGATGTTCCCGTATCGGTCGATACGTTCAGAGCCAACGTAGCACGCATGGCGGTCGAAGAGGAAGGCGCCGACATCATCAACGACATTTCGGGCGGCGAAATGGACAGACAGATGTTCCGCACTGTGGCCCGCATGGGGGTGCCCTATATACTCATGCACATGCAGGGAACTCCACAGGACATGCAGCAGGCCCCGCAATACGACAACGTGCGACGCGAAGTGCTGCTCTATCTGGCCGAACGCATAGACCGACTGCACCAAATGGGGGTCTGCGACGTGGTGGCCGACCCTGGCTTCGGCTTCGGCAAGACGCTGCAACACAACTATGAACTGATGGAGCACCTGGATGACTTCGCCGAACTCGACTGCCCGCTGCTGGTGGGCGTTTCGCGCAAGTCGATGGTCTACAAACTGTTGGGAGGTACGCCCCTGACAGCGCTCAACGGCACGACGGTGCTCCATACGGTGGCACTGCTCAAAGGGGCCGACATCCTGCGCGTACATGATGTGGCAGAGGCTGTCGAGGCCAAACGGATTTACTTACAACTAAAAGCATTTGCGTAAATGATCGCGTTCGGACTGAAAGACATTGTCGACATTCTGCTGGTGGCGCTGTTGCTCTACTACATCTACCGGCTGATGAAAGAGAGCAGCTCTGCCAACATCTTCGGCGGCATCATCGTCTTCATCGTGGTGTGGATTTTCGTTTCCCAGATTTTTGAGATGCGCCTGTTGGGCGGCATACTCGACAAGCTGGTCAACGTGGGTTCGCTGGCCCTCATCATCCTGTTCCAGGAGGAAATCCGCCATTTCTTCTCCACTATCGGCACGCGTCCGAGTGTCAACTTCCTGGTGCGGCTGTTTCGAGGGAAAAAGGATGAGGAGGCGGTACACCGCGAAGACATCATGCCCATTGTCTTGGCCTGCATGAGCATGAGCAAACAGAAGGTGGGCGCACTAATCGTGATGGAACGGCTGGTGGGGCTGAACGAATACATCAACTCGGGCGACCCCATCAATGCAAACATCACCCAACGGCTGATTGAAAACATATTCTTCAAGAACAGTCCGCTGCATGACGGTGCGATGATCATCGCACACAAGCGTATCAAGGCGGCTGGCTGCATCCTGCCCATCTCCCACGACACCGACATACCCAAGTCGCTGGGACTGCGCCACCGGGCTGCCTTGGGCATTTCGCAGAAGAGCGACTGTCTGGCCATCGTGGTCTCAGAAGAGACCGGCGGCATATCGATAGCCGAAAACGGCAACTTCAAGCTGCGCCTATCGGCCGAAGAACTGGAAAGCGCATTGGCCAAAAGTACATAGTGAAAGAAGGGGTACACCCTAAAGTGCGCCTTTAAGTCCCCTCAAAAAGCACTTTTATACCCCTTCGTACTGTCAAAATCAACAGAAATGCTTATATTTGCGGCCACATTTGCATAAGATTGGCTGCGCTCGGCATAGCTCAAGCAAGCTTGGCTTTGCTCTCGCTTGCACAATCTTTGCATAAGATTGGCTGCGCTCGGCATAACTCAAGCAAGCTTGGCTCTGCTCTCGCTTGCACAATCTTTGCATAAGATTGGCTGCGCTCGGCATAACTCAAGCAAGCTTGGCTCTGCTCTCGCTTGCACAATCTTTTCATTTTCATCCATCCTACAACCCCTTTATAATCCAGCGGAACTGCTCCCCCGAAACATGCCCTGCACTACAGTGCAGCCTCGGAAGTCTGGTCCCGCATCTGGCTCATAGCATGGCAAGACAACGTAAAATAAAGAAAATACGTCTGCACAGCGAAGGCAACGAAATCCTGCGCAATGCACTGATCGGCATTCTCGTCCTGAATGCCGCCCTCTACCTCCTGCTCCACAACATCTGTGTGGTGCCTGTTTATGTGGTAGCAGCGCTGTGCGTGGTGCTCTATGGCATTGCCGTAAACTTCTTCCGCTGTCCGCTGCGCCAGTTCCAGGGCGATGTGGAAGGCACAGTCGTCGCTGCCGCCGACGGTAAGGTCGTAGTCATTGAAGAGGTGGAAGAAAACGAATACCTGCACGACCGCCGGCTGATGGTGTCGATCTTCATGTCGATTACGAATGTCCACGCCAACTGGTTCCCCGTGGAAGGCACAGTGAAGATGGTGGCTCACCACAACGGAAACTTCTACAAGGCCTGGCTGCCCAAAGCCAGCACCGAAAACGAGAGGTCTACGGTGGTCATCGAAACGCCCGAAGGCCACGAAGTGCTGGTTCGCCAAGTGGCTGGCGCTGTAGCGCGCCGCATCGTCACTTATGCACGCGAGAACGAAGAGTGCTGCATTGACGAACACATGGGCTTCATCAAGTTCGGCTCACGTGTCGATGTCTACCTGCCCCTCGGCTCTGAAGTACTGGTCAAGATGGGACAGGCCACCGTGGGCAACCAGACGGTCATTGCCAAACTGCCGCCCGCTGCCACCCACTAAAAGCGGTCTGAGCCGCCCGGCACGCGGTACCGCCACAACGCTAACTATTCATTGCGCGCAGCGCTTTCCACATGAATTTGAAGAAACACATTCCTAACACGCTCACCTGCTGCAACCTGCTGTCTGGCTGCGCAGCTACCTATTTTGCCTTTCAGCAGGATTTCCCACTCTCCATGCTGCTCATTGTGGTGGGTGCCGCATTCGACTTTTTCGACGGCTTTGCAGCCCGCCTGCTCCACGTGAGTTCACCCATCGGCAAGGAGCTTGACTCGCTGGCCGACGACATCACCTTCGGATTTGCCCCGGCAGCCATGGTATTCGGCATGTTGCAACAGCTTGTTTCGCCCGCCAACATGCCCGAAGGCTGCCCGCTGCAACAGCTCAGCGGCATTGAGCTGCTGCCTTATGCCGCCTTCCTCATCGCAGCCTTCTCGGCCCTGCGCCTGGCCAAATTCAATCTCGATGAACGTCAGGCCGACAGCTTCATAGGGCTCCCCACTCCGGCCAACGCCCTCTTCTGGGCCTCGCTGGCAGTCAGCCTGCAAAACGGCGAATGGCTGGAGGGTGAACCCTGGCTGGTGTTTGTCCTGCTGGCCGGCATCCTGCTGTCGTGCTACATGCTGGTGGCCGAAATCCCCATGTTTGCCTTAAAGTTCAAGTCGTTCGCACTGCGCGACAACGTGTTGCGCTATTGTTTTCTGGCGGCCAGCATCTTCTTCCTGGCGACCCTGCGAGAAGCCGGCTTCGCCATAGTCATCGTGTTCTACGTGTTCATGTCGGTCATGAACAATCTGATTGGCACGAAAATTGTTGAAGAAGCAGAATAAAGCAGCTCGACAAAGCCTCACCTGTGCCTTTCGGCACGGAAGGGGGAAGCTCACCTGTATTGAACCAACACAAACCTGCAAGCAATGAACGGACTGATAGGATGCCTTTTCATTCTGATTTTTGGTGGAATCCTGGCCATCATGGGCTTTGCCTCCATGATTTTCCAACTGCTTTTCGGACAACGCCGCCCACACCGCAACACTTCACACGCTGAACCGCACACCCAACGCCCGCACACCTCGACCGGCAACGCACACCACGAGAACAGCCGAGGAAACTCCCGGCAACGGCGAAGCGGCAAGATATTTGAAAAGAACGAAGGCAAATACGTTGACTTCGAAGAAGTGTGACCATACAAGTCCCGGCTTGAATGGCCATAACCCGGCAAACACGGCCATGAAGTGTCCTCTTATGGCCTAAGACTCCCTACCCGATTTCCTCTCCACGTACGATGCCGTGTGCCACGGCATAGATTGTCATGGCCGCTACGCTGCGCGTACCCAGCTTCTCAGTCAGGTTCTTACGGTGCGTAATCACAGTAGCCAGACTTACCCCCATGCGGGCGGCAATTTCCTTGTTTATCAATCCACATACGACCCCTTCGAGCACCTCACGCTCGCGAGGAGTCAAGCGTCGTTCCCCTTCGCCCGCAGCTGTCGGCCTGCGAGCGCGACGCACTGCATCCGGCTCTGCCCCGTGCGCACTGTGCGAACGGTGTTCCATACCCACAATGCTGCGCACCAGGTCGTTTTCGCTCTGCCTTACATTCAAGGTGTGGAAACCCTGCGGCAAGTGGCCGGACTCGTCGCCGTGCACCAGTACAATGGTCTTGTGCTGCCGCTGCAGGAAATAAGGCGCACCGGCTATGACCTCTGAGGCCGACACAAAATAATGGAAGAAAGCGTCGGCGTCTTCGCAAGCTTCCAGCTCCGTAAAACTCGAAAACAAGCACGTGTCGGCACCTGGCATCATCCGGCGGATGATGTCGGCCAGCCCTATGCCTGCCAAAGTGTTGGGAGTGACTATGGCTATCGCGGGATTTTCCATATATATAATAGGAGTGTGGTGAGGGGGAGCGGCCCGTTCTGCGGATCATCGTTCGACCCATGTGCCGGCGGGCACAAGTGTCAGTTCACTACCAGCTGTGGGAAATATTCGCGCAAGACATGTTCGGCCCGCGCCAACTGTTCGGGCGTGTTCTCCTTCACTTCGGCCAACTTGTATTCCCAGCCCAACGCCTCGTACTTGTGTACGCCCAAGCGGTGGTATGGCAGCAGTTCGACGCGCTGAATCTGCTTGTAGTCCCTGAAGTGTTCACCCAAGCGGCGCAAATCTTCTTCAAAATCGCTCAAGCCCGGCACCAGCACATAGCGCAGCCAGAAGGGGTGGTCGTGCTGCTCTAACCACTCGGCCGTGCGCAGCGTCTGCGTGTTGGGCCGCGAAGTGATATGCTCATGCCGCTCGGCATTTATCTCCTTGACATCCAGCAGAATCAGGTCGGCCAGCCCGAAAAGTTCCTCCACGTGCTTATTCCATACCGCACCGTTCGAGTCTACACAGATGTGAAGGCCCGCCTCCTTGAGCTGCCTGAACAGCGGGACCAAAGCCTCGGCCTGCATCGTGGGTTCTCCTCCTGAGAAGGTGATGCCACCGCGCTTGCCGAAGAAAGGCTTCATGGATACGGCCTGTTCCAAAATGTAGGAAGCATCGGTCAGCTTGCTTTCGCCCACGGAGTCAATCGTGTCGGGATTGGCACAGTACAGACACTTGAAGGGGCAACCTTGCAGAAAAACGACGTAACGAAGTCCCGGGCCATCGAAAGTGCCCATCGATTCATAGCTGTGAACTCTAATTTGCATGATGAGTAAGACAAAGAAATGAAGTTTGACGGACAAAGGTAGTATAAGGAATGCGGAAAGTACTATCTTTGCACCGAAAAATTGAAACAACGCACAAAAACATGTCGAAAGAAACGGTTATCCTCACAGGCGACCGCCCCACCGGCCGCCTCCACATAGGCCACTACGTAGGCTCACTGAAGCGACGCGTCGAACTGCAAAACGAAGGTGACTTCAAGCAGATGTTCGTGTTCATCGCCGATGCCCAAGCACTCACGGACAACATTGACAATCCAGAGAAGGTGCGGCAGAACGTGATCGAAGTGGCGCTGGACTATCTGGCAGCCGGACTGGACCCTGAAAAGATCACCATCTTCATACAAAGCCAGATTCCCGAGCTGTGCGAACTCTCGTTCTACTTCATGGACCTCGTCACGGTGAGCCGCCTGCAGCGCAACCCGACAGTAAAGACCGAAATCGGCATGCGCGGCTTCGAGTCGAGCATTCCCGTAGGCTTCTTCACCTACCCTATCAGTCAGGCTGCCGACATTGCCGCATTCCGTGCCACTACGGTGCCGGCCGGCGAAGACCAGAAGCCTATGATCGAACAGGCCACCGAAATTGTGCGCCGCTTCAACTACATCTATGGCGACACGCTGACCGAACCCAACATCCTGCTGCCTGGCAATGCTGTGTGCTGCCGACTGCCGGGAACCGACGGAAAGGCCAAAATGTCGAAGAGTCTGGGCAACTGCATCTACCTGTCAGAAACCGCACAGGAGGTGAAGAAGAAGGTGATGTCCATGTACACCGACCCGCTCCACATCCACGTGGAAGACCCCGGACACCTGGAAGGCAACACCGTATTCACCTATCTCGACGCCTTCTGCAAGCCCGAACACTTCGCCGCCTATTGGCCTGACTACCAGAACCTGGACGAAGTGAAGGAACACTACCAGCGTGGAGGCCTGGGAGACATGAAGGTCAAGAAGTTCCTGAACAACATCCTGCAAGAAGAACTGGAACCCATGCGCCAACGCCGCGCAGAGTTTGAAAAGGACATACCTGCCGTCTACGACATGTTGCGCAAGGGGTGCGAACAGGCACGCAACGTGGCTGCCGATACACTCGACCAGGTGAGACGCGCCATGAAAATCAACTACTTCGACGATGCCGAACTCATCGCCGAACAGAGCCGACGGTTTGCCCGCTAAACCCCCACCCGGCACACAACGGGACTGCAATCACTCCGGCACGGCACACAACGAAAGATAATTGGCCAAAAACTTTGCTCATAATCAAAAGTTTGCATACCTTTGCACCCCGAAGCGAGAAGGCCTCATGAAGACACAGCTGCCAACAGCCTTGACAGCACGCCGGAAACTTCAGCCCTAACCGCCAGAAAACAAAACAAAACAGCATAAACAAAATGAAAAGAACATTCCAACCCCACAACCGCAAACGAAACAACAAACATGGCTTCCGTCAGCGCATGCAGACGGCCAACGGACGCCGCGTATTGGCTGCCCGCCGCGCAAAGGGCCGCAAGAAGCTGACCGTGTCTGACGAAGTTCATGGCAAAAACTAAATATGCCATCGCATTGGCTGCGAAACGGCATGCGAGCGATGCAAAGCACCACACTGCTTTGCATCGCTCGTTTTTTATGGCCTGCACCCATACCACCTACGGCCCCAAACCGGCCTCACGCGACTCCATCGGTTGACAGAGTCCCGCCGCATGACGACAGGCCACAAGCCGACTGGACGGAAAATCCCGGCGCTACGTGCGAACCGTCCGACACCAGGGAAACCTCAAGTACAGATTCGCCTCTGTACAACCCCGGCCGGATGCAATCAGCTACCCCTCCCCTGAGTCAGAACAGCCATCTGCCCGCGTCAAGCCGAAGATTCTAAAAAACCGTCATACCGCCTACAGACCGGCCGCCCCAATCCCTCTGCCAACAGGCAGATACACTTATAAACCTTAAACTATTCGACTAAAAAGAGCTTTGTCGCGGATTTTATATACATTTGCAACACATAAACGACAAACAACCCCAACAACAACCCTGTTGCAACTATGTCAATATCCGAACTGTTCAAGAAACTGACCAGCCGCCTGCTGGTGGGAAACTGTCTGGGTATGGTGCTGCTCAGCCTCGTGCTGGGTACGGCCGCCTGGATCTTTATTGGTATATACACCCACCACGGAGAGGAAATCGAAGTGCCCAACGTGTGTGGGACAGATGAAAACGTAGCCCGCAAGAAGCTGGAGGCACTGGGGCTGAAGGCGGAAGTTTCCGACACGGGGTTCGTTCACAATGCTGCCCCCTTCGCCGTACTCGAACAGTCACTCAAGCCAGGCACCAAGGTCAAACCGGGCCGCACGGTGCTGCTCACCATCAATGCCAACGGGTCGCGACAAATCGCCCTGCCCGATGTGGCCGACAACTGCTCGCGGCGCGAAGCCGAAGACAAGCTGCGCATTCTGGGCTTCAAGCTGGGAGCCACCGAGTATGTGACGGGTGACGCCGAGTGGGTATATGGCATTAAGGTACACGGCAAGAATGTGCCGGCCGGCACGAAGGTATCGGTCGACACACCCATCACGCTGGTGGTCGGAGCCGGCGGCATGGAAGATGAATACAACGGCAACGACAGTCTGGACTTCGTGCTGAACAGTCCGGGCGAGGACGAAATCGTGGAAGGCGGCGAAGGCGGAGACCCCACCCAAGCGGAGCCTGCACCCACCGACGAATCGCTCGAAGAAGAGCTTTTCTGACCAGCCGCTACGACCGAACATATCCACCCCCATCCCCCCCTACCCGCTCATGAACCAAGCTCCATACGACCCAACCGACTGCCTGACTGACGATGAAGTGCTGCCCGAACTGAATGAAGACGATGCCGACGAAGTGCCGGCCGAGCTCTACGAACACTACCGCGTAGTGGCCGACAAGGGGCAGCAGCTGTTGCGCGTCGACAAGTTCCTGATGGACCACCTGAAGGACACCTCGCGCCACCGCATCCAACTGGCAGCCAAGGCTGGCTTCATTCATGTCAACGGTATGCCGGTCAAGAGCAACTACCGCGTCAAGCCCCTCGACGTGGTGACGCTGCTGCTCGACCGCCCACGCTATGAGAACCTCATTGAACCCGAGGACATCCCGCTCGACATTGTCTATGAAGACAGCGAGCTCATCGTGCTGAACAAGCCCGCCGGCCTGGTGGTACACCCCGGCTGCGGCAATTATACAGGCACACTGGTCAATGCCATAGCCTGGCACCTGCGTGACCAGCCCGACTACGACCCCAATGACCCCGCCGTAGGACTGGTTCACCGCATAGACAAGGACACGTCGGGCCTGCTCGTGGTGGCCAAGACGCCTGATGCCAAGACCAAACTGGGCGTGCAGTTCTTCAACAAGACCACCCGCCGCCGCTACAACGCCCTGGTATGGGGCAACGTGCCCGACGACACCGGGCGCATAGAGGGCAACATCGCCCGAGACCCGCGCGACCGCATGCAAATGGCGGTGTTCGACCCGCAGTCGGGCATAGGCAAGCACGCGGTGACACACTATCAGGTGATGCGCCGCTTCGGCTATGTGACACTGGTGGAATGCGTGCTCGAAACCGGACGGACGCATCAGATACGTGCCCACATGAAACACCTGGGGCACCCTCTGTTCAACGACGCACGCTACGGCGGCAACCAGATACTGCGCGGAAAGCACAGCAGTAGCTACAACAGCTTCATACACAACTGCTTCGCCCTGTGTCCCCGACAGGCTCTTCACGCACGCACGCTGGGATTCAAGCACCCCAAGACCGGGCGCGAAATGGACTTCTCGGCCGAACTGCCACCCGACATGGCCGCACTGATTGACAAATGGGCCACCTATATACAAGGTGCAGGCGAACTGCAATGACACTCCGCCTGCCGCCGGCAAAAACTGCCGGGCCGGCTGCCCGGCCCCCCTCTGAACAATCCAAAAAATATCCTCCAAATATGAAACGGACAATAGCCATTGTTGCCGGAGGCGACTCCTCCGAACATGATGTGTCCCTGCGCTCGGCAGAGGGCATACTCTCCTTTATGGACGCTGAGAAATACAACTGCTATGTGGTTGAAATCAAATCGGGCAACTGGAAGGTACATTACGGCAACGAACTGTGCCACATTGACCGCAACGACTTCTCGTTTACCGCCAGCGATGGCCACCACGAATTTGACTTTGCCTACATCACCATTCACGGCACACCGGGTGAAAACGGCATCATGCAGGGCTACTTTGACCTGATCGGACTGCCCTACTCCACTGGCAGCGTGCTGGTCGAAGCACTCACCTTCAATAAGTTTGCCCTGAACAACTTCCTGCGCAACTATCCTGACCTCCATCTGTCGGACTCCATCCTGATACGGCGCGGCCAGCCCATCCCGAATGAAGAAGAGGTAGTGGACCGGCTGGGCCTCCCCTGCTTCGTAAAGCCCAATGCCGGCGGGTCCAGCTTTGGCGTGACCAAGGTGAAGCGGGCCGATGCACTGCGCGCCGCCATCGACAAGGCCATGACCGAAAGCGACGAGGTGATGATCGAACGCATGATGAGCGGCACGGAAATCACCTGCGGATGCTACAAGCGCGCCAACGGCGACATCACTACCCTGCCCATCACCGAAGTGGTCACCTCGCAGGAGTTCTTCGACTATGACGCCAAGTACAACGGAAAGGTCGACGAAATCACACCGGCACGCATCGCGCCCGAAACTGCCGAAAGGGTGAGTGCCACAACCCGACGCATCTATGAGCTGTTGGGATGCTACGGCATCATCCGCATCGACTATATCCTGACCGGCGAGAAGGGCAACGAGCAGGTCAATGTGCTTGAAATCAACACCACACCGGGCATGACTGCCACCAGCTTCATTCCGCAACAAGTACGCGCGGCCTCACTCGACATGAAGGACGTGCTGAGCGAAATCATTGAAGGCAAACTCCAATAACAACCCCAACCATCCTGCGCCATGAACATTCACGACTTTGACGACATCCGCCCTTACCTTCCCGAAGAACTTCCGGCTGCCTTCGACTCCCTGCTGGCCGATCCGCAGTTTTGCGACATCATGATGTCGTTCTTCAAGGACGTGCCCTTCGAGGTACTGAAACAGCAGATTTATGCCTGCAAGGACTCGCTCGAACTCCAGAAACGGATGTTCTACCCCCTCATCATGCAGCTGCTGCAGAAGTGCTCGGACGGTGCCTCACTCAACTGCATCGCCCTTCCCGAATACAAACGCGCCGACAGCTACACCTTCATATCGAACCACCGCGACATCGTGCTCGATGCCGGACTGCTCGACGTGCTGCTGATAGACAACGGCTTCCGCACCACGGTCGAAATCGCCATTGGCGACAACCTGCTCATACATCCCTGGATCAAGACTCTGGTGCGCATCAACAAGTCGTTCATCGTGAAGCGTTCGGTCAGTATGCGCGAACTGCTGGCCTCAAGCAAGCAGATGAGCGAGTATATGCACTTTGCCATCAACGAAAAGCACGAGAACATCTGGATTGCACAGCGCGAAGGACGGGCCAAGGACTCGGACGACCGCACGCAGGAATCGGTACTGAAGATGATGGCCATGGGTGGCAACGGCTGTGTCATCGACCGGCTGAAGGCACTGAACATCGTGCCGCTGGCCATCTCCTACGAATATGACCCCTGCGACTACCTGAAAGCCAAAGAGTTTCAGCAAAAACGCGACAATCCGGACTTCAAGAAGAGCAAGCAAGACGACCTTACGAACATGCAGACGGGCATCTTCGGCTACAAGGGCCGTGTGAGGTACTGTCTGGCATCGCCCGTCAACACATGGATTCACGAGCTGGCCAATCTTCCCAAAGGAGAGTTCTTCACGGAACTGGCACGCGGCATTGACCGCGCCATCCATACCTCCTACACGATCTTTCCGATCAATTATGTGGCCGTCGACCTGCTCCAAGGCACGCAAAACTACACCCATTGCTACACTCCTGATGATAAGCAACGATTCGAGCAGTATCTGCAATCGCGCCTGGACCTGATCGACCTGCCCGACAAGGACGAAGACTTCCTGCGCCGCTCCATGCTGACCATGTATGCCAATCCGGCCATCAACAAACGGAAGACCGTGACCAAAGAATGAAAAAGCTGGCTGCACTCCTCGCTTCACTGTGCGTAATGGCGGCCTGCTCTGACGACCCTGCGCCCCTGCCCAACTACCAGCAGACTCTGGCTGACCTGCCCACCGACCCCACGGGCTGTGCCAGTCAGCTGATACTGGACAACGGCACCTGCCTCACACTGACCCAGACCGTAAACGGACTGAAAGCCGACACGCTGTACCGCGTGATGGCCCTGATGGTACAGGAAGGGCCGACCGCCCAACTGCGCAGCTGCTCACAGCTGCTGGCACCGCCCGTCGTGGAATACCGTGAATCCCAGCTCACGACCGATGCGGTCAGCGTGGTGGCCTGCTGGCAAACCGTGCGCTACATCAACCTGCAGCTCAGCTTCACAGGCACAGCCCAGGGCACCCACCTCTTCGGCTTTCACCGCCGCGAACTGGTGGAGAATGCCGACGGCAGCCAGACCCTGCACGTACTGCTGCTGCACAACAAGAACAACGACCCGGCCCACTACACCCGCCAGACCTTCCTGTCGTTGCCCTTGCTGCCCCTGCAAGACGAGCTGCGCTCCGGTACCGACTCGCTGCACCTCACCGTCGGTACGCCTGACGGCGAAAGGACATACCGCTTCGGACTATAGCGGATGCCTCGCACCGTGTAGCCGGACTTCTCTACACACACCATCCAACCCTCTTCCATGCCCATTCCCTTCCATCCGCTTGAACTGGCCGACAAGGAGGCCATCAGGAAAATGGTCCACGACTCTGCGTGCCGCAACTGCGACCTCAACTTCATGAACCTGTTCAGCTGGCGTTTCCTGTATGACACGGAGGTGGCGGTCTACAAGCACTGGCTGCTGTTCCGCTTCAAGGCCGACGGACACAATGCCTACATGGCCCCAGTGGGCAACGGCGACTGGCGTGACATCGTGACTGAGATGCAGGCCGATGCCAAGGCACTGGGTCACCCCTTCCTGATGCTCGGCGTGTGTGACACCCCGGTAGCCTGCCTCGAAGAAGCCATGCCGGGCTACTTCTATGCCAAGGCCGACCGCAACTTCTCCGACTATATCTACCTGCGCGAATCATTGGCCACGCTGGCCGGCAAAAAGATGCAGGCCAAGCGCAACTTCGCCAACCGCTTTGCCCGGCTGTATCCCGACTACCGCTTTGAACCGCTGCAGCCCTCACACTTCGGCGAGTGTATGGAACTGGCACTGCGGTGGACAAGCGAAAAGCACACCCCTGCAGAACCCAGCGGATACACGTGGCAGGCTGAACGGCAATCCATACAGACGGTGTTTGACCATTGGGACGCACTCGACGGACAAGGAGGCACAATCTGGATAGGCAACAGGCTGGCCGCCTTCACCTACGGTGCTCCCGTGAACCACGACACCTTCGACATTTGTGCCGAGAAGGCCGATGCCGCCTACGAAGGCATCTATGCCACACTATGCCGCGACTTTGCACGCAGCATCCCTCCTGCCTACACCTATATAAACAGGGAGGAAGACTTGGGCATCGACGGCCTGCGCCAGTCCAAGCTGTCATATCATCCCTACATGCTGCTGCACAAATACACCGTGATGACCAAACACCCCATGGGTGCTGTTCCGGAACCCGAGTCCTCCCTCTCATTCCCATAGACCACCATGCTTCTCACTCCCGAAGAAATAAAGAACCAGACCCGTCAGTTGTGGCGCGAGTGCTTCGACGACTCCGAAGCCTTCACCGACATCTACTTTGCAGACAAATACACCGACGAGCACAATCTCACCGTGCGCCACAACGGCCAGGTGGTGGCTGCCATGCAGCTGCTGCCCTACCGGCTGACCTTCTACGGCAATGTGCAGCACGCCGGCTACGTGTCAGGGCTGTGCACACTGCCTGACCACCGGCACCGGGGCTACGCCACAAACCTCCTGCACGAAGCCCACCGCCGCCTGTTCAGACAAGGTGCCACACTCAGCTTCCTCATTCCCTCCAATGAGGAAATGCGCAAGTTCTACGAACGGCCGGAACACGGCAACTACTGGACCTCAACCTACCGTCAGGAGCTGCCGCTCGATGTGTCGCACGACGGACACTTCGACAAAATCGAAGTGAGCCGCCCCGACGAGTGGCCCCAGGAACTGTATGTCTTCTACCACCGGCTGACCGCCGAACTGCCCTTCATGGTCCACCCTTCAGAACCGGACTTCTTCGCCGCACTCGAAGCAGCCGATCTGGAAGACGGCTACGTGCTGGTAGCCCGCCGCAAACGGCGCATGGTGGGCTTCTGTCTGGCCGTCAAAGAACCCAACGGACGGGTGTATGTGCGCACACTGGCCATCAGTGAGCCGGCAGCACGGGCTGCCTTTGTCGACTATCTGTGCCGCACCTGCGAAGTAGACCAGGTGTTCCGCCGCTTCGGCACACCGGGCTCGCTCAAGAACACCACGCCTTATGCCATGGCACGCGTCATCAACGTTCCCCGCTTCTTGGGAAGCATCGCGGCCTCCAATCCCGGCTTCCAGCTACACATCGGGGTGGACTGTGACCTGGACATTCCCGAAAACAACGGCTGGTACAGAGTGGAGCAGGGCAAAGTGCGGCTCACCGACCTGCAGCCCCCCAGCATAGTCACACCGGGCGGACTGGCCGCCATGTTTATGGCCGCACAACCCATGGTGATGGATATGCTGCTGGACGAATGAGCACGCAGCTCTGCGCATGCCTCTCCCGGCCCTTCACCGACCTGACAGTTCCCCGCCTCTCCCCACCATGTCGGTCCCCACTCCCACGAATCTCCCAACCAACCCAATGCGCCCAGCGCCTCCTGTCATGAAAAAATTGCAACTTATCCCCCTCCTGTTCGGCTGCCTCGCCCCATTAGGGCTGAACGCACAGACTGCCATGGAACTGAAGCAGCAATCGCTCTCCAAGTGGAACATTGGCAGTGGTCAGTACAGCGGCATCACGCATTTGGACGAAAACCGCTATGCCGTGGTCAGCGACAAAGAGCCGGCCGACGGCTTCTTCCTGTTCCGCATTGACCAACATCCTCAAACGGGCGAAGTGACCCATGTATACCTGGAAGGATTCAGGGGAAATGCCAAGCCCCACGTGAATGCCCAGGGCATCTGCAAGCGCGACTGCGAAGGCATTGCCTGGTTTGCGCCTGCCGGCACACTCTTCATCAGCGGAGAGGGCGACCAGCTGATTCTGGAATATGCCCTCGACGGACAGCCTACAGGCCGCAAACTGAACGTGCCTGCTGTCTTTGCACTCGACAAGATCGTGCCCAACTACGGTTTCGAGGCTTTGACCTATTGCCCCGAAACACACCGCTTCTGGACGACCACCGAAAGCACGCTGAAGGCTGACGGCGATGCTGCCGGACCACTCTACCCTGGCTCCAACAACCTGTTACGCCTGCAAGCCTTCGACGACAACCTGCAACCTGTGGCCCAGTATGCCTATCGCATGGCACCCGGACGCACTGAAGACTTTGGCAAGATTTATGCTTTCGGTGTGACCGCACTGACGGCCCTGCCCGATGGCAAGCTGCTCGTGCTGGAACGCGAAGCGAACGTGACCGCCGGCGGGCTGAGCAGTGAAGTACAGTGCAAGCTGTTCATGGTCGACCCCACCCAGGGACACCAAATTGACAGCAGTGTCTCCCTGCAGAAGCTCGACCCCAACCACTTTCTCGTCAAAAAGCTGCTGGCAAGCTGGAAAACGGCCGCACAGCCGCTCAAACTGAACTTTGCCAACTACGAAGGCATGTGTCTGGGACGCACCCTGAACGATGGACGCCGCACCCTGCTGTTGGTCAGCGACTCCCAAGGCGGCTACGCCAAAGGCCCCTTCTACCTGAAGGACTATATCAAGGTGATCGTGCTGGGCGAATGACTCAACCCCATAAGAGTCTATAGGAAACGACAGCCCCTTCATACCGAAGCCCGGACCGCCTCACAGACAGGCCACATCCCCCGCACACGGGTTTCTCCCCTATTCTGTCAACCCAAGTCTGCAAAGTTTGTACTTATTACAAATTAGTTAAAAGAATGTATTGGCATTTGTTGCATGAGTGAAACTAATGTCCTACCTTTGCAATGCAAACACAAGAATGGACTTTGGCTCGCTGGTCTTTTTGAATAGCGTTTCTCACCGGCCTACCTTATTCGCCAACGGCCCATGTCGGCAGTACAGTTCCGCCATAGGCCAGCGTCAGGCCGGGAACGGCCACCAAAAGCAGTCAAACCACATTATTCACTCCTTTAATTCTTGAACCAATGAACTTTATTGAAGGACCCTGGAAGGAACAAATCAACGTGACCGACTTTGTTCACCGCAACCTCACCCCGTACGAAGGCGACGCCTCTTTCCTCGTAGGCCCCACAGACCGCACCCGCAAACTGTGGAACATCTGCCTGCAGGCCCTCGAAGAGGAACGTGCCAACGGCGGTGTACGCTCGCTTGACCCCAACACCGTATCAACCATCAGCTCACACAAGGCTGGCTACATCGATAAGGAAAACGAACTGATTGTCGGCCTGCAGACCGACGAACTGCTGCGCCGCTCCATCAAGCCCTTCGGTGGTATCAAGGTGGTCGAAAAGGCTTGCGCCCAGCAAGGCACTGAGGTGAGTCCCAAAGTGAAGGACATCTTTACGCACTACCGCAAGACACACAATGACGGTGTGTTCGACGTATACACAGAGGAAATCCGCCGCTTCCGCTCACTCGGCTTCCTGACCGGTCTGCCCGACAACTATGCCCGCGGACGCATCATCGGCGACTACCGCCGTCTCGCGCTCTACGGCATTGACCGCATCATCGAAGCCAAGAAGGAAGACCTGAAGCAGCTGAACGGCCCGATGACTGACGCACAGATCCGCCTGCGCGAAGAGGTGGCCGAGCAAATCAAGGCACTGGCCGAAATCAAGGTGCTGGGCGAATACTACGGCCTCGACCTGAGCCGTCCCGCACAGAACGCACTCGAAGCTGTCCAGTGGGTCTACATGGCCTACCTCGCTGCCGTAAAGGAACAGGACGGTGCAGCCATGTCGCTCGGCAACGTTTCGTCGTTCCTCGACATCTACATCGAGCACGACCTGAAGCACAACCTCATCGATGAAACCTATGCACAGGAACTCATCGACCAGTTTGTCATGAAGCTCCGTATGGTTCGCCACCTGCGTATGGAAGCCTACAACGAAATCTTCGCCGGAGACCCCACCTGGGTTACCGAATCGATTGGCGGACGCTTCAACGACGGCCGCACCAAGGTTACGAAGACCTCGTTCCGCTTCCTGCAGACGCTCTACAACCTCGGTCCTTCGCCCGAGCCCAACCTCACCGTGCTCTGGAGCCCCGAACTGCCCGAAGGCTTCAAGAACTTCTGTGCCAAGGTCAGCGTTGACACTTCCTCCATCCAGTACGAGAACGATACGCTGATGCGTGAAGTGCGCGGCTCCGATGACTACGGAATCGCCTGCTGCGTTTCTTATCAGGACATCGGCCGCCAAATCCAGTTCTTCGGCGCACGCTGCAACCTGGCCAAGGCTCTGCTGCTCGCCATCAACGGCGGACGCTGCGAAAAGACCGGCACCGTGATGGTCGAAGGCATTCCCGTGCTGACCAACGACAAGCTCAACTTCGAAGAGGTGATGCACAACTACAAGCTGGTGCTCACGCAGATTGCACGCGTGTACAATGATGCCATGAACATCATCCACTACATGCACGACAAGTACTACTACGAGAAGGCACAGATGGCCTTCGTCGACACGAACCCGCGCATCAACCTGGCTTACGGCGCAGCCGGCCTGTCTATCGCTATCGACTCACTCTCGGCCATCAAGTATGCTACCGTAACGGCCAAGCGCAACGACATCGGTCTGACCGAAAGCTTCGACATCCAAGGCGAGTTCCCCTGCTTCGGCAACAACGATGACCGTGTGGACCACCTCGGTGTTGACCTCGTGTACTTCTTCATGGAAGAACTCAAGAAGCTGCCCGTCTACAAGAACGCCCGCCCCACCCTCTCGCTGCTCACCATCACCTCAAACGTGATGTACGGCAAGAAGACGGGCGCCACTCCCGACGGACGTGCTGCCGGTGTGGCCTTCGCTCCGGGTGCCAACCCCATGCATGGCCGCGACAAGAGCGGTGCCATCGCTTCGCTGGCTTCGGTAGCCAAGCTGCGCTACCGCGATTCGCAGGACGGCATCTCAAACACCTTCAGCATTGTGCCCAAGAGTCTGGGTCCCACTCCTGAAGAACGTGTGGAGAATCTTGTGACCATGATGGACGGCTACTTTACCAAGGGTGCCCACCACCTGAACGTGAATGTGTTGAACCGCGAAATGCTGGAAGACGCCATGGAGCATCCCGAAAAGTATCCGCAGCTGACCATCCGTGTGAGCGGTTACGCCGTGAACTTCGTGAAGCTCTCCCGCGAACACCAGCTGGAGGTTATCTCCCGCTCGTTCCACCAAAGCATGTAATCAGCCGACGGCTGACACCTATAAGTAAAGGGGTGCGTCTTACCGACGCACCCCTTTACTTATATTATATAGGGACTCAAAGTTAGCCTGCCCAATCAGGCATGGCGGGAAATCGCACGCTCTGTCGAAGCACCTTCATCGACTCACACAGGCATCCGAGTGAAAAATGGAGACTGGCTTGAGTGTATGGAGCAAGGAGTAAGGAGTAAGGGCAAACCATCCACCTTCCACGCTCTGTCACCTTTCATCCCTACAGTGCCTCCAGCATCCGCTTCAGCACCACGGTGGCCGAGATTTCGCGGTTGGCCGCCTCGGGAATCACCAGCGAACGGGGCGACTCTATCACCTCATCGGTGACGATCATGTTACGGCGCACAGGCAGGCAGTGCATAAAATGGGCATTATCGGTCACGGCCATCTGGCGCTCACTGACAGTCCATTCGCGGTCGGTGGAGAGAATCTTGCCATAGTCGGCAGCATTCGTCACGCCCGGACAGCTCCAATTCTTGGCATACACAAAGTCTGCTCCCTCAAAGGCCTTCATCTGGTCGTATTCCACACGAGCATCACCCACAAAGAGCGGGTCTAACTCGTAGCCCTCGGGGTGTGTGACAACCAAGTCGACATCGGCCGCACGCATCCACTCAGCAAAGCTGTTGGGCACGGCCTGAGGCAGGGCACGCGGATGAGGGGCCCACGTCAACACCACCTTAGGACGCGGCTTCACGCTGTGCTCCTGGATGGTGATAAGGTCGGCAAAGGCCTGCAGCGGGTGTGCCGTGGCACTCTCCATCGAAAAGACTGGCCGCCCGCTGTAACGGATGAACTGCGTCAGGATGTTTTCGGCATAATCGGCCTCGCGGTCGGTCAGTCCGGCAAAGGTGCGCACTCCGATGAGGTCGCAATAAGAAGCCATCACGGGGATAGCCTCCAGCAGGTGTTCGCTCTTGTCGCCATCCATGACCACACCGCGCTCTGTTTCCAGTTTCCAGGCGCCTTGGTTCACATCGAGCACCACCACGTCGAGCCCCAAGTTGCGGGCTGCCTTCTGGGTGGAGAGCCGAGTGCGGAGCGAATTGTTGAAGAAAATGAGCAATGCCGTGCGGTGACGGCCCAAATGCTCGTACTTATAGCGTTCTTGTTTGATTTCAGCCGCCTCGCGCAAAGCCGAATCAAGCGGACCAAGGTCAGATACATGAAGGAATGTGTGCATAGGCTTATATGATTTATCAGATTCGCCACAGCACCCGCCATTCGGTCCACGAGTGCTGCGCCTGTGCAAATGTAAGCATTTGTTTCCATAACGCTGTGTGCCCGCCCCTTTTTCCACCGAAAACATCAGGCTGTACCATGTAGGCCAAGCAAACGAAAATCCTTCGGAGTTTTCTTTTGCTTTGCGCTCACTTGCACTATCTTTAGATAAGATAGGCGGCGCTCGGCAGAGCATTTTTTCGGACTTTATAAAGCGACGAAGTCAGGAAATGTTGTATATCACACTTTCTGGGAAAAGTAAAGGCATTCCTTTCCTCTTGATTTTGAAGGAGTAAGTATCACCATTACCACTTGGACGGCAAAGAAGCAAATCGACTGTAATTAGATTCTGCTCCAATAACACATCGAATTGTCCTACATTTGGATTCTTGGTGTGCTCGACTTGTTTGTATCGGAAATACTCCTTGCCATCATTGATTTCATTCTCGACTTCAATCCAGAATGTTTCGTGATGCTTAGTCAATAAGCGATTATGCAGTTTCATCAATCGCCATGCTGCAACATCCTCCACTCTTGACTTTTGTGCTTGAAGCTCTAACAATGCTTTCAGTTGGTTTACGTTCAAGAATAAACCCTGACTATTAGGCGGGTCGCATTGAGCTGTATTTTGATATGTCTTTTTGCCATCATCTGTTAGATAACCATACTTTGCAACAATCTCACGACCTGATTTCAAGGTGCTTATATCCCAATCGGGTGTCTGTGTAAAGAGAACATTCTTCTTGGACGATCTTTTTTCACGATGACTTTTCAACTCGATTCCTTTATAGTCAGGAGTCTTGTCACTATTCATGCTTATTCCAAGGAACGACTCGATGGTGCGTCCAATGCCTGTGTCAGCAAGCACTTCGGACTCAAACCATTGCCCACTAACAGAACGGAACTTGCCAAGAAGTTCTTCTGAAACAGAGTTGCCAATCTTGTTGATTTCCATTAGCACCTCCTTCAAGGGTGTAATGATAACTGAGTTGTAGCACTTCTCAATATCGATGCGAGTGATATTGATTGAGTACAGGTTATCAGCGAAATAGAACAAGACATGGATGTCGTTACCTTCTGTGTATGAGCCTAATTTATAAATCCACATACGTGGATCACCCTTCTTTGTATTCGGACGATAGAAGGACGCATGAGTTACACACTGGCTATCTGCTGTAAGGATGACAGCATTACGCATCTGTTTGAACTCCTGACCTTGCGACTGCTCGGAATAGTCATGTACTCCCTCTTCAAGGAAGTAGGCTCGCATGGGTGCAGTTGAGTCAAGAATGCCCTTTCCAAGTCCGGTCGGTGTTATCTCGACCTGAGTAAACTTGACATTATGGTTGACCAGAAATTTGAGGTTCTTCTGCTCAAACGCTGTGAATGGACGCATATTTACCATATATCTCCACCCTTACTTTATATGTTGCAACAATGTGTTGGCAATAGCACGTGCCATCAGAGGAGGAACGGCATTACCAACCAAGGTATATTGTGGAATTTCTTTCTGGCGATTATTGCCACCTGTCTGACGTTTGCCCTGAAACACAAACGAGTCATCAAAACTCTGAAGGCGAGCCATTTCACGCACAGTCATAGGACGATACGCTGCGTAATGAATGAAATCGTCTGGCATGGTGCAGACGGTAGGACTTTGCCCCAATGGATTAAGCACGACATAGTTGCGTTTCTGAGATTCCAATCCTTTTTCTTTAAGCTCTGCTTTTGCAAGGTCATAATCCTTGTGCTTGGCAATTATCTTCAAACGCTCACGAACAGTTTCATTTTGAAGGCTTGTTTGATGGTTGAAGAGTTCCATGTGCTGATACTTGTTAGGTTGTTCCAACTCGCTCATATTAGGAATGTAAAACGGTTCTTCATCGAAATCAAAGCGATGACAAAGCCTTCCGGTTCTTGACCATTCAGAAAACAGTTTGCCATTTTCGTCAGGTTCACCATCTATGGCACGAGTTTTCTTTTCGGGCTCATACTCGAAGATAAGTTTCGGTTTCTTATACTGGGTAGCGGTTTCACCATTTCCGACCATATCCATATCCCACAGGGCTTCATAAACCTTTACCTTGTCTTCTTCTTTTACAGTGGCAGGAATCTCGGTAATAAGTTCCTGGTCGTTGCGACATCCAATGAAGACAACACGCTCTCTGTTCTGAGGTACACCATAGTTGGAGGACAACAAAACCATAGGTTCTGTGATATTGTATAGACGGATTTCGCTCATCAATTCTTCAAAGCGAGTAAGAAGCATCTCATTGTCAGCAAATTGTTCTCTAACAAAGTCAATACACTCATCGAAAGTGGCGGTCAGCAATTCCAATGATTTCTTCAGTACTTTTGCTTCCTTTTCGCATTTGCCCATTTCTGCCACAACATCAACAGCATTTAGGATGTTGTCAAGAATCTGTTCGTCAGAGATGGCTTCAACTATGGCATTATAACCATTGACAAAAGTGTCATTGTCAATATGAGCAGAGGTCTTCAGCTGGATAACCTGTTTACGAATCTCATCACGCTCCTTTTTCATTTTCAGAAGAATAAGACCGTGTCGTATGGTGTTCACCGCCTCGTTGCTCTTGCTTACATTGTAGGGCAAATTCTTGGTTACCTCCTTCAATTGTTGATCGAGATTGTTGAAATACATCTCGTTCATCTTATTCCAGTCAGCCTCAGCAGTTTCCATGCACATACGAATATAGAGTGCAGAATATAAAGAAGATGGAATTTTGCTTTTAAGGTTATCATCCAGATACCCATAGAGCTGAGCCATCTTCATGTCATCAACGATGGAACGAATTTCTCTCAAAACACGCTCTTTGATTCTACCTTCGTCCTTGGTGAGGATGCCTTTGACATTCTCCATCACAAAGTACTTTGGGCGAAGAGCCTTGATTACTTTCAGGTAGTGATAGAACAAGTCATCACGTTTGTCAAGTTTCTTTCGTCTTCCTGCGAGACTAAAAGACTGGCAACTTGGCCCTCCTGTGATTACATCTATCTCTTGATTTCCAATCTCCTTTAGCAGGTTGGGCAGGAAAGTGTCTTCCATAATATCCTGACACATAAACTTTGTGTCAAGACCGAGCATCTTGTTATATCTGACTCTATGTGTCAACTCGCAATTCTCGTTTATGTCGCTTGCAAGACGGAAGTCATAGTACTTATCGTCAGTGTAAGCCTGCATAAACCCTTCGCTGAAGCCACCTGCTCCAGCGAACAAATCAAGATATTTGATGCCCTTTCGGGTCGCAATGAATTCTTTCTTTTCAGACATTGTTTTAATCCTTTGGGGTAATTACTGATTTTTACCTTACAAGTCCGGTGTAGTTTACCTTCGACACCTCTGCTATTTCAAGAAACGTTTCAATGGTTGGTTACGATGTGCTTGTACACCATTTTGAAACTGGTGCAGGGACCTTTCCCTGCTGTCCGGCCAGCTGTAGAGTCCAACAGCAAATGCAAAATTAGTGGAAGTTCTCAAAGAATCTCGCATTAGAGGTGTCTAATTTGCGTTTTTTCTCGGCCTTATATTGATTTCCTTCCGAATCTCTCAGGTCTATACATCTGTGACCATGTCAAAATTCATTTCCTTTCGGGACGTACCTTCTGATGAGTCTGTTTGCGTTCTCTATGGACTCTTTCTGCCATGATGCCCATGAATCAGCGAAGCGGACAATGAAATTCCGCTTTCATTTAGGGGGCAGCCTCCAGATAATTTCCAGATGTGCTGCGTGTATAGTCTTTATATACGCCACCAAAGTTCCGGTGGTTTACCTTGAGTCCGTATTTGCGTCCATGGCTTTTGCATGGGCATTCAGCCATACGTAGCCACCTGATGAGTTACTGTTCCAGCATTCATCTTGCATACAGTTGGGGAACTACAGCCTGCGCTCACTTGCACTATCTTTGGATAAGATAGGCGGTGCTCGGCCAAGCAAACGAAAATCCTGCGGAGTTTTCTTTTGCTTTGCGCTCACTTGCACTATCTTTGAATAAGATAGGCTACGTTCGGCAAAAAGCTCAAGCAAGCTTGGCTCTTTGCTCTCACTTGCACTATCTTTGCCTCGGATAAAGTCAAAGAGCCGGGGAGTTTGGATTCCGCTCTATAAGCTCTCTCCCTGAAACAGAAGAGCCAACGGACCGAACGACACGTTTATGAACCCATCCGAACGGAGCCTGTCCTCCACATTTCAACCCCTAACAAAAACAATGATGAAGAAGACATTATTCGTACTCACACTGGCTGCCACAGCCTGCACTTTCGGCTGTGCAAAGAAATCGGCCAACCTGCCCGCCGCAGTACAAACCACCGAAATAACGACACAAACCGCTAAGAAGTCGGTCATCAAGACCTTGCCGGCCGACATTCCCGGTGCGCAGGTCGTACAGGAACTGGCCAAGCAATACAAAGGCAAGGTGGTGCTCATTGACTTCTGGGCCACTTGGTGCGGTCCCTGCCGCCGGGCCATGACTCTGATTGACGAAATCAAGCCTGAGCTGGCCAAGAAGGGCTGCGTGTTCGTCTATGTGACTGGCGAGAGCTCGCCCGTAGACACCTGGAAGCAAATGATTGAAAACATTGAAGGCGAACACTACCGACTGACCGAACAGCAATGGGGTGACATGTGCAACCAGCTGGGCATTCCCGGCATTCCCTCTTACCTGCTGCTGGGCAAGGACGGCAAAACTGCTTACGACAACCTGAACCAAGGCGGCTATCCGGGAAGCGAGGTGCTGAAACAGCAAATCGAAGTTGCCCTGACCCACTGATCCCATGAAGAAATTTGGCATAACGGCCTTGCTGGCTGTCGCACTGGTGCTGGCTGTGACCGTGGCACGCAAATCGGAAGATGAAACGCAAACCGAGGCTGTCGCCACACGAGTCTTCCACACACCCTCGGCAAACAGCCAGACCGCCGACCCGGCCGAAGGTAACGACTCGTGGAAGCAGGCTGCCGAAGGGCTCGAAATACCGCACTACGAAAGTAGCAGGGGCGGACAGCTCATCAGCCACACGGGCTTCACCCTCAGCTACGATGCCGACTTCAAGACACCGCAATGGGTGGCGTGGCAACTGACTGCCGAAAAGGCTACGGGCGAAGAACCGCGTGCCGACTCCTTTGCCCCCGACCCTGAAGTCAGAGGGGCCAAAGCCTATCCGCAGGATTACACCAACTCGGGCTACGACCGCGGACACATGGCACCGGCCGGCGACATGAAGTGGAGCCGGCAAGCCATGCAGGAGAGTTTCTACATGACCAACATCTGTCCGCAAAACCGCAACCTGAACCGCGGTGACTGGAAAGACCTGGAGGAACTGGAACGCACATGGGCCACACGACACGGCACAGTATACATCGTGGCCGGGCCGATGTATACGCGGAAGAATCCTCCGCGCATTGGCAACCACAAGGTGGCTGTGCCCGACAGCTTCTTCAAGGTGCTGCTGGTAACCGGTGGGGCAGAGCCCCAAGCCTACGCCTTTGTGTTCAGGAACGAAGCGGGAAGCCGTCCGCTCAAGTCCTACCAGCACACGGTCGACGAGGTTGAAGCACTCACTGGCATCGACTTCTTCCCCGCCCTGCCCGACACGTTGGAAGCACGGCTCGAAGCAGCCATGAACCATGTCAATTGACAATTCATTAATATGCATTACGAATTGGCCATGAACCGAATCATCACACTATGGCTGGCTTGCCTCTTCACCATGCAACTGCCGGCACAGACAACCGAAAGCGAGCCCGACGACCTCCTGCCGCCAAGTGCTCCGCCAGCTTACCGCTACCGCGTGTACTTTACCGACAAGGAAGGCAACGGTTTCAGCGTGAAGCATCCCAAAAAGTTCCTTTCGCCTCAATCCATCGCGCGCCGTAAGCGCTATGCGCTGCCTGTCGACGAATACGACCTGCCCGTCACCCCCCACTACCTCGATGCACTGCGGCAGCTGGGACTGAAAGTGTGCAACTGGAGCAAGTGGAACAACACGGCGGTAGTCGAAATGACCGACACCACGCTCATGGCCCAGGTGCGCAAGCTGCGTTTTGTGAAGGCCGACCGCCTGGTTTGGATAGCCCCGGAGCCTGCCGACTGGGTCACGCTCCTGCGTCGGGACATACGCTCACCCTACCGTCAGAACAAACTTTCACCCCGGCGCGACACGCTTGAGAACTACTATGGCCATGCAACCACCCAGGTAGCCATGCTGGGAGTCCACAAGCTGCACGCCAAGGGCTATCGGGGCCAGGGCGTCACCATTGCTGTCATCGACGCCGGTTTCTGTAATGCCAACCTCATTCCCGGTCTGGCCAAAGCCGACATAAAAGGAACCCGCAACTATGTACAGCCCGACCAGAGCGTCTACAATGACCAGACTCACGGCACACAGGTACTGTCGTGCATAGCCGCCAACGAACCCTACTCCCTGGTCGGCACAGCCCCCGATGCCACCTTCTACCTGCTGCAAAGCGAAGACGGCGACACGGAACAGCTCGTCGAAGAGGACAACTGGTGCGCGGCACTGGAATACGCCGACAGCCTCGGCTGCGACATCGTCACCAGTTCGCTGGGCTACCAGCTCTTTGACCACGAGGCGATGAGCCACCGCTATTGGGAACTCGACGGCCAGACGGCCCTCAACAGCCGCAGCGCATCGCTGGCCGCCAGCCGCGGCATCCTGCTCCTCAACAGTGCCGGCAACTCAGGGCGCGGAGCCTGGAAGAAGATAGGCTGCCCGGCCGATGCCCGCGACATCCTGGCTGTCGGAGCTGTCGATACGAACCGCTGCAACACACTCTTCTCCTCGGTCGGCCATTCAGCCGACGGACGCATCAAGCCCGACCTTATGGCCATGGGCGAAGGCTGTGCCGTCTACAACGCCGACGGTAAGCCCGACACAGCCGACGGCACCTCCTTCGCCTGTCCCATTCTGTGCGGCGCGGCAGCCTGCCTCATACAGGAATTTCCCTACGCACGCCCCACAGCCATTATCCGTGCCCTGCAACAGAGTGCCGACAACGCCGCCCACCCCGACAACATCTTTGGCTACGGCATACCCTGGTTGCCCAAGGCCGAAAAACTGCTGGGGACACCCACACAGAGATCCTTCTAACACGAGAAACGCCCCATGCCGTCCACACCCCCTTCCTACCGTTCCGTGAGCCGTGCCGCCCAGCCCGGCAGCCCCCTGAGCCTCTTCGAGCTGAACAGCATGGTGCGTGCTGTGCTGCAGCACACCCTGCCGCAAACCTATTGGCTGGCAGCCGAAATCAACGAACTGCGCGTGGCCTCGAACGGACACTGCTATGTCGAACTGATACAGAAGGACGAGACGAGCGAGACCATCGTGGCCAAGGCGCGCGGAAATATCTGGCGCAGCAACTACACCCCGATAGCTGTGGCCTTCGAACGCGCCACGGGACAGCACCTGAAGGCTGGGCTGAAAGTGCTGATTGAGGTCGAAGTCACCTTCCACGAGCTCTATGGCTACTCGCTCAACATCTGCAGCATCGACCCCACCTACACCCTGGGCGACCTGGCTGCCAGACGCCAAGCCATCATCCGGCAGCTCGAAAGCGACGGAGTCATCAACCTGAACAAGGAAATCCCCCTGCCTCCCGTCATCAGCAGGGTCGCCGTCATATCCAGCGCCACAGCCGCAGGCTACGGCGACTTCTGCAACCAGCTGCAACAAAGCGGCTGGCAGTTCACCGTCAAGCTCTTTCCCGCCACGATGCAAGGCGACCAGGTGGAACCGAGCATCATCCGCGCACTCGACTGCATTGCAGCCGAAGCCCACCTGTGGCAGGTAGTCGTCATCATCCGCGGCGGCGGATCGACCGCCGACCTCAACGGCTTCAACACCTATCTGCTGGCGGCCAATGTGGCACAGTTCCCGCTGCCCGTGCTCTCGGGCATCGGACACGAACGTGACGAAACGCTCGTTGACCTGGTAGCACATACGCGCCTCAAGACCCCCACCGCCGTGGCGGCCTTTCTGGTGCAAAGCCGCGAAAACGAAGCGGCGCGCCTGCAACAGCTCGTCCAACGCCTGCAAGCGGCAACGGCTACCATGCTCCACACCCATGGCCGGCACCTCACCTCACTGCTCCACCGCCTGCAACTCTCGGCCACACGACGGCTCCATGCCCAACAGAGCCGGCTGCTCACCCGACGCACGCAGCTCAACGTAGCGACCCGGCTTGCGCTACAGACCGAACACCACCGGATCGCCCGTATCCGTCAACGACTGGAACAGGGCACACACGCCTGTACCGACAAAGCGCACAACCGGCTGCAACTGCTCAGACAGCGTGCCCAGTCGGCCTCCCCCGAACGCATCCTGAACATGGGCTACACGCTCACCCTGAAGGAAGGCCGCATCGTGCGCCACGCCTCCCAACTGCAACCCGGCGACGACATCGTCACGCAGTTTGCCGACGGCGCACTGCACAGTACAGTGAACCCTTAGGTTATGAGGGATAAGGTTATACTGCGTAACCTGGTTATCAGGTTATGAGGTTATAAGGTTATAACATGACTGCGTAATCCTGGTTATCAGGCTATGGGGTTATAAGGTTATAACATGACTATTTGAGCGGGTGAAGCTTCAATTGCCCAATTAGCGACTTTATAACCTCATAACCCCATAACCTCATAACCCCATAACCCCATAACCCCATAACCCCATAACCCCATAACCCCATAACCCAAAACTAATAACCCGAACCTCATAACCCGAACCTCATAACCCAAAACTCATACTCCCAAACAAGAATATGCCCTCCAAAACCCCGACCTACGAAGAGAAGATGCAACAACTGGAAGACATGGTCTCACAAATCGAAAACCACAGTCTTCCGCTCGACAAGCTCGTCTCCACGCTGAAAGCGGCGCTGAAGCTGGCCGACGACTGCGACAAGGAACTGAAACGCATCGAAACCGACACCAACCGACTCCTACAGCATGAGCAAGAACAAACTGTCTAAATTCGCCGACATGGAACGCTACCCCCACGTGTTCCAGGCGGCTGCCGTGGCAACGGACCCCACGCCCTTCCCCCTGCGGGGAAAGTGGAACGAGGACTTCTTCCACAACGACCACCCCATCGTGCTAGAACTGGGCTGCGGCCGGGGCGAATATACCGTGGGACTGGGCCGGCTCTTCCCCGACAAGAATTTCATCGGAGTCGACATCAAGGGAGCACGCATGTGGACAGGAGCCACCGATTCCCTCCAGCAAGGCATGACCAACGTGGCCTTCCTGCGCACCCACATCGAGTTTATCGACCGCTTCTTCGCCCCCGGCGAAGTTGCTGAAATATGGCTCACCTTTTCCGACCCGCAGATGAAGAAAGCCACCAAACGGCTCACCTCGACCCACTTCCTCACCCGCTACCGCCGCTTCCTGAAGCCCGATGGCCTCATCCACCTGAAGACCGACAGCAACTTCCTCTTCACCTACACCTGCTGCATGGTCCAGGCCAACCGCCTGCCCGTGGTCTTCAGCACCGACAACCTCTACCACACGCTCGAAGCGACTACCGACAACGAGGTCCACCAAATCCTCGGCATACAAACCTACTACGAACAGCAGTGGATTGCCCGAGGCCTCACCATCAAGTACCTCAAGTTCTGCCTGCCCGCCCAAGGCCAACTCACAGAGCCCGAAGTCGACATTGAGCTCGACGACTACCGCAGCTACAACCGCTCGAAGCGCTCGGGCCTGACCACAAGTCGCTGAGCCACCCCCCCTCCTACCCCGAATTGTCTAACCATCACAGGCTGCGGGCAACCGGGCTGTAAGGCCGGGCTTTACCGCCTCTGGAACGACAGGGAGCCACCCTATCCGGCAGCTCTCCGACCTCACAGCCCCACCCCTCCGTAGCCCAAGATAAACCTTAACCATCACATCTATGCTGAAACATATCGTCATGTGGAAATTCATCGACGGCGCACTCGACCAGAGCGCAGCCGACCACGCACTGTGGATGAAGCAGCACCTCGAAGCCCTCGTCGGCGTGGTGCCCGAAATCAAACAGCTCGAAGTGGGCATCAACAGCAGCAACAGCCCCATGGCCTACGATGCCGTGCTCACACTCGTAGTCGACGACACCGATGCCCTGCAACGCTACCGGCAGCACCCTGCCCATCAGGAAATATCACAATACTGCCACGCCGTGCGCAGTGCCCGCGTTGTAGTCGACTATACCTTCTGAAAAAAAATCCTACCCCGCCCCATGCAACTCTATCCCAAACTCATCACCGATGCGCTGGCCACCGTGCGCTATCCCGGCACCGGCCGCAACCTGGTCGAAGCCGGCATGGTCGACGACGACCTGCGCATCGACGGCATGAGCGTCAGCTTCTCGCTCCTGTTCGAAAAATCCACCGACCCCTTCCTCAAGTCCGTGGTCAAAGCCGCCGAGGCCGCCATCCACACCTATGTCGACAAGTCCGTCCAGGTCACTGTCCACACCCGCACACTTCAGGCTGCCCGTCCCGAACCCGGCAAGATGCTGCCGCAGGTCAGAAACGTCATTGCCGTCAGCTCTGGCAAGGGAGGCGTAGGCAAGAGCACAGTAGCCGCCAACCTCGCCGTGTCGCTGGCCCGCATGGGCCACAAGGTCGGTCTGCTCGATGCCGATATCTTCGGCCCCTCAGTGCCCAAGATGTTCCACCTCGAAGCCGAACGCATCTTTGCCGAGCAGCGCGACGGCCGCCAGCTGCTCATCCCCGCCTACAAATACGGTGTCCGAATCCTCTCAATCGGCTTCTTTGTCAATCCCGACACTGCCACCCTGTGGCGCGGCGGCATGGCCTCGAACGCCCTCAAGCAGCTCATTGCCGACACCGACTGGGGCGAGCTGGACTACCTCGTGCTCGACACCCCGCCCGGCACCTCCGACATCCACCTCACCCTGTTGCAGAATCTGGCCATTACCGGCGCTGTCATCGTGTCTACCCCGCAGGCCGTGGCCCTGGCCGATGCGCGCAAGGGCATCGACATGTACCGCAACGAGAAGGTCAACGTGCCCATACTCGGACTGGTCGAAAACATGGCCTGGTTCACCCCCGCCGAACTGCCCGAAAACCGCTACTACCTCTTTGGACGTGAAGGCGTGAAGCGCCTGGCCGAAGAGATGCAGGTGCCGCTTCTGGGCCAGATACCCCTCGTACAGCACATCTGCGAAAGCGGCGATGCCGGCGAACCTGCGGCCGTAGCCACCGACACCCTGACCGCTGCCGCCTTCATGTCGCTGGCCCAGGCCGTAGCCGAAGCGACCGAACGGCGCAACCGCGAACAGCCTGCCACAACCATCGTGAAGATGAACAAGGCGTAGCGTGCCGGACCAAAGCCCTGCGCTCCCCGACCGGGCGAGCGTCTCCCCGAACCAAGCAAAGCCGACCTGCAACACACTGCAAGCCGGCTTTGCTTTTGTCCCATATATAGAGACTGTACTACGGACAAAGGTTGTAGACTTCTGATTGGTATCTGTCGGGCCTGTCCCTGACTATAGACAAGCCGGTTCATCCAAGCTTCGGAAGTTCAATCCGGGGATAAGCGAAGCGTTTAAGGCACCTGAAGCCCCGTACCTACGAAACCAGCCCGTTTCTCACCTGCGAAGGCGTTTCACCGTAAGCGTCGCGGTAACACTTCGTGAAGTAGGCCGGCGAGGAGAACCCGATTTCGTAGGCAATCTCACCGATGGTCTTGTCGGTTTGCAGCAACAGGTCGCGCCCCTGCTGCAGCCGCAGCCGCCTGATGAGTTCCACCGGGGTGTAGTTGGTCAGCGACTTTATCTTGCGGTAGAACTGCGAACGTTCCAGCCCCATACTGGAGGCCAGCAGGGCGACGCTGAGCTCCTGGTTGCCCATTTCCCGGCGGAAGATTTCCAGAAAGCGCAGGTAGAACTCGCTGTCGATGTCGCCTCCCTGCACGCTGGGAGGACAAGGCGCAGCCTGCTTTCCGGCCTGCATTGCCGCCGGCCCGCCCATAGGCTGCCACAGCTCCTTCACCCGCTTGCGGTTGGCTATGAGGCTGGCACACCGCGCCTTGAGCACCGTGCTGTCAAAGGGCTTCGAGAGGTAGCCGTCGGCTCCGTTGTCGTAGCCCTCAGCCCGCTGCTCGTCCATCGAACAGGCCGTCAGCATCAACACGGGGATGTGCGACGTGCTCAGCTCCTGCTTGATGTGTCTCAGACAGGCCAGGCCGTCCATCACGGGCATCATCACGTCACACACGATGAGGTCGGGCACGTACTTGGCGGCCAGCTTCACAGCCTCCTTCCCGTTCGCGGCCCTGATAATGTTGTAGTCCTGTCCCAGCAGTTCGCCCACCAGTGTCTGCATGTCCCTGTTGTCATCGGCCACCAGCACGAGGGGCTTGTTCTCATCGAAGGTAAGGCTGTCCTCAACGGGCTCCAGCTCTGCGGCCGCCTCACTTTCACCGACAGCCGGAGCGGGCTGTGAGGCCGGTTCGGCCACATGGCGCACAGGCAGCACGACCGTGAACTTCGAGCCGCGGTTCACGCAGCTCTCCACACTGATTCTTCCGCCGTGGAGCTCCACGAAGGCCTTGGCCAGCGAAAGCCCGATGCCCGACCCGCTGGCATGAATGCGCTCCGCCTGGAAGAAGCGGTCGAATATGTTGCCCAGGTCGCGCTCGCTGATACCCTCCCCCGTGTCGGCCACGCTGAAGGTGAGCTGTCCGCCATCCACCTCATAGGCCACGGTGATCTCGCCGCCTGCGGGCGTATACTTGAAGGCGTTGGCCAGCAGGTTGAACACCACGCGCTCCATCCGCTCGCAGTCGAACGCCATCATCACCTTTTCCTCCCCCGAGGGTGGCTTGAGCCTGAGCTTGATGTCGCGCCGGCGGGCCACACCGGCGAACGACTCCGTCCAGTCGCCAAGGGCCTGCCCGAAGTCCGCCTCCGTGAGTCTGAGCTGCAACTTTCCGTTCTCATATTTCCGGAAGTCCAGAATCTGGTCGATCAGCCTCCTTATTATCTTCACGTTCTTGTTGGCCAGCCTCATCATCACAGCCTGCTGCTGCGTGAGGTTATCGGCCCGTGCCAGCTGGGCCACGGGTTCGGCAATGAGTGTGAGGGGCGTTCTCAGGTCGTGTGAGACATTGGTGAAGAACATGAGCTTCGACTGTGTGGCCTGCTGGAGCTGGGAGTTGAGGCGTTCCTGCTTGTCGCGTTCCTCCTCCAGCAGCCTGTTCTTGGCCGTCAGTTCCCGCTGGTGTCTGCTGTGTTGCCAGTAGGAGCGCAGGAGCAGGAAGCCCACACCCGACAACAGGAAGATGATGGCCACACAGGCATAGAAGAGCACGGACTGTGCGGAATGCTGCGCCCAGTAGTCGTCGATTCTGCTCTTCAGCAGCCTGATTTTGCGTGTCTCTTCCTTCAGCGTTTCGTTTTGCAGCAGGAGTATGTCGGCATTCGTCAGGTCGACGGCCGACGAAACGGGTATCACGGTCTCGCGCTGGTAGGGTTCGCCCTTGAGTATGGCCAGTGCGGTCTTGACCAGCCGGTGGCCCTCGGTGGGGTAAAGGAAGGTGGCGTCAATCACACTGTCGGCCACCGCCCTGATGCCTATGTCGGGCGCGGCGTCGGTTCCGATGATGCGTATGTCGCCCCGTCCGCGCCGCCTTGCCACCTCCGATGCGCCGATGGCCATGCGGTCGTTTTGGGCATAGATCAGGTCGACATCGGCATAGACCTCCAGCAGCGAGTCGGCCACGGGGACAGCATCCTCCTTGTTCCAGTTGGCAGGCACGCTGGCCAGCAGCGTACCGCCCTGGCTCGTGAACTCGCGGACAAAGCCCTCGTGCCGTCCCTCAGCGGGCGTAGAGCCGGGCCGGCCGTAAATCTCTATCGCCTTTCCGCCCTTGCCCAGCAGGTGACAGGCATAGCGCGCGGCCGAACGGCCCAAGCCGACATCGTCGACACCGATGCGCGCCGTGTAGCTGTCGCCCTGTATGTTGCGGTCAAAGATGACCACGGGCATGCCGCCCTCATACACCTCTTTGATGATGGGCGTAAGGGCAGCCGCCTCGTTGGGCGACACGATGAGTATGTCAAACTTGTTTTCGACAAAGTAGCGGATGTCGGCTATCTGCTTCGCGTTGCTGTCATCGGCCGAGCGTATCTCGACCACCGCATCGTCGTGGAGCAGTATCTCACGGTATATTTCATCGTTCATCTTGGTGCGCCAGTCGTCCTGGCTGCACTGCGATACGCCTATTTTATACTTCCGGGCCTCGCTGCATCCGGCCGCACCGAGCAGGACCAGCAGCATCAGGCCGAACAATAACAGTCTTTTTCTCATGGCATGACGGGGTAAACGGGTACTTCCTCAAGGTTAGTGGATGGCAAATATAGCGGAAAGTTGCGACAAGACGCGAAAAAGGCATAAAAAATTGGGAGGCTTTCCTGGATTTCAGACAGAATTTTTCTCACACCCGTCTCCCCATCTGCAGACAGACACCCTCCGCAACCGGGCCACTCTCCCTCCCGACGGATCGCAAAGGCGCAGGCGGCAAGGCCGGGGGAGGTCAGGCGGTTGCAACCAATCGTGGGAACGGTTACGGAAAACGGAAACGGTTGCGGGAACGGTTGCGGAATTTTTCTTTTCCAAAAGGCTTGATAATCAGAGCCCGACAAGCAAACTTTGCGTCGTCAAAACAAAGGATCGGAACCGGTAATCCCCCCACTGACAAATCCAATAACCTTGTAATCACAAATCAATCGGAAAATGGAAAACCCTAATCCCACCACTAAGGGGAAAGTGCCCTTTATCAGCAAACTGGCCTATGGCTTTGGCGATGTCGGCTGCAATTTCAGTTGGTCATTCGTTGTATCGTTCCTGATGATCTTCTATACCGATGTCTTCGGTATCAGTATGGCAGCTGTTGCCACGCTCATGCTCGTATCACGCTTTTGGGATGCCTTCAACGACCCTCTCATCGGCAGCCTGAGCGACCGCACCAAATCGCGCTGGGGGCGTTATCGTCCGTGGCTGCTCTTTGGTGCCCCTGTCACAGCACTCGTGCTGGTGCTCTGTTTCTGGGCTCATCCCGACATGGACAGTACGGGCAAGATTATCTACATGAGCATCACCTACGGACTATTGGTGTTGGGGTACACCTGCGTCAACCTGCCCTACGGCACACTATGTGGAGCCATGACACAGAACATCGACGAACGTGCACAAATCAACACCAGCCGCTCGGTGGCAGCCATGATTGCCATTGGAGTCATCAACATCATCACCGTGCCCCTTGTGAAATATTGTGGCGACGGCACGCTCAGCAGTGCCCGGGGATTCATCAGTGTAGCCGCTATCTACGGTCTGGTTTTCACCTTCTGCCATTGGTTCTGCTTTGCCAAGACCAAGGAGACGGTGGAGGTAAAGATATCCAAGAAGGCAGTACCCGTCGGCGAACAGTTGAAAGCTGTTGCCAGGAACAAGCCTTTCCTGATGGCAGTGGTCGGACAGTTACTTTTCGGATTCATCCTATACGGCCGCAATGCCGACCTGATTTATTACTTCAAATATGTTGAAGGCAACGAGGATTTGTTCTCCTTCTTTTCTGGCGTGATCGTTGTGCCTTCCATCATTGGGGCAGCCCTCTTCCCCCTGGTCTTCAAGTGGACCGGAAACAAGGGTTGGGCAGCAAGTGTATTCAGTCTGTTGATGGGCATCAGCATGGTGGTACTCTATTTCTTCTCCCCCAATGGGTCGCCTGTATTGTTCTACACCTTTGCGGCCTTGGCACAGTTCTTTTTCTCTGGATTCAATACCGCCATTTATGCCATTATCCCCGACTGCGTGGAGTATGGTGAGTGGAAGACAGGCATTCGCAACGACGGATTCCAGTATTCATTCATCTCCTTGGCCAACAAGATTGGCATGGCATTGGGCACATCCTTGTTGGCATTGGTAATGGGATGGGCTGGCTATGAGGCCAATGTCGGACAGTCGGAGACCGTCAAGGAAGTGATTCACCATGCCTTCAGCACTGTGCCGGGAATATTGTGGATCATTACTGCCGGCGTCATGCTCTTCTATCGGCTAGGCAGGAAGGAATACAACCAGATTGTCGAAGAACTTGAGCATAGAAAGCCGAACAACAAATAACATCAAAACAATATAATCATCATGAGACAAGCAGTTTTAACAGCACCGAAGCACATTGAGTTCAGAAACGTGGAAGCACCGAAGGCAGAGAATCTGCAGGCCCACGAGGTATTGATCAACATCAAGCGCATAGGAATATGCGGTAGCGAGATACATTCTTATCACGGCTTACATCCTGCTACTTTTTATCCCGTTGTCCAAGGTCATGAGTATTCCGCTGTAGTTGTAGCCGTCGGCTCAGAGGTGACGGTATGCCAACCTGGCGACAATATCACAGCCCGCCCGCAGTTGGTGTGTGGAGAATGCGGTCCATGCAAGCGTGGACAATATAATGTGTGTGAGCATCTGCGCGTAGAGGCTTTTCAAGCAGATGGTGTGGCACAGGACTATTTTGTCACTACCGATGAGCGCATCGTGGTATTGCCCGAGGGTATGAGTCTTGACTATGGTGCAATGATCGAGCCCTCAGCGGTGGGTGCCCATGCCACCAACCGCACCGATGTGAAAGGCAAGAACGTGGTGGTTAGCGGTGCCGGTGCCATCGGCAACCTTGTGGCCCAGTTCTGCAAGGCTCGCGGAGCGAAGAAGGTGTTGATTACAGACGTGAGCGACTTGCGTCTGGCCAAGGCAAAAGAGTGTGGCATTGAATATACTGCAAATGTCATGCACCAGTCACTGAAAGATGCTGCCAAGGAAGTGTTTGGTGACGAAGGCTATCAGGTGGGCTTTGAGGTGGCAGGCGTAGAGTCGAGTGTACGTTCACTGATGGAGACTGTCGAGAAAGGAAGCGACATTGTCATTGTGGCTGTCTTTGCGAAGGACCCGGCACTCAGCATGTTCTACCTCGGCGAGCATGAGCTTAGACTCATTGGTACGATGATGTACCGTCATGAAGACTATCTGACTGCCGTCGATTTTGTAAGCCGCGGCATTGTCAATCTCGAACCGCTCATTTCCAACAGGTTTGCTTTCGAGCAATACGACGAGGCCTATAAGTATATCGACAACAACAAGGCTACCACCATGAAGGTCATTATCGACTTTGACAAAACGCTTGAGGAACAATGAGTAAACATACTGCCAACATCAAATATTCTTTCCTATTGAGATTCGTTTTCGTTTTCCTGACAGCAGTGCATTTCTGCACTGCTGTTCAGGCTCAAGAACAGCCTAAGGTGAAGGATTATGTCGATTGGGGTCTTGAGGTTGCCAACAACCACCTTTGGAGGGGTATTGAAGTGAGCGACGGACTGGTGATGTGTACTGACCTGTCGATACACGACAAGGCTGGGCACTTCAAGGCGGGACTATGGGGCGGCACGAATACGTCTGGCGACTATAAGGAGTTTAACTTCTTCGGTGAAGTAAAATATGGAGGATGGAAACTGGCCTTGTGGGATACATACAACTTCTCACCGGGCGCCGACTATAACAACCAAGAGTTCTTCAACTATTCCGCCCGTACCACGGGGCGCTTCCTCGACTGCATACTGACATATAGCTTCGCTCAGTCAACCCCGCAATTCCCGCTCACCCTCAGTTGGTCAACGATTCTCTTCGGGCGTGACAGATGGGCAGACAACAGTTCCAACCGCTATTCTTGCTTTGTGTCGGCTGAATATCCATTGTTCAGGAGTGACGCTTGGAGCTTCGATGCCAGCATTGGCGGCACCTTCACATTGTCAGACAAGAAGGGTGATTCGAGCACCTTCTATAGTGACAAGTCAGGACTCGTTCATCTACAGTTGAGAGCAGAACACCGCCTGCAAATCACCAAGAACTATTCGCTCCCTGTATTTGCCTGCGCCGTGTTCAATCCCGTAATGGATAGGGCATTCTTCCAGATTGGCACCCAAGTATTCAGATTCTGAACAGCCTGACTTTTCCGGGTGCTTCCCCGCGCGAAGAAGATAGGAGGCGACGGTATGCTGGGAGAGCGGGCAAACTGCCTGCTCTTTTCGTTGAAGCAGGCAGGATGCCTGCTCTCCCAGTGCTACCGCGCGGTATAAAGCCCCAGGCAATCGTTATTGTCACCAGCCGGACTCAAACGGTTCCAGAGGGACTGTCAGATTCAATTCCGAATGGCTCCCGATGATGAATTAGCCCCCTTTATATACGCATTTTTTAAGCCGTAAAAATCGTTCAACCCTTCAGCCGACCCTTCATTCTCTCTGAGAATCAAAAGGAAACTGGCTGAAGGGTTTGGATTTCAAACCCTTCAGACCCTTCAGCCACTGGGAGAGCAGGCATCCTGCCTGCTTCAACTAAAAGAGCAGGCATCCTGCCTGCTCTCCCAGTGCCTTGAACGCTTGAAGACAACGGGCCAAGATGGTCTCCTCACAAGGATGTACCCAGACAAGAACAGCGGCCAAACGGAGGCTGGGCCAAGCGTGACAACCCGACGGATTGCTGCGCCGAAGCCTGGACTTGCAGGCCACCAATCAAGACTGCCCGGAAAAGCGTGGATGCTGAAGGTTACCAGCAAGCTGCCTCACACTGAAGGGGCAGCTGAACCTTCCTGAAGGGTTGGCTGAAGTCAGACTGAAGGGTTGGCTGAAGGGACTGAAGGGTTTGAAAACAAAACCCTTCAGCCCGTTTCCTTCTGATTCTCAAATGGAATGAAGGGTTGGCTGAAGGGTTGAAGGATTTTTACAAGGGTAAAATACGCGTATATATTGGGAAACTGTTTGAGGAGAATACTATAAATCCAGCATCCAGCTCGGCCTGATTTATAGAACACCCTTGACAGCAAGGGTTGATTCCCTTTCTTCAATATTACCCCTTAGTACGACACACTCTCTTGCTGCATTTGGATCTGCAATCTGGTTGAGCAATAGTTGGCATGAAAGAGTAGCCATTTCGTTTACCGGCTGTTCTACTGCCGTCACCATTGGGTGTACAAGTTTGCATAGCGTAGTGCCCGAAATGCAGCATAGCGATACGTCTTCGGGAATGCGATAATGTTTCTTCTGAAGCAGACTCTTTGCTCCTAATGTCGATGTTTCGGTAAATCCGAAAAGGCCATCGAACTCAAGGCCCTGTGACAGGAACTCCTCCATGGCCGCACTACCCTCTTCGGCACTCAATCCACCCTCAATGACATACCGCTGGTCGTAAGGGATGGAGAATTTTTCCAACGCCTCACGATAACCACGATAGCGGTCATGACAATTGCCGATATGCTCAGGTCCTGTCAGGTGTACAATTTTGCGACATCCGCTCCTTATCAGTCTCTCCACCATGAAGAATGCCATCAGATTATCGTCGATGCACACCACCGAGGCATCCATTCCTTCCACCCTCCTGTCAAAGAAAACGATGGGGATGCCATGTCTCACCACCTTATTATATAATAATGCGTTCTTGTCCTTATGGCACACACTCATCAATATTCCCTCCACTCTGCACTGTTCCAGCATTTGCAGGTTTTCCGCTTCCTGCTCGGGGTCCTCGTTTGATACGGTAATTATTGTACGATACCCATGTTTGCGCAGTTCTTTCTGCGCTTGTTGGATATAGTTCATGAAGAATGAAGTGACAATCTCTGGAATGATGATCCCGATGTTGCGGGTGGTTCGGTGTCGTAGGTTGACTGCCATTTCATTGCGTTGATAGCCCATTCTCTTGGCAGTCTCACAGATAAGCTTCATCGTTTCCGGTTTCACATTATGCGCATCCCCGGACAATGCCCTGGACACCGTACTTTTAGACATACCAAGTTCCTTGGCAATGTCGATAATCGTTGTGTATTTCATGTTTCCGTTACGTTTGGATTTAAGGTCATAATACGAAACAAAGATAGTGCAAGTGAGAGCAAAAAGCCAAGCTTGCTTCCGAGCGCAGCCTATCTTATGTAAAGATAGTGCAAGTGAGAGCGACCTGTGAACAAGCGTTCAAAGCACGCCCCATCCTTAAGCACCTTGAACGCTTGCACTTGTCCCTGGTTGAATTTACGAAACATGGGCCCATCATGTACCCACAAGAGACAGTCTCAGTCAAAGCGGAAGTAAGGGGCGAGCCGCTCGAAGTCGGCTGGCGAAAACTCCGTGTACAGCCGCAAGTCACTCCACGAGGACAGCGGACCGTACTTGCGCACGTGGTTGACAATGACCTTCGTCTGTTCGTAACTGAGATAAGGGTGGCGCACCAGTTCCTTGAACGATGCACGGTTGAGCCGGATGGTGCGGGGCGAGACCTCGTCCAATGTGAACCAGCGCGAAAGCCCGGGAGGCATGTCGTCCAGCTCTTCTAACTGCGCGAGGCTGACGTAACCGCCCAAGCGCGTGCGGTAGTCCACTATGCGGCGCGCCTTCCAGCTGCCAATGCCGGGTATGCGCTTCAGCTGCGTGGTATCGGCACTGTTCAGCGCAATCACGGTGCCTTCGGCATATTTCTCAACGGGCTGGTAGCGGTGACGGGCGCACGTGTCGGAGGGCTCTCCGCCGCTCCGCTCCGGCCAGCCGCCGTAGCGCGGGGCTGCATCGGCGGCGGCGATGCGCAGGTAGGGGCGCAGACGTTCATACTCGCTGCGGCTGAGACCGTAGAGTCGGCTGAAATGTTCGGGGGAACGCCATCGGCCGCCCTTGCGCCGGTATTTCATGATATTGCCCACCTGCCAGCTTTCCAGTCCCAGCTTCAGGAGGGTGAGCGAGTCTGCCCTGTTGGGGTCGAAGGCGAAAAGGCGCGCCGACGATGAGGAACCGCCGCAGGCCGAAGGCGGAGTCTGACGCTGCAGCTGGCCGGCGAGACGAACGAGCGAGGCCCGTTCGCCGGACGTGATTGGGGCAGGACCGTCGGCGACCGTATGGCGGCATGTCCACACGGCCGACACGACAATGCCTGCCGACAAGGCAGACAGGATGAGGGTCTTCACGGATTCCTTGCTCCAGCGGTTGCGCATGGGGTCGAGCAGTATGTTTGATTCTACAGAAAAAGGGTAAGGGCGGTGCACTACTGTGCGGTGCCGTCCTTGCCGTATTCGTACCACCACCAATAGGTTTCGCCATAGGTGCTGCGCAGCAGGTTGGCGCGCTGCGGACCCGGGGGAAGGGTACGCGAATAGTCGAGGTAGTCGCGCAGGTTGGCCTCGACGGCTGCATCGCGATAGAGGACCGCGGGGCGCGTGCGCTGGCGCGCATACCACAGTAGGGCTTGGGCGTAGTAACGCGGCAGGCGCGACTGGCTGACGGACTGGGGGTAGTAACGCACCACTTCGGCGGCAAAGCGGTCGAGGCGGCGGTCGAGGAGCAGACCGCAGAGGTAGTAGTCGACGGGGAGCTGGGGCGGACGCTGCGCGCCACAGCGGCGGAAGGAGGCTTCGGCGCACCGGTGGAAGTAGCTGGTGGCGCTTTCGCCGGGCTGTCGCGAAAGGCCCAGGCGATGGGTGAGGCTGTCGGGGGAAAGCAGCAGGGACTGGCGGGCATCGGCGGGGAGGAGCAGGAGCTCGCTACCGCCGGGGGGAAGGGGCTGCTGGAGGAGCTTGTCGCCCAGTCCGAGGGGTTGGGTGGTGGCGAGCAGGAGGCTGCGCATGGCGACGAGGCGCGGGGTGGCGGCCAGCTCGACCTCGCCCACGCGGTAGGCACGGTGGGGCTGGCTGCTGCGCATGGCGGCAGCGGTGCGCAGCTCGTAGTGGACGGTGTCGGGCACGGCTGTTCCCAGTCCGATGTAGAGGAGAAGGACGACGAACCGCAGGGCGCGGGGCGGGAACTTCGCCCACAGGCTGTGGGCTGCGGGCTGGCGGCTGGCGGCGGCAGTCCACCGCAGGTCGGCCCAGACGAGAAGCACGGCCGTGACACCCAGTCCGACCTGCCAGCCGAGGCTGGCGTAGGGGTGGCTGACCACGGCGGCGCTGAGCCAGGCGACAAGCACGGGGGCTACACTCCGGCTGACTCGGCGCGAGGCGAAAAGGCGGCGCACGGCGTAGAGGACGAGCGCGGCTGCCAGTGTGGGCCCCGCGGCCAGCAGGGGAGCGGGACACGACACGGGACGGCCGGCCAGCTCGCTACAGAGGTAGCCCAAGGTGTCGCTCTGGGCGAAGGTGAAGTGTAGGTACAGAAAGAGCAGGAGGGCGAACTGGAACATGGGGGAAGGGACGGCGCGTTGGCGCACTTGCTTGTTGGAGAGAGAGGGGGACTGGGCGATGGGATGCTCCTCCCGAAGCTGGGTGACGGGGAGGGGCAGCAGGGCCGTCCGCTGCCCGGATGCGGGGGCGGAAACTGCGGCGGAGCGGTGGGGCGGCAGGGGAGGAATATGCTTGTGAGGCTATAAGGTTACTGTCGGGACGGTCGGAATCTTCGATCGCCCGCAGGTAACCTTATAGCCTCACACTGGGGGAGAGAGGGGGGCTGGACTCGGGCCGGCCCCACACTTTTGTCTGCACTCCCTCCCGGCAGGACGGTCTCGCCACGCACCTATCAGTTGGCGGGAGCGGCAGGAGCTGCAGGAGCTGCAGGAGTGGCAGGAGCTGCGGGGGTTGCGGGAGCGGCAGGGGCTGCACTGGTCACGACGGTGTCGCTATCGACACTGCGCGGGGCGAAGAAGATAGTGGCTACGGCAAATACGACGAGCGCGCCGGCCAGCGTCCAGGTGGCCTTCTCGACCACATCGGTCGTCTTGCGCACGCCCATAATCTGGTTGGACGCAGCGAAGTTGGAAGCGAGTCCGCCGCCCTTGGACTCCTGGATGAGCACTACGAAGGTGAGCAGTACGGCGGTGATGACTGCCAGAATTACGAGTACAGAATACATGTCAGTTATTGTTTTTGATGATTTTTGTTGATGATGAGTTTCTGCAGAAAGCGGATTTGGTCTGCAAAATAAGCACTTTTTTTTGGATTATTCAAGTTAACCTTGCGCATTATTTCGAGTGCCTTCTCGTAACGCTGCTGCCGGATGTAGATTTTGGCGAGCGTGAGGGTGAGGAATCCTTCTTCGCCGTTATCGCCGGCGGTGTCGGTGTCGGCGGGCAGCTCGGGTGTGAACTCGGGGTTTTCCTGCAACCGGATGCGCTCGGGCCTGTTCTCGATGAAGTCGTCGATGAGTGTGTCGCTGCGCCGGGTGGGCTGCTGCGGCGGGGCGGCCGGGGCATCGTCCAGCTGGAGCAAGAAGGCGGCGTAGTCGGTCGTGGCGTCGGCAGCGGTGGGCTGGCGGCCTGCGGGCCGGGTGGCCGGGGCATCGGGGACGGCACGCAGGTAGTCGTCGATGAGTGTCACGGTACGGTCAGCCCCGGCGGGCTGTTCGTGGGGTTCGCGGCGCAGTGGTGTGGGCTGGATGGCGTAGTTTCCTCCTTCGACCATGTCGAAGATTACCCTGCGGTCGGGCAGGAAGAGGGCAGCCTTGCGCAGTTCCTCGCCGAAGAGGGGGTCGTGGAGCAGAAACAGGTTCTTCAGGAACAGCAGGCGGGCGGCCTGGTAGTAGGGATACTGGGCCACCTGCTCGCGCAGGGCATGGAGTGTGTCCTTGTCTAACTGTTCGGGATGGGTTATCAGTTCGGCTATTTCCATGGTTTGAAGTGCTTCGCTCGGGTTGGGAGGTGGGTGATGGCAGTGGGGGCATGGTCCCGGACGGGGACGGAACAGGACGGGAGGAGAAAAAGACCGGAGGGAGCCGCTCTCCCGCACACGACTGCCGACTGGGCTTCGGGCCGGCCGGCCCCGGCTCTACGGCAAGACTACCAGTCGGCCACTGTGGCGTTGAATATCTGGTCGCAAAGGTCCTTGACCATTTCGGTCACGAGGGTCTCCTGCACGGCGGTGAGCTGCTGGCTGGAGTCGTACTGCGTGGTGGCGGAGAACTGCTTTTCCCAGCTTTCGCGAGTCTTGTTGTTCTCGAAGCGTATGTTGACCGTCATGCGCAGCTGTACCTGTGACGAGAAGCCGTCGGCGGAGATGGCTTTGTTGAACTGGTCGTAGGCGGTTATTTCGCCGGCTATGTGGAGGTCTCCGCCGCGCTTGACCAACTGCAGGCGGGTCTGGTTGGCATACTGGTCCTGCAACTGGTTGTTGAACATGGCCTCCATGGGGGCCCAGCCATAGGGGGCACGGTTCACCACCTTGTCGATCTGGATGGACTTGATGATGTCGTAGTTGATGCTGGTGCCGGTGAACTGGTATTTCACGCTGCAGGCGGAGGCGAGCAGGCTGAGCAGGGAAAGGAGGAGCAGGCGGAGAAGGGGCTTCATGATGGGCGAAACTGGGGGCTCGGGCCCCGGGTTAAAATGGAGATGGCTGGAAAGCAGAGAGCGGCGGGAACAGCAGCGGCTACTCCAGTCCGTACTCCTTGATCTTGCGGTAGAGGGTGCGCTCCGAGATGCCGAGCTGGTCGGCAGCGGCCTTGCGCCGCCCGTTGTTGGCGGCAAGCGACTGCTGGATCATGGTGCGCTCCACCTCTTCGAGCGACATTCCCGACGCAGCTGTTCCGGCCATTGCGCCACTACGCGGGGGCTCTGGGCTGCGGGGCGCGGCGGGCTCTTCGTCGCTCACCTCCTCGGCCTCCCAATAGGAGACTTCGGAAGAGTCGGCCTTGTTGAGTTTAGGCGCGGCATGGCTGCCGCCAAGCACGAGGCCGGAGTTGTCGGCCGGATGGGCGGAACCGTGCGGCCCGGCATCCTGGCGCTGGTGGATGATACGCTTCAGCTCTGACACGTCGCGCCGCAGGTCGAAGAGTATCTGGTAGAGTATTTCGCGCTCGTTCTCGAAACTGTGGGCCTCTGTGGCGCGGCCGACAGCCACGAGCTGGGTGTGATTAGACTCGACAGGCAAATAGCGCGACAGGACCTCGGGCGTGATGTCGCGCTCCTCGGCCGTGACGCTCATGTTCTCGGCCAGGTTCTTGAGCTGACGCACGTTGCCGGGCCAGGAGTAGGCCAAGAGCATACGCTGGGCGGCCTCGTCGAGCCGCACGGGAGGCATGTGGTACTTTTCGCTCATGTCGAGGGCGAACTTGCGGAACAGCAGGGCGGCATCGGCACCTCGGTCGCGCAGGGCGGGCACAGCGATGCTGACGGTGTTGAGGCGGTAGTAGAGGTCTTCGCGGAACTTGCCGCCGGCAATGGCCTTGGCCATGTCTACGTTGGTGGCGGCCACAATGCGCACATCGGTCTTGCGCACCTCGCTCGACCCTACGCGGATGTATTCGCCCGTTTCGAGCACACGCAGCAGGCGGGCCTGGGTCGGGAGGGGCAGCTCGCCGACTTCGTCGAGAAAGAGGGTGCCGCCGTTGGCTGCGGCAAAGTAGCCCTCGCGCTGGTCGACAGCACCGGTGAAGGCTCCCTTCTCGTGGCCGAACAGCTCGGAGTCGATGGTGCCTTCGGGTATCGCACCGCAGTTTACGGCAAAGTACTTCTTGTTGCGGCGCTGGCTGTGGTCGTGGATGATGCGCGGGAAGGACTCCTTGCCCACTCCGTTCTCGCCCGTAACGAGCACCGAGAGGTCTACAGGAGCTATCTTCAGGGCTATCTCCAAGGCGCGGTCCAGCGCCTCGCAGTGGCCCACTATGCCGTAGCGTTGCTTGATGCGTTGTAACGTGTCTTGTTGCATGTTGACGTGGTTGTAGCGGCTGCAAATATACGCTTAATTTGGAAAACGGGGCAACACAGGCTTCGCAACTGACGCTGTCTGGCACTCAGGACGGGACAAACGGGCGGTCAGGGGTTGAGTTCCTCGCCTCGTATGCCGAGTGCTGACATGACCGAATAGGCCAGTATCTGCTGGTCGAAGCCACGCCCTGTGCAGGGCTCCATGGTGTAGAGGGTGATGTGCTTTTCGTGAGGCTGGGCACACAGCCGCCTGAGCTGGTCGCCGTATTCGAGCATGTCGCCCACGACCATGAGGTTCTCGACACCCTGGGCCTGGGAGAGCATGGTGAACGACTGAAGGAAAAACTCCTGCCGGCTCACGATGTCCTCAACGGGGAAGGTGAAGAGCGTGAAGCTACCCACAGGGTCAGAAAAGGGCATGTTGTTCAAGTCGGCCTCAAACGCCAGCTTGTTGCTCTCATCGTGGAAACGCGTGAGCCGGAAAAAGTCGAAAGCTTGCTTCGCCTTGCTGTGGAGAAAATGGACCTGTACGGTATTGTCGCCCCGCTCCAGTCCGCCGTCGAGGGCCACACAGTCTATCCAATGGCAGAGGTCGGCCTTGGGCAGGCAGCGTTCGAGCATGCGCTCGAAATTGACGGTGAGGTCGAAGGCCAGGCCATCGAGGTAGTCGGCATCCACCAATATCACATGGGGTGCCCAGGTGTTGCGGTCATTCTTCATCGGTCAAAAAATCGTCTTCGTCGAACAAATAGTCTTCTGTCACAAAGTCATCGAGGGCGCGGCGGTCCTTCTTGGTGGGGCGGCCTGTGCCGCGTGCACGGTTGACGAACCCACTGATGCGGCTCATTTCGAGCAACTCGTACTGTGCGGGCGGCGTGATGTTGTCGAACACTTCGGGGAGCACCTTGGCTCCCACGCGCTTCTCGATGGCCTGCTTCACCCTGAAGGTGTAGGTGATGGGGGACTTGCGCACGCTCACTTCGTCGCCTTCCTTCACCGTGCGTGCGGGCTTTGCGGCTGCGCCGTTGATGCTCACGCGTCCGTTCTTGCAGGCATCGGCGGCCAGCGAGCGGGTCTTGTAGATGCGGGCCGCCCAGAGCCACTTGTCTAAACGGGCTTCCATAGCGGGGGCTTACTTGTTGTTATACTGGTTCATGGCCACGTTCATGCCTGCCAGACAGAAGGTCTTCACGGCCTCGCCGGCCAGCTTGACGCGCTCGGCCATCTGCTGGAGATCGTCCTCACTGAACTCGCCCAGCACATAGTCGACCTGTCCGCCGCGCTGGAAGTCGCTGCCTATGCCGAAGCGCAGGCGGGCGTACTGCTGCGTGCCGAGCACGGAGGTGATGTGCTTCAGTCCGTTGTGGCCCGCCTCGCTGCCGCCGGGCTTGAGCCTCAGCTTGCCGAAGGGCAGGGCCAGGTCGTCGACCACAACGAGCATGCGTTCGAGGGGAATGTTCTTCTCCTTCATCCAGTAGCGCACGGCGTTGCCCGAGAGGTTCATATAGGTGGAGGGCTTGAGGAGGATGAGTGTCTGGTTCTTCACCTTCAGGGTGGCCACGAAGCCGTAGCGGCGGTCTTCGAAGGCGACCTTTCCTTCCTCGGCCAGCGCGTCGACAACCCTGAATCCGATGTTGTGGCGGGTGTGGGCATACTCGTCGCCGATGTTGCCCAAACCGACAATCAGGTAGTTCATTTATGTGAGATGAGGTTATGAGGTTATGGGGTTATGAGGTTATAAGAGATAAGGTTATAAGGTTATGTGAGATAAGGTTATGAGGTTATAAACTCTTTGAGCAACGGAGTCTCCGTCCGCTCTAACAGTCATATTATAACCTAATAACCTTATAACCTTGAACCTTATAACCTTATCTCTTATAACCTGAAAAGGGTCCTCACAGCCTGAGCTGTGGAATGCCTTACTTGCCTTCCTTGGCTGCGGCAGCGGCGGCACCCATGGCGGCACGGGTCATCTTCACGGTGCAGACGATAACCTCCTTGGGGGTTACCATTTCCAGACCTTCGAAGCTGAGCTCACCGGCCTTGATGCTCTTGCCGAGCTGGAGCTTGGTCACGTCGACGAAGAGCTTCTCGGGGATGGCATCGTAGAGGGCACGAACCTGCAGCTTGCGAACCATCATCATGAGGCGACCACCGGCGCGCACACCGTCGGCCAGACCCTGGGCTACAACGGGCACACCCATCACGATGGGCTTCTCGGCGTGTACTTCGTAGAAGTCTACGTGGAGCACATTGTCCTTGACGGGGTGGAACTGCACTTCCTTGATAACGGCCTTGTGGTCAACGCCGTCGATGTTGATGTCGACCAGGTAGATGTGGGGCGTGTAAATCAGTTTGTTGATGTCCTTTTCGGTCACGTTGAAGTGGATGGCTACGGGAGCACCGTTCTCGTCCTTCAACTCTCCGTACAGCACGCACGGAACATAACCGTTCTTGCGGATTTCCTTGGTTGCTTTCTTGCCAAGGGCAGTGCGGGCGTTGCCGCTGATTGCAATCTGCTTCATTTGTCTTTTGTGTAAATAATAAATGTGTTACTCTAAATTAAGCCTTCCCTGGGCTTCCGACCGCCTCTGAAGCTGCCGCCGCCTGCGGGCAAAACCTTAAAAACTTAATTCGCCATCACACGCAGAGGGTGGTTTCGCCTCCGCTGAGGGACAAATCGGCTGCAAAAGTACACTTTTTTTCAAAGCACAGCGCCTTTGTATCTGCTTTTCTTCCTCAAAATGCTGATTTTCTCAATGAAACACCCATTGAAAGCAGGCTGGATGCCTGCTATGCCCTCCCAGCGCACCGCCTCTCACCTTCGGTCATCACAAAGGCTTGTCGAAGGCGGCGAGGTTGTCGCGGAGCTGTTCCACACGGCTGGCACCCGCGAGGACCGAAACGACACCCTCCTGCCGGGCCACCCAACGCAAGGCCCATTGGGCCAAGGAGAGTCCTTCGGCGGCGGCTTCGGCCTGCCAGTCTCGGAGCTGTGAGAGGAGTTCGGGCGTGAGTGCCGAAGGCTTCAGGAAGCGGGCCTGCGCCATGCGACTGTCGGCGGGGATGCCGCTGTGGAGGTAGCGTTGCGTGAGCAGTCCCTGTGCCAAGGGCGAAAATGCGATGAAGCCCACGCCCTCCTCTTGGCAGAGCCGGAGGATGCCCTCCTCCTGCGGGGCACGGTCCAAGCGGTTGAGCCTTCCCTGGTAGATGAGGAGCGGCGTGCCGGCCTCGCGCAGGAAGCGGACTGCCTGGCGCGTAGGTTCGAGCGGCCAGCGGGAGAGGCCCACGTAGAGGGCCTTGCCCATCCTCACCGCATCGACGAGTGCCTGAAGCGTTTCCTCAATCGGCGTGGCGGGGTCGTAGCGGTGGCTGTAGAAGAGGTCTACGTAGTCGAGTTTCATGCGGCGCAGGCTCTGGTCGAGGCTGGCGAGGAGTGACTTGCGCGACCCCCAGTTGCCGTAAGGGCCGGGCCACATCTCGTAGCCCGCCTTCGTGGCAATGAAGAGTTCATCGCGGTAGGGCGCAAAGTCCTCCTGCAAGAGTCGTCCGAGCGTTTCCTCGGCACTCCCGGGAGGCGGGCCGTAGTTGTTGGCCAGGTCGAAGTGGGTCACCCCGTGGTCAAAGGCGTATCGGGCCAGGGCGCGCGCGTTCTCGAAGTTCGCGTCGCCCCCGAAGTTGTGCCAGAAGCCCAGACTGACTTGGGGGAGCAGCACGCCGCTACGTCCGCAGCGCACGAAGCGGGCGTCCTGTCCGTAGCGGTCGGGGCGGGCGGTGTAAGTGTCCATGAGAATAGGGAGAAAAGGCCGGCACCTTCCTACCGGAAGGAGTCGGTGAGCAACTTGATTTCGATAGCGGGCGAGATGCGCTCGTAGAGAATGTTGTAGACGGCGTCGAGGATGGGCATGTTCACGTGGTACAGGCGGTTGATGTCCTTCATGCACTTGGTGGCGTAGTAGCCTTCGGCGATCATCTCCATTTCGATCTGAGCCGACTTCACGCTGTAGCCCTTGCCGATCATGGTGCCGAACACGCGGTTGCGCGAGAAGTTCGAATAGCCCGTCACGAGCAGGTCGCCCAGATAGACCGAGTCGTAGACCTGCCGGTCGATGGGATAGACGGCACGCAGAAAGCGACTGGTCTCCTGCACGGCATTGGCCATGAGCACGCTCTGGAAGTTGTCGCCATACTTCAGGCCGTTGCAGATGCCTGCCGCAATGGCATAGACGTTCTTGAGCACCGAGGCATACTCGATGCCGATGACGTCGAACGAGGTCTTGGTCTTGACGTACCCGGAGGCCAGTGTCTCAGACAGGGCCTGCGCCTTTTCGATGTCGGCACAGCCTACCGTGAGGTAGGTGAGACGCGACAGGGCGACCTCTTCGGCATGGCTCGGCCCGCCCAGCACAGCCAGATTCTCGTCGGGCACATTGTAGACCACCCTGAAGTATTCCGAACACACGAGGTTCTCATCGGGCACGATGCCCTTGATGGCCGTCACGATGAAGTGGTCGTGGAGCTTGACCCGGAGTTTCTTCAGGTGGTTCTTCAGGTAGGGCGACGGGGTGACGAACACCAACGTGCGGCACGCGCGTGCCACCTCGTTGATGTCGGCTGTAAAGGTGATGCGGCCCGTGTCGAAACGCACGCTGGTGAGGTAAGAGGGGTTGTGCCCTTGGCGCTTGAACTCTTCGATGGCATCGGCGCGACGCATATACCAATACAGATGGTCCACCTTCTCGAGGAGCATCTTGGCTATGGCCGTTGCCCAACTGCCACTGCCCAGCACGGCTATATTGCCCAAATCGTACATAGCTTGAATGCGCTGCGCGCAGATTTAAGGAGCGTCACACATTCCACGCCTCGATGTCTTGCACCGAAGGCTTGGTGAGGTCGAGTTTGTACTTCTTGATGATTTCACCCAGTTGCTGCTGCACCTTCTGGGGGTTCACATCCTTCAGGTCAGCCACCAAATAGTAGCCGGCCTTTTGCAGCAGCGGCACGAGTTCTTCGGCAATGCCTGCTTCGACATATTTTGCGGCAGCATCGCGCGGAGCCTTCTTTTCGGGTCGCATCTGGGGGAAGAGCAGCACCTCCTGAATCTGAGTCTGGCCGGTAATGAGCATCACGAGGCGGTCTATGCCGATGCCTATGCCCGATGTGGGCGGCATGCCATACTGCAGGGCGCGCAGGAAGTCCTGGTCGATGAACATGGCCTCATCGTCGCCCTTCTCTGACAGGCGGAGCTGTTCCTGGAAGCGCTCCTCCTGGTCGATGGGGTCGTTCAGCTCCGAGTAGGCGTTGGCCAGCTCCTTGCCGTTGACCATGAGTTCGAAGCGTTCGGTGAGTCCGGGCTTCGAGCGGTGCTTCTTGGTGAGGGGAGACATCTCGACGGGATAGTCCGTGATGAAGGTGGGCTGGATGTAAGTGCCCTCGCAGAACTGGCCGAAGATTTCGTCGATGAGCTTGCCCTTGCCCATGGTGTCGTCGATTTCCACCTCAAGCTTGCGGCAGATGTCGCGTATTTCTTCCTCGCTCTTTCCGTCAAGGTCATAGCCGGTCTTTTCCTGAATGGCCTCCAGGATGGGCAGCCTCCTGAAGGGGGCCTTGAAGCTGATGACCTGGCCGTCGACCACGGTCTCGGGCTTGCCGTTCACTGTGGTACAGATGTGTTCGAGCAGCTGCTCGGTGAATTCCATCATCCAGTTGTAGTCCTTGTACTGCACATACAGCTCCATGCAGGTGAACTCAGGGTTGTGGCTGCGGTCCATGCCTTCGTTGCGGAAGTTCTTTCCGATTTCATACACACCCTCAAAGCCGCCCACGATGAGCCGCTTCAGGTAAAGCTCGGTGGCGATGCGCAGGTAGAGGTCAACGTCGAGCGAGTTGTGGTGGGTGATGAAGGGGCGCGCACTGGCACCACCGGGTATGGGCTGCAGGATAGGCGTTTCGACCTCGGTGTAGCCGGCGGCGTCGAAGAACTGGCGCATGGCCTTGATGACCTGGCTGCGCTTCAGGAAGATATTCTTCACATCGGCGTTCACCAGCAGGTCAACGTAGCGCTGACGGTAGCGCAGTTCGGGATCGGCAAAGGCATCGTAGGTCACGCCGTCCTTCTCCTTCACCACCGGCAGGGGGCGCAGGCTCTTCGAGAGCAGCACAATCTCGCGGGCATGTACCGAAATCTCGCCCGTCTGCGTGCGGAACACAAAGCCCTTCACGCCCACAAAGTCGCCCAAGTCAAGCAACTTCTTGAAGAAAGAGTTGTAGAGCGTCTTGTCCTCGCCCGGGCAAATGTCATCGCGGGTGACATACACCTGTATGCGTCCCTTCGAGTCCATGAGTTCGGCAAAGCTGGCCTTGCCCATCACGCGGCGCCCCATCAGTCGGCCGGCAATGCACACTTCGCGCTTGGGGGCATCCTCCTGGTCGGAGAACTGTTCCTTGATGTCATCGCTCCAGGCATTGACGGGGTAGGCCGCAGCGGGATAAGGCTCGATTCCCATTTCGCGCAATGCCTCCAGTGACTGGCGGCGCTGTATTTCCTGTTCGCTGAGTTCTAATATGTTCATCCTTTAAAATGTATTATATTCAGTGATTGTCAGCGTGTGCACGTCGCACGCCGACAGCTGGTCTGCCGGCGTTTCTGTGGGCTGCCACGGCATCGGGCAAGCCCTCCTTTTTATCGGATTGCACACAACTATGCCGTGCAAAGATAGTGCAAGGCGAGCGTAGTGCAAAAGAAAAGCTGAAAGTTTTTCGTTTTGCACTACCGAGCCGCAGCCTATCTTGGCGAAGCAAAGAAGTGCAAGGCGAGCGTAGTGCAAAAGAAAAGCTGAAAGATTTACATAATAAGGCGGGCTGGAAGCCCGCCCTCCCAGCCATCAGCGCTTCAAGCCGGCTGTTGTCAAGCGAATAGGAGGCGATGGTGCACTGGGAGAGCAGGCATCATGCCTGCTTAAATGCCCGAACACCCAACAAGCGCAGCGTTTCATGTCATTTTGCCAACTGCTGTGCATAAAAGCCACTCTCCACCCCACACAAAACGGGGCAGCAAGCGCAAAAACCATGGTTTACTCATGAGTTTTAGACAAAAAGCCGTACTTTTGCTTCGAAATATACCGTCACTACACATCACCATGCAATACAAGAAGCAATTTAGCAAGGCCGAACTGAAAGAGCTGCTCGGATGGTTTGAAGCCCAGGCAGAACACCTGCCGCACTCGTTGCGACTGGACAAGGCCACCTACATAGAAGACCTGCCCAAAACGGTCAAGCTCTACTTCGACGTTGTCCGGCTGCACGGAGACAACCCGACCTATAGCGGACAGATTTTCCACCTGTTCAAGATTAAGGAAAAGCTGACTGCCGGCCAGTGACCCTCCTCTGCATCCAATCAACCACTCCTCATGATATCAGGCGCGGCCCACTCCTTATTATATATAGGCGGCAACCGGCCCCGCCCCAAAGCCTGCAAGAACCTTCCCACGAAGAAAAATGAAATCATCTCCCTTCAGAATATTCCTTTTGGTATTGCTCGTAGTGCTGTTGCTATTGCCCCTGCAATGGCTGCCCGACCTGACCATTGGCAGCTATGAGGTGAAACGCGTGGCTCTGCTCGACGATGTGCTGCCCGCGACCGCCACAGATTCCGTTACGCCCGCCGACAGCCTGCAACGCAAGCTGCCCGCCGTGAAACCCGCATTCAAGGACTCGTGCCCGCCGGGCATCGTGTGTATCGAAGATTATGCCGACGAAACGAACCGGGGCATGGGCGCGCTCTACGAAGCCCTGCTCCAAGGCCAGGCACTGGGCCGCCCCGTGCGCATCGCCTATCTGGGCGACTCCTTCATCGAAGTGGACATACTGACCTCCTCGCTGCGAGCCCTGTTGCAACAGAAGTTCGGCGGCCGAGGCGTAGGCTTCATCGAGATGGACCCGCCCTATGCCACCAACCGCAGCACGGTACGCCAGCGTTCGGGCGGCTGGAACACCTTCTGCCTGCTCGACAAGGGGAAATACGAAACCAACCGGCTGGCCCTGAGCGGCCGCTACTTCGTGCCGCAAGGCGTGGCCTGGACCGAAGTGAGCGGCGTGAAGCAGCCCCGGCTCGACTCGGCCGATGTCCACACGCTCTACCTCCGCTCGACCGCCGGCATCGAAGCCGGCATCAAGCTCGACAACGGACCGACACTGGCCATGCGCTCTGGTGGCACAGGCTCCATCGAGGCACTGAGCTACCGGGGCCGGGCGGGCAAGGTGCGCTGGCAGGTGCCCGCCACGGCAGGACTGACCTGCTGGGGAGTGGCCGAAGAGGGGGCCACGGGCATCGTGGTCGACAACTTCTCGCTGCGCGGCAGCAGCGGCACCGTGCTGGCGGCCATCCCCGAGCGCAACCTCTGTGAGCTGAACGCGGTGAGGCCCTACGACCTGATTGTAGTGCAATACGGGCTGAACGTGGCCAACAAGAAGCAACAGGACTACTCGCACTACGCCAAGCAGATGAAGGAGGTGATAGAACACATGAAACGGGGCTTCCCGCAAGCCGGCATCCTGCTGGTGGGCGTGGGCGACCGCGAAGACCGTATCAACGGCGAACTGCGCACCATGCCCGGCATACTGGCCCTGAACAAATACCAGCAAAACCTGGCCGCCGAATGCCACGTGGCCTACTGGAACCTCTTCGAGGGCATGGGTGGCGAAGGCAGCATCCGACGCATGGCTGAGGCCAAACCGGCCGAGGCAGGCAAGGACTACACCCACATCAACCTGCGCGGAGGCGAAAGGGTGGCCAAGGCTTTGTTCAAATCGATGGTGTATGGATACGAGCAACACAAGAAGCGTAAGGCTTATGAGGCTGAAGCGCAGCACGACTGACAGTGTGACCGGCCTACCCCACTGGCGAGCCTCGTCGGGAACAGGCGTGAGCGGATCGCAGAGTTCGAGCCGCAAGTTCTACATGATTCTGGCCGGCTGGGCCATTCTGCTCGGAGTGGCCGTAGCTGCCAGCCTGTCACACGGCGATACGGGTGAGGCCCCTGCACAGCCGGGAGCCGACAACGCTTTCTACACAGCGGTCGAGGAAGACACGCTGGAGGGCACGCCCGTGCTTGACGGATTTCCCGAAATCACACCGTTGGCACAGCCTGGAGAGTCTATGCCCCGAAGCTTCAGGGCCGCCCGGCCCAATGCGTTGGGCCAGGCCGAAGCACTGCTGCCTGTGGCACGCATCCTGGCCGGCGGCGAACGCCCGCTCCGGGTGCTCCACATCGGCGACTCGCATGTGGCCGGCAAGAGCTTCCCGGCTGCCGTCAAGGCCGAACTGACACGCTGCCTGGGCGGACCCGACCCTGCCGATGATACCCGCGGAGGCATCGACTACAGCTATGTGGCGAAGAACGGGGCCACTACGCAGACCTTCCTGAACGACTCCTACATGAGCACCTTTGCCCAAAAGCAGCCCGACCTCATCATCCTCTCGCTGGGCACCAACGAGGCCCACGGCATGGGCTACCGCGAAGACCTCCACCAGAAGCAGCTCGACACCTTCATGCAGTCGCTCCTGAAGGCCTGTCCCGAAGCCACCATACTGCTCACCACGCCGCCGGGAGACTATCTGAAGTCCTCCTACGTCAACTACCGCCAAATGGCCCGGTCGAAACACAAGACCAAGCAGGTGCGCTACACCAAGCGGCCCAACCCCATGAGCAGCCGCTGTGCCACACTGCTGGTGGACTACGCCCAAAGCCACGGAATGCCCTACTGGGACCTGTTCAACATCTGCGGCGGCGAACAGGCCGCCCAACGCAACTGGTCGGCAGGCCACTACCTGCGCCCCGACGGCATACACTTCACCCCCGCAGGCTACCAGCTGCAGGGCAAGCTCCTGGCCGAAGCGCTGGTCACGGCGCTTGTCAGGCCCTAAGTGACGTTTCAACCACCGTATATCACCCCACCCCAACATGCTTTCCATCCTCGAATACTCCCCCACCAGCCCGCTGCTGTTCAACACGGGACTGTTCATCTTCTTCTTCCTGACATTCATCGCAGGCTACACCCTGCTGAGCGGACGGCGCACGACCCCCCTGCGACTGCTCTATGTCACGGCCTTCTCCTACTACTTCTACTACAAGAACGCCGGCGCCTGGTGCATGCTGCTGGCCGTCATCACGCTGGTCAACTTCTTCTGCGCCATCGGCATGGAGCGTTCGGGCAGCCAGCAGGCACGCAAGCGGTGGATGTGGACGGCAGTAGGCTTCATGCTCGCCCAGCTCGCCTTCTTCAAATACACCAACTGGGTGCTCTCCACGCTCGCCGGCTTCACGCTGCTGCCCGCAGACACCCAGCTCGACCTGCCCATGCTCATCGGCATCTCGTTCTTCACCTTCCAGTCGATGAGCTACATCATCGACGTATACCGCCGCCAGATGCCCGCCACCCGTTCGCTCACCGACTTTGCCTTCTTCGTGAGCTTCTTCCCCACCCTCCTGGCCGGTCCCATACTGCGCGCCCGCACCTTCCTGCCCCAGCTGCGCCAGCCCATCCACATCACCCACCAGATGATGGGTTCGGGCACCTGGTTCATCATCATGGGCCTCTTCAAGAAGTGCATTATCTCCGACTACATCAGCCAGAACTTCGTGTCCCGCATCTTCGACAACCCCGCCCTCTACTCGGGACTCGAGAACCTGCTCGGCGTGTATGGCTACGCGCTCCAGCTCTACTGCGACTTCTCGGGCTACTCCGACATGGCCATCGGCATTGCGCTGTGGATGGGATTCAGCCTGCCGCCCAACTTCCGCGCACCCTACAAGAGCGACTCCATCACCGACTTCTGGCGGCGCTGGCACATCTCGCTGTCCTCGTGGCTGCGCGACTACCTCTACATCTCCATGGGCGGCAACCGCTGCTCGCGCTGGCGCATGTACTTCAACCAGTTCATGACCATGCTGCTGGGCGGCCTGTGGCACGGTGCCTCGTGGAACTTTGTGATATGGGGCAGCGTACACGGCGTGGCCCTCTGCCTGCACAAGGCATGGCAGCAGCTGCTGGGCCACGACAAGCACTACCACCCCACAGGACTGCGCCGGGTGCTGGCCGTCGTGCTCACCTTCCACCTTGTATGCTTCAGCTGGCTGTTCTTCGCCGGCTCCAGCTTCGAGTCATCGGCCGCCATGCTCACCCAGATTTTCACCAACTTCCAGCCGCAGCTCATCACGCAGTTTGTGGCCGGATACCCCGAAGTCACCGCCCTCATGACACTCGGCTTCGTGCTCCACTTCCTGCCCACCCGCCTCAACGAACGCACCGAGGCGCTGATGGGCCGCACGCCCTCTATCCTGCTGGCTGTCCTGCTCGCCCTCACCATCATCTGGGTAATCCAGGTCAAAGGCTCCGAAATCCAACCCTTCATCTACTTCAAGTTCTGACATCATGACCCGACTGCGAACCTCTATCCGCCAATATGCCGACCGTCCGGTCGACGACCTCCTGCTCAACGACCTGCTCACCCAGGCCGAACGCACGCAAACCATGGGCAACCTGCAGCTCTACAGCGTGGTGGTGACCCGCTCCGACGAGACGAAACGACAGCTCGCCCCCGCCCACTTCAACCAGCCCATGGTCACACAGGCTCCCGTCGTGCTGACCTTCTGTGCCGACTATCACCGCACCACACAGTGGGCCTTGCAGCGCAAGGGGCATCCCGGCTACGGCAACCTGCTCTCGTTCGTGAACGCAGCCACCGATGCACTGCTCTTCTGCCAGCGCTTCTGTGACCTGGCCGAAGCGGCCGGCCTGGGCCTCTGCTTTCTGGGCACCACCGTCTACCAGCCGCTCCACATCATCCAGACCCTCAGGCTGCCCCAGCTGGTGATGCCCGTAGCTACCATCACACTGGGCTGGCCCGCCGAATCTCCTGCCCCGACCGACAGGCTGCCGCTCAGCGCCATCCGTCACGACGAACACTACCAGCCCGTGACACCCGAAACCATAGACCGCGACTACGCAGCCAAGGAAGCCCTGCCCGAGAACCGCGAGTTTGTGCGCATCAACGGCACCGAAACGCTGGCACAGATATTCACCGACATACGCTACAAGGCCGCCGACTGCGAAGCCATGTCGGCCACCCTGCTCCAGGCTCTCCGCCAACAGGGGTTCGGCAGCTGGCAATAGGCCGGACAGACACCCGAACACCAACAACCAGAGCTCCGCTCTCCCCAAATCCTACAATCCATGTTTGCAAAAGAAAATCGTGGCAATACGCTCCACGGCATATTGCTCATCGCCCTGTTCTCGTTTGCGGCATTCTACATTGCCGAAATCCCCTTCGTCAAGAGCCTCTCCTTCAGCCCGCTCATTGTAGGCATTGTGCTGGGCATGCTCTACGCCAACAGCCTGCGCAACCGGCTGCCCGAAACCTGGGTGCCGGGCATCAAGTTCTGTACCAAACAGATTCTGCGCACCGGCATCGTGCTCTACGGTTTCCGCCTGACACTCGGCCAAGTGGCCCAAGTGGGCCTGCCCGCCATCGTGACCGACCTCATTGTCGTGTGCGGCACCATCGGACTGGGCCTGCTGCTGGGCCGTCTGCTCAAGGTCGACCGCGACACCACCCTGCTCACAGCCACCGGCAGTGCCATTTGTGGTGCGGCCGCCGTGCTGGGAGCCGAGCCCGTGGTCAAAGGTGAAGGCCACAAGACAGCCATCGCCGTGAGCACCGTGGTCATCTTCGGCACCATCGCCATGTTCCTCTACCCCATCATGTATCGTTCGGGCCTGCTCGACGGCCTCTCCACCACCCAGGTCGCCATCTACACGGGCAGCACGCTGCACGAAGTGGCCCACGTGGCCGGAGCCGGCAACGCCATGGACCCCACCGACACCCTGGGCATAGCAGGCACGGCCACCATCACCAAGATGATCCGCGTGATGCTGCTGGCTCCCGTGCTGGTAGTGATGGGACTGGTCCTCTCGCGCCTGCGACCGGCCTCCGGCCCGGCCTCACAGTCAGGTACGCGCCGCAAGATCACCGTGCCCTGGTTTGCCTTCTACTTCATCGGGGTCATCTGTCTCAACACCCTGTTGCAGTCACTCACCGGTGCTGCCACCGTGAAGGACATCCCCCTCAACGGCGCCATTGAATATGCCGACACCTTCCTGCTCACCATGGCCATGACGGCCCTGGGCACCGACACCTCCATCGACAAGTTCCGCCAGGCCGGAGCCAAGCCCTTCCTGCTGGCCGCCCTGCTCTTCGTGTGGCTGCTGGTCGGCGGCTATCTCATGGCCAAGCACCTGGTGCCCCTGCTCATGAACTGAAAAAAAGCGGCCTTCTGCTGAAAAAAAGCGGGCATTCCTCTTGACTCGTCCCTTAGGGCACAGGCTAACTTTGCAGCGAATTCAAGAAGTCACATCGTACGATATGCGCAAAAACAGATTAAAAATCAAAGAGTTCTCGCTGCTTTGCCAAGTTACAGTGAAGACCCTGAGGCACTACGAAAAGCTCGGACTGCTCAGGCCGGCCGAGGTTGACGAGTGGACAGGCTACCGGTATTACGACTACTGCCAGATGCAAACGCTCGGCAACATACGCCGGCTCAAGTCAATCGGTTTCTCGCTCGATGAAATCATCGAACTCACCGACCAAGACTGTCTGAAACCGTCGCTCCGCAAGCTTCAGGAGAAAATCAACGACTGCCGGCAGCAACTGTCACTGCTCGAACAGCGTCACGAGCTGCTGCAACGCACGATGGACTCGCAACAAGCCTTACAACAAATGGATAAATTCACCATCCAGTCCCTGCCCGAAATCATCGTGGCATCCCACCGCGAAGTCATCAGCGACTATGCCGCTCTCGGCCCCCTCTGTTACGAAAAGATTGGACCCGAAATGGCCCGCCTGGGCTGCCAGTGCACCCAACCCGGCTACTGCTTCACCATAGAGCACAACGAATACAGACCCACCGACATCGACATCGAATACTGCGAACAGGTCGAAGCCGCACTACCCGACTCGGCCATCATCCAGTTCAAGCGGCTCGAAGCCGTACCCAAAGCCCTCTGCATGAAGCACGTAGGACCCTACGAACGCTTTTACGAATCCTTCTGCGAAGCATTCCGCTATATGGACCAGCACGGCCTGAAAATAGCCGGAAAGCCTCGCACCAGCTACATCGACGGCATCTGGAACCAGGCTGACCCCGAAAAGTGGGTGTCGCTCATCCAAATCCCGATTGAAGCCTGATGCGGATTTCCTGATCTGCAATTTATGATGGAGCGGCGGGAGTGCTGCGGACTCCCAGCCCCAAGGGAAAAGCAACACAGCACCCCGCCGCTTCATGACAAACCATCCATTGCAAACCCAGAGCCTTCCATCCCCCAAGATATAGTTTCGGAAGAAGCTCCAGCGTCTAAGGAAATAAGAACAAGGCTTCTCCGCCGCACTATTACAAACTATCAACTGCAAACCATGAAGATCCGACTGGAAACCCCCGACGACTACCGCGAAGTAGAGAACCTCACCCGCGAAGCATTCTGGAACGTATACCGTCCCGGCTGCACCGAACACTACGTGCTCAACCAATACCGCGACAACCCCGACTTCATTCCCGAGCTCGACCTGGTGATGGAACACGAAGGCCGCATCATAGGCCACGTCATGTTCTCCAAGGCACAAATCGTCCAGACCGACGGCTGCGTGCTCCCCGCCTGGACCTTCGGCCCCATCAGCATACACCCTGACTACAAGCGGAAGGGCTATGGCCTGAAGCTGCTGAACCACGCCATCGACCGCGCCCGTCAGCTGGGCGTAGGCGTACTCTGCATGGAAGGCAACATCGACTTCTACGGCCACGCCGGCTTTGTAGTGGCAAGCACTCTGGGCATACACTATCATGCCGAACCCGCCGGAGCCGAAGTGCCCTACTTCCTGGCCCTCGAAGTGCAGCCCGGCTATCTGCAAGGCATCGAAGGCACCTACCACACCCCCGCAGGCTACTACGTGGCCGACCAGCACCCCGAAGCCTTTGCCGCCTACGAGGCCACCTTCCCCGCCAAGGCGAAACACCTCCAAGCCGGCCAACTCCCCCAGTTCTGCCAAAGCTGCGGCATGCCCCTCACCGCAGACGCCGACTGCGCCCACGATGCCGACGGACAAGTCAACTACGACTACTGCAAGTACTGCTACCGCGACGGCCAGTTCCTGCAAGACTTCACCCTCGAACAGATGATTGACCACTGCGACCAGTTCCTCGACGAGGTAAACAAGCAGATGCCCCAGCCCCTCACCCCCGAGGCGTACCGGCAGATGCTCTCCAACCTCCTGCCGCAGCTCAAGCGGTGGCGCTAAGCACCCCCCGAGCGATGCCTTCCGCCCGCCCCGGCAAACGGCATGTTCACCTGTCCGAGCGAACAGTATGAATCGAACCCAAAAGAAGATATACTTCATCGGCCGATGAAGTATATCTTCTTTTAGTATGCAGTATATCTGCTATGCCACTTGAAGTATATCTGCTATGCCACTTGAAGTATATCTGCCTCCCGGAACCAGTATTCTTTGACAAGCTTCAATCTACGCTCACACGTGGGGAGCGACCGTAGTCGATGTACTTTGCCTCGTCGATGTCGAGGTTTCAATCCACGCTCCCACGTGGGGAGCGACCGTTTTGTTCGGCGGTAATGCGAATAATGGGGCGTTTCAATCCACGCTCCCACGTGGGGAGCGACAAACGCGGTTGGCATTACTTATCAACACATCCATGTTTCAATCCACGCTCCCACGTGGGGAGCGACCCGAACAGCTGGAGGACATCAACGCACAGCAGGAGTTTCAATCCACGCTCCCACGTGGGGAGCGACACACGAGGCAGGGCTCGTGGTTCCTCAATTACGAGTTTCAATCCACGCTCCCACGTGGGGAGCGACCTCCTGCCTCCTTCACGGCTCCTGCTCCTGGCCTCGTTTCAATCCACGCTCCCACGTGGGGAGCGACGAGTGGTTAGTGTCTTAATACCGGCTATCAGTG
>CAMBOH010000004.1 GCA_945869305.1 uncultured bacterium
CCACGCGCGAGTTCATCTTCTTTTGTTTACTTCCACCTTTTTTAGCCATAACTGTGTAATGTTTAATCCTCTACGCCTTTGAGAGAGGTGATGAGATTGTAACGGTTCTCTTCAATCTCGCGCAGAGAGTCCATAACTCGTTTGATTACGGCGTAGGAAGTAGACTTGTCGGCCTTGATGGCCACGCGCATACTTTCGCCACACGCCTCGCGGGCTGTGCTTACCCAAGTCTTCAACTCATTGTTTACGCTGTCGCAAGGAATGCCTGCTTCTTTGCTCTTGGTGAGGAGTTCGTTCTTCACGTCCGATGCGAGCCAGCCCTTCATGGTGTTGAGCGGCGTGCCGAAGGTAGGTGCTTGCGCGAAGATTTCCACTTCTTCAGGAGTGAGGCTCAGCTTGCCTGCCTCGTTCATGGCATTGGCGAGTTTGCGAAGGCCGTCGGGCGAGTCCATGGTCATGAACACCTTACCGCCTTTTTCGACAAAGATCGTGAGGAGGTTGTTGGCAGGAATCTTGATTTCAGATACCGAACCCGGTGTGTTGACCTTGACGGGCTCTTCCTTGACAAAAGTGGCAGTCAGCATAAAGAAGGTAAGCAGCAGGACCATGACATCGCTCATAGGCGTCATGTCTATGAACGTATCTTGTTTTTTGACTTTAAAACGTCCCATGTCTTAAATACCTTGTTTATGCGATTAGTGAGTTGCAGAGAAAGTTTCTACGATGGTGAAACCTACTTCGTCGAGTGAGAAGGTGAGGCGGTCAATCTTGTTGGTGTAGTAGTTGTAGGCGATAACGGCGAGTGCACCGGTTGCGATACCCGAAGCCGTGTTTACAAGTGCCTCAGAGATACCCGTTGAGAGGGCTGCGGAGTCAGCACCACCATCGCCGCTGGCCATTGCCGAGAACGACTTGATCATACCCAACACCGTACCGAACAGACCGGTCAGTGTACCGAGGGTTACGATAGAACCGATGATGGGCAGGTTCTCCTGCATCATAGGCATTTCGAGGGCAGTGGCCTCTTCGAGTTCCTTCTGGATGGAGAGAATCTTCTGTTCCTTGGTCAGGATGGTGTTCTCTTCCATTTCCTTGTACTTCTTGAGGGTTGCGCCTACCACGTTGGCTACAGAACCGCGCTGCTTGTCGCAAATCTGCTGGGCCTTAGCCATGTCGTTCTGCTTGAGAGCGACCTTGATGTCGGCAACGAACTTCGTGAGGCTGGTGCGACCGTAGGCGTTGCGGATGGCGAAGAAGCGCTCGATGGCGAGAGCTACAACGGTGATGAGGAGGGTCCAGATGATAGGTACAACGAAACCACCTTTGTAAACCGTACCCATCAGGTTGGCGGGCTCAAGTGAAATCTCATCGGGGGTGAGGAACGAGAAGGCGTAGCCGGTCTCGGGACCTCCCTTGAAGTTGGAGATGCTGCCGAAGCCGAAGAGGTAGATGGCCACTGCAATCAAGGCGCAGACGATGATTACAGAAAGACCAGACTTGATGCCGGTGAAACCTTGGGATTGTTTCTTGGGGGCACTTTTGGGTGCATTAGCATTTGTAGTTGCCATTGTTGTAAAGATTTAGTTTGTAGAAATTGATAGTTATTGGTTTTCAGTGATTTGCCACATTGGCATTGCATTCTGATTCTTTACGACGTGGCAAAGATATATATTTTAGTGTAAAGTGAGCAAATTAGATGTAGTTTTTTTTGCAGTGCTGCGTTTTTGCCCGCGTGTGGCGCGAGTGGGCTCCCCTGCATCCGACACACACATGGACCGTTGAAGGGTGTTTTCCCGCATGTTGCGCGAGTGGCCTCTCTTTTCTGTAAAGAAAATCTTCTTCTGTTCTTCCTTTCTCCTTATACGTATTCTTATTGTTGCTGTTTGTCGTGCTGTTTGTCGTGCGGTTTCCGATGGTTATCCACAAAAAACTTTTGAGTCTTCAAAGCTTTTCGGGTGGAGTGGAGGGCTGCGGACGACTGCTTCTTCAGATGGCTGTAACGTATGTGTTCCAGCAGGTTCCAGCATGCGATGTGTGGCTATGTCTGGAGAGAAGGAAGAGGGGAATTTCGCGTGCTTGCGCGTCGTGCTATTTGTCGTGCTATTTGTCGTGCGGGTTTTCTGTGTCCTCCGGTGCGTTTCCGGTCTGTTCCCGACGGCCTGCCGGCTCTGCTTTGACCGTCAGTCTGAAGGGCAAGAGGGGACGTAGTTTGTCGATGAGGATGCAGGCCAGACCGATGCCGGCGAGCGTGAGGACGAAGGTGAGCAGGCAGACGACACCGTCGGTGTGTTGCCAGAGGTAGCGGCAAAGCTGTTTGTAGTCGTTGCGCAGGAAGGGGCTGTTGTGGATGAGGTAGATGGCAAAGCTGGAGCCGGCTAACCAGTTGACTGCGCGGCTGGTGAAGCGTAGCTGTACGAAGCAGAGCAGCAGGCTGAGCGAGGAGAGGATGATGAGGGGCGAGTTGTACTTCAGACACAGCGGTTCGCAGGGGAACCGGTAGCGGATGGTAAGGCAATAGAGCCCTGTGAGCAGCAGGGTAGTGAGCAGGTAGGCTGCGGCGTAGTGTCGGGCTGCATAGCGCTTCCAGCCAGTGGCGTGCAGGCGGACGTAGCGTGCCAGCAGGTAGAGGCCGATGAAGGAGAGGGTGGAGTAGCCGCAGTCGTAGTTGGCAAAGTCGCGGAAGGTGCCGTAGACTAACTGCAGGCCCAGATAGAGCAGTGTGAAGCGTAGAAGCTGCCGGGGGGCGGCCTGGGCGATGAAGGCATTCAGCGGTTTGGCCAGCAGATAGAGCAGCAGGTAGGCCGGCACAAACCACCAGCCGCCACCCAGGCACAGTGTATCTACCACCAGGTCGGCTGGCGGCAGCTCGCCGTGGTATGCCGCATAGGCGAGGAAGGTGACGGCTGCGGCAAACAGCACCTGTGTCAGCAGTCTGCTTGCGCCGCGCCAGCTGGGGTTGATGCCGAACCATCCCGAAATGAGCACAAAGACGTTGACGGCCACCAGACATCCCTCTTCGAGGAACAGGCGCAGGATGGCGGGCAGGGGGTCGCTCTCCAATTGGGTGGCAGTGGGTACACCCAGCGAATAGAAGTTGGCGTGCAGGGCCAGCACGAAGAACATGGCCAGCAGCCGCAGGGCTTCCATGTTGGATTGTCGGATGGTCGGGGACATGGGCGGATAGGTGATGGGAGGTTTTAAAAAAGAGGATGGCGGGCAGCCTGCAAAGCTGCGCCCGCCATCCAGGTGTCAGGTTTGGGGGTGTTTACTTGTCAATCTTCATGCTGCCAGAGCCTATCATCTGGCCGTCGGCAAAGATGTAGGCCGTGTAGCTGCCTGCTCCGAGGAATTCAGATACAGGCACATAGAGCGTGACGTGCGTTTCCTGTCCTGTATATTCCACGTTCTTGGCGGCAGAGTAGGAGATGGTGCGGTTCTCGTAGCTGAAGCGGCCCGACTCTCCCACCACCTGCTGGTTGGGCTTGAGCAGACGGACGTAGACCGTGCGGTTGCCTGCCTGTGCGGTCACGTTGCGTGTGATGGCAAAAGACACGCTGAAGCGCGTGATGTCCTTGCTGCGCTTGGCCACCTTTCCGTTCTTCTTGATCGGTGTGACCGTAATGCCTGTGGCATTCAGCTGGGCCGCAATGGCCACCCGCTCATTGAGCTGCGTGTTCTGGTCCTTGATGTTGGAGTTCTCGGCACGCTGGCGTTCGGCATCGGCCAGAGCCTGGTCGCGTTCGCCGATGAGTGCCATGTTGAGCTGTTGCAGCGAGTCGACTTGGCGTATGTAGTCGCGCAGTACGGCCCTCACGGTGGCCAGTTCGCGCTTGAGGCGCAGAATCTCGGCCGAGCTGTTGGCCTTGGTGTGCTTCAGTTCTTTCAGCAAGGCTTCGGCGCGGGCCTGTTCCTCGTTCAGCCGGGCCATGAGCGAGTCGTCGCGTACGTTCTTTTTCAGTTCGCCGTATTGGCTGGCAAATTCGGCATACTGGTTCTCCATCTCGCGCTTGTCGAGTTCGGCGAGTTGGCGGAGTTCTTCCAGTTCCTTCTCCTTGTCGGCCAGTTTCTTGGCGTCGCCGTTGCATCCCATGAGCAGGGAGCTGGCCAGTGCCACGATGAGCAGGCCGACAGCAAGTGAAATGTTTTTCTTCATAGGTTGTCGGATGGAGGGTTGTAGCGGCACGCCATGGCTTTATTCGATGACCGTCACCCAGCCGTGGAGGTCGGGTTCGGTGCCGTATTGGATGGCGCGGAGCTTGTTGTAGAGTTTTTCCGAGATGGGTCCGGGCTTTCCGTCCTTGGCAATGACGTAGCTCTTGTGGTTCGCCAGGTCATCGATTTTGCGAATAGGGCTGATTACGGCAGCCGTGCCGCATGCTCCGGCCTCATCGAAGGTTTCGAGTTCTTCTTCGGGTATGGGTCGCACTTCCACTTCCAGTCCCAGGTCGAGCGCGAGCTGCTGGAGGCTGCGGTTGGTGATGGAGGGCAGAATCGAGGTCGATTTCGGCGTGATGTACTTGCCGTCCTTGATGCCGAAGAAGTTGGCTGCGCCACATTCGTCGATATACTTCTTTTCGCGGGCGTCCAGATAGAACTCCGAGGCGTAGCCGGCTTCGTGGGCAATCTGGTTGGCCTTGAGGCTGGCTGCATAGTTGCCGCCCACCTTGTAGCGGCCGGTGCCGAGCGGTGCGGCGCGGTCGTATTCGCGGATGATGACATAGTCATTGGTGGCAAAGCCGCCGCGGAAGTACGGGCCTACAGGCGAAACGAAGATCATGAACAGGTATTCGTCGGCGGGGTGAACGCCCACTTGTGCGCCTGTGCCGATGAGCAGCGGGCGGATGTAGAGCGAGGCACCGCTTTCGTAGGGCGGGATGAACCGTTCGTTCAGCTTGACCACCTTGCGTACCATCTCTTCGAACAGTTCGGTGGGTAGTTCGGGCATCATGATGCCGCGGCAGGTGCTTTGCAGGCGTTCGGCATTGTCCTTCACGCGGAAGGCGCGGATTTTGCCGTCGGGGCAGCGAAAGGCCTTCAGGCCCTCGAACGCTTCCTGGCCGTAGTGGAGTGCGGTGGCAGCGATGTGTATGTTGATGATTTCGGAAGAGGAGACTTCCACTTCGCCCCATTGGCCGTTGCGGTAGTAGCAGCGGACATTGTAGTCGGTTGGCATGTAGCCGAACTTCAGATTAGCCCAGTCAATATTCTGCATCATGCAATCTAAGTTTAATTGTTATGTGATTCCGGTGGCAAATGTATACAAAATCTGCGAGATTCGGCAAAGACAGGCTGAATAACCTCATTTCTTCTGGCAAAAGTCAGTGTCGGATGGGGTGATTGTCTCCGGGACAGCGCAATCAGGTGTCACGTAGGAGCTTTAGGTGGCTGGCGCTCGGACTCCCGGAGCGTGTCGGACTCGCGGAACAGGTACGTAAAACTCTCCGGCAGAAGGCTGTTGCGCCCTGTGCCGGAGAGTTTGCGGAATATGGGAGACGGGTTCGCTATGCGCGGAAGCCGCACGAGTCGATGGCATCGGTCACAATCTTGATGCACTTGCGGCAGGTTTCGGTGTCGGCCGCTTCGGCCATGACGCGGATGAGAGGTTCTGTGCCCGATTCGCGCACCAGCATACGGCCGTTGCCATCAAGCGCGGCTTCGGCACGTTCGACAGCCTGCTTGACGAGCGGAGCATTCATGACGATGCGCTTGTCGGTGACGCGCACGTTTTCGAGCACCTGCGGATAAATCTTGACAGGGGCAGCCAGTTCGGCCAGCGACTTTTTGGTGGCCAGCATCACCTCCATCATCTTCAGGCTCGTGAGGATGCCGTCGCCCGTGGAGGCATATTTCGAGAAGATGATGTGGCCCGACTGCTCGCCGCCCACCGTGTTGTGGTGAGCCGCCATGTAGTCGTAGACGTTCTTGTCGCCCACGGCGGTCTTGGCATAGCCGATGCCCAGTTCGTCGAGAGCCTTGAAGAGGCCGAGGTTCGACATCACGGTAGCCACCACCTCGTTGTCCCGCAGCTTGCCGCGCTCTTTGCGGTAGCGGGCGTAGATGTACATGATCTTGTCGCCGTCCACCACGTTGCCGTTTTCGTCAACACAGAGGCAGCGGTCGGCGTCACCGTCGTAGGCAAAGCCCGCGTCGAGCTTGTTTTCCACGACAAAGCGTTGCAGCCCTTCGATGTGTGTGCTGCCGGCATTGTTGTTGATGTTGATGCCGTTGGGCTCGGCATTGATGACATAGGTCTTGGCGCCGAGCGCATTGAACACCGCCGGCGCAATGTTCCAGGAGCTGCCGTTGGCACAGTCGAGGGCGATGCGCTTGCCCTTGAAGGAATAGAGGCCCAGCGAGATGAGGTAGCCCATGTAGCGGTTGCGGCCCGAAATGTAGTCGACCGTTTCGCCGATGTCAGCCCCAGTGGCATAGGGAGGGATGCCGGCCCGACCGTCCAGGAAGGATTCGACCTTGGCGATGGTCTCGTCGTCCATCTTCTCGCCCTGGTCATTGATGAGCTTGATGCCATTGTCACAGAAGGGGTTGTGGCTGGCCGAGATCATGATGCCGCAGTCAAAGGAGTCGGCCTTGGTGATGTAGGCCACGGAGGGCGTGGTCGTCACGTGCAGCAGGTAAGCATCCGCTCCCGAGGAGGTGATGCCTGCCGCCAAGGCATATTCGAGCATGTAAGACGAGCGGCGGGTGTCCTTGCCGATTACGATGCGTGCATGGCTTCCGGGCTTGTCCTGGTGGTTCTGGTTGAAATACCAGCCTAAATAGCGTCCGATCTTGAAGGCGTGTTTAGCGGTAAGTGTGACATTGGCTTCGCCTCTGAAGCCGTCGGTTCCGAAATACTTTCCCATTGTGTTTATACAGTTAAGTTGTTGATAGTGCAGTGTAGGTGTGGCCGATCGTCGCCTTGCCTATGGCTTTGGTGCGTGCAAAAGTAGGGATTTTTGCATACGAAGCAACATCTTTGTCCTTTTTTCTTGGTGTGCCGGCCCGGCTTTGTGTGGCTTCATCTTCACCGGGGCGGCATATTCTTCTGTCTGAAAGAGGCATATTTCATGGTTATTATGTACTTTTGCTTCGCGAAGCAGTAGTAACCGATGCTTATTCTTATATCAACCAAAACATGTACGCAATTATCATCAATGCTGTGGCCGTGGTGGTGGGTTCTGCCATCGGGGCACTCTTCAGGCGGGGTATCAGTGAGAAATATATCAACGTGCTCAACACGGCCATGGGTCTTTGTGCCTTGGTGCTGGGCAGCAAGGTAGCCATGGAGAACATGCAAAAGTCCAACTACCCGGTGCTCTTCATCTTCTGTCTGTCGTTGGGCGGTCTGGTAGGCACTGTGCTGAAGCTGGACCAGCGCATGGAACGTGCCACCAAGCGTATCTCGACCACGAATCTGGCCGAAGGAATCACCACCGGCGTGCTGTTGTGCTGTGTGGGTACGCTGGCCATGATGGGTCCGGTGATGAGTGCGCTGTATGGCGACAACACCTACTTGATGACGGCGGCCACCCTGAACCTCGTGACGATGATTGTGCTGGCCTCTTCCTACGGCTTCGGAACGGCGGTCACGGCCATTGTCGTATTTGTGTGGATGTCCTCGATCTATGGCATCGCTCTGGTGTCGAAGACGTTCATCTCTGAAGAGCTGATCTGCGAAGTGTCGTTGGTGGGCGGCATCCTCATTGCCGCTTCGGGTCTGGGTGTGCTCCACATCAAGGACTGCAAGACCATCAACCTGCTTCCGGCCCTGGTCATGCCCATGGTGTATTTTGCCCTGAAGGCCCTGTTAGGCTATATACTTTGACGTGCCGGGCCTCCCTGTGTGTGGAGGTTGCGGCTAAGGTCCCTATTTCATATCAATTCTAACCATGGAAACATTCAAGGACGTTATCGCGGGCGACCAGCTTGTTCTGGTCGACTTCTATGCCACCTGGTGTCAGCCGTGCAAGATGATGCACCCCATTCTGACGCAGGTGAAGGACGTGTTGGGAAGCAGCATCCGCATCATCAAGGTCGATGTCGACAAGTACGGTGAAACGGCCAGCCTGTACCGGGTGCAGTCTGTGCCCACGCTGATGCTGTTCAGGCGGGGCGAAGTGCTTTGGCGAACGAGCGGCGTGGTGCAGAAAGCCGACCTGCTGGCTACGATAGACCCCTTCCTGACCCGCTGAGCTGCATGTGGGAGGCGGCAGGTTGCCGGTGAGCCGACAGCCACGGTCGCATCTCCCGACCACAGCCTACCCTTCGTTCTCTCTGAGAATTATCGGGAAACAGGCTGAAGGGTTTGACTTTTAAACCCTTCAGCCTGTTTCAGCTTTTTGGGCGAACGTAAATTACCGCGAATGGTCGTAAATGTTCATCCGCTTAGAGGCGACGGTGCACTGGGAGGGCAGGCATCCTGCCTGCTCTGGTCGTTGAAGCAGGCAGGATGCCTGCTCTCCCAGTGCCTTGAACGCTTGAAGACAATAGCTCAGAATGATATTTTCACAAGGGTGAGCCCAGACAAGAACAGTGACAAGACGGAGGCTGGGCCAGGAGCGACGACTCGGCGGATTGTTGCGCCTAAGCCTGGACTTGTCGGCATGGGTCGGGAGATACCGGAAAAAATGTTCATCCGCTTAGAGGCGACGGTGCACTGGGAGGGCAGGCATCCTGCCTGCTCTGGTCGTTGAAGCAGGCAGGATGCCTGCTCTCCCAGCACCTTGAACGCTTGAAGACAATAGCCCGGAATGTTCGTCTACAGGTGTGCCTGCAGGAACTTTTCGACCGCGCGGTAAAAGTCGAAGCGGTTCTCCTGGTTATGGAATCCGTGCCCCTCGTTGTCCTTCACCATATACTCTACCGTGATGCCGCGCTGGCGCAGGGCTTCGACCATCTGGTCGCTCTCGGCCTTGTTGACGCGCGGGTCGTTGGCCCCCTGGGCGATGAGCAGTGGCACGCGGATGTTTTCGGCATGTAGAGCGGGCGAGGTGGCAGCCAGCTGCTCGCGGTCGGTCTCCGGGTTGCCCACCTGCTCGTACATCATTTCGAGCATGGGCCGCCAGTAAGGCGGGATGGTCTGCATGAAGGTGAACAGGTTGCTCACCCCCACATAGTCGATGCCGCAGGCATAGAGTTCGGGCGTGAAGCAAAGCCCGGCCAGGGTGGCATAGCCGCCATAGCTGCCGCCGTAGATGGCTATGCGCCCGGGGTCGGCAATGCCTTGGCCGATGAGCCACTCCACACCGTCGGTGATGTCGTCCTGCATGCGCAGGCCCCACTGCTTGTAGCTGGCTTCAAGGAAGCGGCGTCCGTAGCCCGTCGAGCCACGGTAGTTCATCTGGAACACGGCGTAGCCCCGGTTGGCCAGGAACTGTACTTCCGACGAGAAACCCCATGTGTCGCGTGCCCAAGGGCCGCCGTGTGGGTTAACCACCACAGGCAGGTTGCGGGCTTCGTCGAGGCTGAGTCCGTCGGGCAGGGTCAGGTAGGCTTCGATGTGCAGGCCGTCGCGGGTGGTGTAGTCCACGGGCAGCATCTCGTTCATTTCGGCCTCGTCCAGCCAGGGAGCCAGGTCGGCCATGTGGGTGGCCTGGTCGGTGGTGGCATCATAGAGCCAGTAGGCTCCGCGGGTGCGGTCGCCGCCCACATAGACCAGATAGTGCTCTTCGGCCTTGTCGGAGTCAGCCATGCCGAAGCGCCGTCCGGGAAAGTGTTCGCCGATGCGTTTGCGCAGCTGCCGTTCCTCTTCGTCGAAGTAGTGGCGCACGGGCTCCTTGTGTCCGGTGCAGTATACGCTGAGCAGCTTCTTGCGTTTCCGCGAATAGCTGATGCTTTCCACGTCGTAGCGGTCGTCTTCGTAGAGCACTTCGAGCTCTTCGCAGGTGGCAGGGTCCATGCGCACGAGCACAGTCTTGTCGCGCCCCAGGTTGGTGGCGGCATACACTTCGCGGTTGTCGGGCGTAAACTCCATGAAGCTCACCACGTCCTTGAAATTCGTGGTGAGTACGGGTCTGAAGGGCTCTTCCTCCGTGTCGCGGTAGAGCAGCTGCGTGTTCACACCGTCAACGATTGCCACGGCAGCGCGCAGCTTGCCGTCGTGGTCGGTCATCCAGCCCTGGTAGTTGCCCGGATTCTCGGCCAGCAGGGTCAGTTCGCCCGTGGCCAGATTCAACCGGTAGGGGTCGAACACTTCGGGGTTGCGGCGGTTCATGCAGATCAGGATGAAGTCGGGCTGTTCTTCCAGGTCGTCGATAATGCCCGAGCGCACGCCCTCGAAGGCTGTGTAGGCGCGCAGGTCAGAGCCGTCGAGCCTGACGCCATACAGCTGGTAGTTCTCGTCGCCGGCCGTATCTTTCGAGAAGATGAGCCGTTCGTTGTCGGCCCACATGTATCCGGCCAGACTCCGTTCGGTCTCGGCGGTGAGTCGCACGGCCTCGGCATCCGGGCGGTCGATGGGGCGCACAAAGAGGTTCAGGCGGTCGTGCCAGGGAGCCAGATAGGAGATGTGGCGTGCGTCGGGCGACAGCTGGTAGCCGGTGCGTTCAGAGTTCCTGAAGAAGTCCTCGAGGGGTATGGGGCGGTGTTGCATGGTGTGGGTTCTTGGAGTGTAGTTATATATGGAGTAGAGCCCCCTACTGTTTCAGGGGCTTGCAAATTTGCGAAAAGAATTTCAATGGGCCAAGTCCGGAGGCTGCTACAGGTTGCGGGAGGGCTGTCTGTATAGGTCTGTGGCTGTCGGTAGGGGGCTACAGTTCCCCATAGGGATTCCTGGCAAAAAGCCGGGGCGAGCTTGGCTTTTTGCGCTCACTTGCGCTATCTTTGCGCTTGTTTTGCGCTGCCTTGGCGCAGCCATGGCATGAACCTCGCCCGAAGAAGTAGTACTTGCTTTGCCATGGGCTGTGCCTCCTTGAGAGGAGCATGTTGCAGGACGGGAGAAAAAAGTTGACAACGAAAAGAGAAGCAGATGCTGCGTGTGGCGCAGCGGGAACACCTATGAACAGAAAAAGAGTGATATGGCTGTTGGCCGCATGTGGTTTGCTGCTGGCGGTATTGCTGGCAGTGTATGTGCCCAGCTCCGAATCCAAGAAGCTTGCGGCCGTATGCCGCCTGGAAGCCCGCACGGCTTATGCGCTTCCGATTCCCGGTGGCGACACCTTGTATTTGGCTGTGCGTCCCGATGCAGAGCGTCAGGCGGCGTTTTGTGCCGATTCGGTGAGCCTGAAGCTCGAAGCCTCGGGCGCGTTCGTGTCGGGTCGGGGCCACCTGCTCACTACGGCCGACCTGCTCGGCGGATGTGCCGACACATTGCGCGCCGCCGAAGTGAGGCGGCGGTTGGCCGCCATCGACACACTGCTCGAACGCCGCCGGGCTACGCTCCGCGATGAGCAGCAGGCACTCGACGAGTATGCCTCCACCCACAGCGTGGTCGACGACGGCTTCAACCAGGTCATGGCCTATGCCAGCGACAACCGCTGTCTGCTGGCCACCACCGATTCGCTCCATCGTTGCGTCAGACAGTTGCTCCAGCAGCCCCAGGTGCCGCAGGCCGTGATGCATGTGCGGGCCGTACTGGCCAACGATTCGGCATCCTTGCAGCCGCTGGTGGTGGTGAGCCGGTCCGAGGAGCTGCTCTTGCTCGCCGTGCCCGAAGGACGTTTGCCGCAGGGTTTCAGGCGGGTGACCGTAGGCCGCTTCGGCTCCTACTACCACGGGGCACGGCTCTTGGCCTTCAACGATTTCGGTGCAGCCACGCGTACAGCCGCCCCCGTGAGTCTCAGCCGTGAGTCTCCGCGCTATGCGCTGTGTGAAGGGGCGGCCTGGGTCAATGCTTCCGGCCACCTCAGCGGTGTGGAACACCGGGGGCAGCGCATACCGTCGGCCCGTGTGGGAGCGTTCTTGGCCTCCGTACACAGTGAGCCCGTGTGGTGGTGGCTGAATGCGTCGGCCTGGGTCAGGCGGCTCCTGGACCGTCCGGCCAGGGCGCAGCAGGCGGCACCGAAGGCAGCATCGGCCGACTCGTTGGTGTGCCGGCGTGTGGTATGGCCCGACTCCCTGAGCTACGAGGGGCAGGTCTCTGCCACCTGCGGAAGGCGCCAGGGCTGGGGCGTATGCCTTCTGTCCGACGGTACGCGCTTCGAGGGCCGCTGGGATGCCGACACCCTGGTGTGGGGCGAGAGGCGCGATTCGGTGTCGCGCTATGTGGGCAGCTTCAACGCAGCCATGCTGCCCCATGGCATGGGTCGCGAGACCCTGCATGACGGCGAAGTGTATGAAGGGGAATGGACCTGCGGCAAGCGTGCGGGCCATGGCTTTGCCGTTCGCGGCAGCAGTCTGGTGCGCTGCGGCTGGTGGAAGAAAGGACGCTTCAGCGGAGAACGCATGGTCTACACCTCCGACCGTGTGTACGGCATCGACATCTCACGCTACCAGCACGAGCATAAGAAGGCCCGCTATGGCATCGACTGGAAGCGCGTGCGCATCACGAGTCTGGGTCCGGGCCGCAGGGTGCAGGGCAAGGTCGACTATCCCGTGTCGTTCGTCTACACCAAGGCCACCGAAGGACGGTCCGTGACAAACCGCTACTACGCCTCCGACATGAAGCAGGTGCGCGCGCTGGGCATACGGGCCGGCTCCTACCACTTCTTCCGACTGACGTGTCCGGGTTCGGTGCAGGCCGCCTTCTTCCTGAAAAAGGCCTCCATCCACGCCAAGGACCTGCCTCCCATGCTTGACCTCGAGCCGACCGACGCTGAAATCCGTAAGGCGGGCGGTGAGGCTGCCATGTTTCGCGAAGTGCTGGTGTGGATGAGGGCTGTCGAGCGTGCCTGCGGCAAGCGGCCTGTGCTCTACGTGGGCCAGAGCTTTGTAAACAACCACCTGAACCATGCGCCCGAGGAGTTGCGCGACTATGAGGTGTGGATTGCGCGCTACGGCGAGTTCAAGCCCTACGTGCGTCTGCTGCACTGGCAGCTCACTCCCTACGGACGGGTCAGGGGCATCCGCGGCGAGGTGGACATCAATGTGTTCAACGGCACGCGCGAGCAGTTTGAGGAGAAGTACCCCCTGTGAGAATCGGGCAATCAGGTTATAGAGGTGTCCCAAGCGTCAGACCGGGCCGGATGGTGGATTTTGAGAGGCGGCATCTTGTGTGGTGTCGATTCGCTTGCATGGCTTCGATTGCCCCTGGCCGCGGTTCGGCATGCTCCCCCATGCCGTTACCCGAGCATGTCGCGGTAAGCCTCGATGGCCCGCTCGGCCGTCTTGACCGCCTCGCTGAGCGGGAAGGGTAGTTCGCCGCCAGAGGCATTGAGATGTCCGCCGCCGTTGAAGAACTCTTCGGCCATGCGGTTGCACGGGAAGTCGTCGGTCGAGCGGAGCGACACCCGCACCACGTCGCGCTCGGTGTCTTCGCGCAGGGAAATGCTCAGGCGCATGCCCTTCACCTGCAGCGGCATGTTCACCAAGCCCTCGGCATCGCCTCGGATGAAGTGGAAGCGCTGCATCTCCTCGCGGCTCAGCGTGAACACCGAAGCCTTGCCCTGGGCAAAGAACAGGAGCTTCTCGTACAGGATGTAGCCCGTGAGGCGCAGCCGGTCGATGGAGAACACGTGGAACACATTGCGGTAAATCTTGTCTTTGTCGAAGCCCTTGGTGAGGAGCATGGAGATGATTTCGAAGATTTCGGGACGGCTTGAGTTGTAGGTGAAGCCGCCCGTGTCGGTCATCATGCCCGTGTAGAGGCAGATGGCACCCGCCTTGCTCAGACTGTCGAATCCGCCCAGCTGGCAGATGATGCGGAACACGGCTTCGCAGGTGGAGCTGAGGTTGGGGAAGCAGTACACCTGGCTGCCCAGCTTGAGGTCGGGGTCCAGGTGGTGGTCAATGACCACCTTCTCGGCTTTGGCGCGCTGTACGGCCACGCTCATTTCCTGCAGGCGGCCCGGCTGGCTGAAGTCGAGACAGACGATGAGGTCGGCTTGGTCGATGATGCGCGTGGCTTGCCGCTCGTGGTGAATATAGAACTGTACGAGGTGGCTGCCCGGCATCCAGCGCAGAAAGTCGGGGAAGGGGTTGGGCAGAACGACCTGTACCTGTTTGCCCAGTGTTTGCAGATAGTCGGCCAAGCCCAGCGATGAGCCCACGGCGTCACCGTCGGGACTGCGGTGGGCACAGATGACAATGCGTTTGCTTTGCCTGATGGTCTGCATCAGGCTGGAGAGTTGGTTGCCGGAGAGTAGGGGAGAGAGTTCCATGAAGGCTTTGGGACGAGGGTGAAGAATGAGGGAGGGGATGGTCAGAGATTGCGCAGGGCCTCGATTTCGGCTTTGGGGTCGGCAGCCTTGAATACCGCCGAGCCAGCCACCAGCACGTCGGCACCGGCTGCTACCAGCTTGGCGCCCGTTTCGCGGTTCACGCCGCCGTCAATTTCAATCAGCGCGTTCGACCCGGTGCGGTCCACCAGCTCGCGCAGGCGGCGCGTCTTCTCTACTGCGTGCTCAATGAAGCGTTGTCCACCGAAGCCGGGATTGACCGACATGAGCATCACCAGGTCGAGGTCGCCAATGATGTCTTCGAGCACGCTGACGGGCGTATGCGGGTTGAGGGTTACGCCGGCCATCATGTCGTGTGCCTTGATCTGCTGTACCACGCGGTGCAGGTGTGTACAGGCCTCGTAGTGAACGTTCATCACCTTGGCATTGAGGGCCTTGACCTCGGCCACGAACTTTTCGGGCTGTACGATCATCAGGTGTACGTCGAGCGGCTTCTGGGCATCGCGCGCCATGGCCTGCATGACGGGGAAGCCGAACGAGATGTTCGGCACAAACACACCGTCCATCACGTCCAGGTGGAACCAGTCACACTGGCTCTCGTTGAGCATCTGTATGTCGCGGCTCAGGTGGCCGAAGTCGGCCGAAAGCAGGGAAGGGGAAACTAAGGGCATACGTCTGTATATATAATAAGGGGTGGATAAGCCGATGAAGGGGCCCGGCGCAGGAGTTGGCGGGGCCTTGCGCCTAAGCAGGGACAAAAGTATATAAAACCCGCGAGCTTCTACCCGGCATGATAAAGAAAATCAAGTTGCGCAGGGTCATTCTTGTTTGTTCTTGTCTGTTGTCGGTCGTTCAAGGCTTGCCCTGAATGGGTTCAGCGCATGGTCCGGGACTGCGCCCTGCATTGGGTGCCGCGACGATGTGCGTCCTTCAAGGGTTAAGGCCGGACTTTTCGCCACTTCTGTGCCCCGCAAGGCGACTCCAAACCCCTCTCGAACCACAAATTCGCGTCGCGTCCTCACTTTTTTCGCCAAAAAGTTTGGCAGTTCGAAAAAGTGTCGTACTTTTGCACTCGCAATCGGGGAGGTAAGGCTTCCTCAAGCGCAAATGGCGCGATAGCTCAGCTGGTTAGAGCGCATGATTCATAATCATGAGGTCGACAGTTCAAGCCTGTCTCGCGCTACTCCTGGTCAGAAGGCAGTTACATCTCGGTGTAACTGCCTTTTTCGCGATTTCCCTTGCACAGGGTGCGCAGATAAAAAAAAAGGTTGTACTTTTGCTTCGCTATGGCCGCAGTCCTGCGGCTGGTGTGGCCTTGAAGACGGGCCGCCGGCTGTCAGGGCCTCCCTCATGGAGGTCGGCTTGGCGCTGAAACGGGGCACACACCTCACAGCCCTCCGCCAACCTATGTTAGGAATCAAGATATTAGACAAATACGTTCTGGGCAAGTTCCTGCTGATTTTCGTGGGAGCTTTCTTTATCTGTCTCTTCGTGTTCATGATGCAGTTCACATGGCGATATGTGGACGAGCTTATCGGCAAGGGTCTTTCGCTGGAGATTCTTGCCCAGTTCTTTTGGTACATGGGGCTCACCTTAGTGCCGCAGGCCCTGCCCTTGGCCGTGCTGCTGGCAGCCCTGATTACCTTTGGAAACATGGGCGAGAGCCTGGAGCTGCTGGCCATGAAGGCGGCTGGCGTTTCGCTCATGCGCGTCATGCGTCCCATGGCCTTCTTTGCCCTCTTCGTGACCGGCGTTTCCTTCTATTTTCAGAACAAGACCTCGCCCGAGGCACAGGTCAACCTGCGCACCCTGCTGTTCAGCATGAAGCAGCAGTCGCCTGCCGTGGAGATACCCGAAGGCGTGTTCTACAACGGTGTGCCCAACATCAACCTCTATGTCGAGCAGAAGGATGCCCGGACGGGCATGCTCTACCAGACCATCATCTACAAGACCGACCAAGGCTTTGAGCGCGCACAAATCGTGCTGGCCGATTCGGCGAGGTTGGAGATGACGGCCGACAAGATGCACCTGCGCCTCGACCTCTGGAGCGGAGAACAGTTCGAAAGCCTCCAGTCAATGGGAGGCGCACAGATGCTCCAAAGCCAGGCGCAGCAGCCCTATGACCGCGAAACCTTCCAGTTCAAGCAGCTGCTCATTGACTTTGACAGCAACTTCAACCTGATGGACAAGGAACTCCTCTCGGGCATGCCCCAGGCCAAGAACATGAGACAGATAGAACACTGCGTCGACTCGATGGAGCACAGCATGGACTCCGTCGGCAAGCAGTACTACCGCGAAATGTCCCAAAGCTATTTCCGCAAGGCCGACCTGTCCAGAAACGACTCCTTGGCCTTGCTGAAAATCAGGCAGGGCAAGCAGCCCGCGCCCGACTTCGACCAGCTGCTGCAGGCAGCGTCTGTGTCCAAGGTTGAGGCCGCCCGCCATACGGCACTGGGCAGCATACAGTCGCTGAAGTCGGAACTGGAGTGGAAGAGCATGGTCGTGCATGACTGCGACTACAACATACGCCGCCACTGGGTCGAGTGGCACCAGAAGATGACACTCTCTCTGGCCTGCCTCCTCTTCTTCTTTGTCGGCGCTCCGTTGGGGGCCATCATCCGCAAGGGCGGCTTGGGTATGCCCACGGTCATTTCGGTCATCATCTTCATCTTTTGGTACATCATCAACACGTCGAGCATGAAGCTGGCCCGCGACGGCAGCACCAACATGCTGTTGGGCATGTGGGTGAGCACGGTGGTCATCGCCCCGTTCGGCATCTTCATCACCTACAAGGCCAACCGCGACTCGGTTGTGTTCAACACCGACGCCTACCTGAGCCTCCTGCGCCGCCTGCTCGGCATACGCACCAAGCGCCACCTGTTCCGCAAGGAGGTCATCATCGACGACCCGCGCATGGACGTGCTGCCCACACTGATCGACGGCCTGCGCGAGTCGTGCCGCGCCTACAACCGGCAGAACCACCTTCTGCGCCTGCCGGGCTACGTGCGCGTGTTCTTCCGCTACCGGCCTGACCACGAGGTCGAAGCCATCAGCGAGCGCATGGAGGCCATCATCGAAGAGCTGGGCAACAGCAGGGACCCCAAGATACTGGGCCTGCTGAACGAGTTCCCCATGCTCTACACCACGGCCCACACCTCGCCGCTCCACTCGCCCCGGGCCAATGCCCTGGCGGGCTTGCTCCTGCCCTTGGGCCTGGTGTTGTGGTTCAGAATATGGCGTTTCCGCCTGCGCCTTTACCGCGACATGCGCATCATCGTGCGCACCTGCGACCGGCTGGACCAGGTGATGGCCGGCACGCAGGCCGATGCCGAAGCCGAAGGGTCGGGCGTGGAAAGGGAGCTCAACGAGGAGGCCGTGAAGCACCGCAAGCTCAAGCGGGTGGTCAAGGTCCTGCTGCTCCTTCTCATCCTGGCCTTGGTGGGCCATGTCGTGTGGAACGGCTGGCAACGCCAACGCTACAAGGCCCGCTCCGAACAGCCCGCCCCGCCGCCGTCACTGCACGGCAGCGACGCGCGGCCCGCTGAGCCACTCAGACTGAAATAGCAACAACACTTTTCAAGAAATCAATAAAAACTACCCCAAATGAAACGTTTAGCTTTCCTCTTCCTGCTGTGTCTCACTTGTTCGTTTGCCACAGCCACGACCACAGCCAGCCAAGACGATAAACAGTATGCCCTCAAGGTCAAGGAGCTGTTGGAGGTAACCCACTCCTTTGATGCCACCAAGCCAGTCCTTGCCCAGCAATACAAGGCGATGAAGTCGCAGATCGGGCTGAACGACCACCAATGTGACCTCCTGGCCGAAGAGATCATCGTCATTCTCCTCAACCACAGCGAGGAAATCTTTGTGCCTGTCTACAAGAAGTACTTTACCCTCGAAGACCTCAACGGCTACTGGCATTCTACCGCACTCCCTTGGGCAAGAAAATGGCCGACAGCATGGTCCTCGTGACGAATGAGACCATGACGCAGGTGCAGCAGGTCATGCCTATGCTCGGTGGAGAAATCATGGAAGCCATTGAGCGTGTGAAGACAAAGTAGCCTTTCTGACGCCAGACCCGCGCTGGCCTTGCGAAACACTCACTCCTTTTTCCGAATCACCTAATCCAGACTTTTTCCCCCAGCGGACAAGCTCCGCTCCCTTTTCAACATGGAAACATTCAAGCTGGCCACCATCGAGGAGGCCATCCAAGATTTCAAGGACGGCAAGTTCGTCATCGTAGTCGACGACGAGGACCGGGAGAACGAAGGTGACCTTATCATGGCCGCCGAACTCGTCACCCCCGAACACGTAAACTACATGTTGCGCAATGGGCGCGGCGTGCTCTGCGCTCCCATCACCATCGAACGCTGCAACCAGCTTCAGCTGCAACATCAGGTGCAGGACAACACCAGTATGCTCGGCACTCCCTTCACCGTGACAGTCGACCTGCTCGAAGGCTGTACCACCGGAGTGAGCTGCCACGACCGTGCAGCCACCATCCGCGCACTGGCCAATCCCGAAAGCCGTCCCGAGAACTTCGGCCGTCCGGGCCACATCAATCCTCTCTACGCCCAAGACCGTGGCGTGCTGGCCCGCGCCGGCCATACGGAGGCTTCGATCGACCTGGCCCGTCTGGCCGGGATGCAGCCTGCCGCCTGCCTCATCGAGATTCTCAATGAGGACGGCACCATGGCCCGTATGCCCCAGCTGCAGGAGTTCGCCGCCCGCGAGGGACTCCACATCATCACCATCAAGGACCTCATCGCCTACCGGCTGAAGAACGAGTGTCTCGTGGAACAGGGCGAGGAGGTCGACATGCCCACCGCCTACGGCCACTTCCGCCTTATCCCCTTCCGCCAGAAGAGCAACCACCTGGAACACGTGGCCCTCATCAAGGGCAGCTGGGAACCCGACGAACCCGTCCTGGTGCGCGTACATTCCTCGTGTATGACGGGCGACATCTTCGGCTCCGAGCGCTGCGACTGTGGAGAGCAGCTCCACAAGGCCATGCAGCAGATTGAGCAGGAAGGCAAGGGCGTGGTGCTCTACCTCAACCAGGAGGGTCGCGGCATCGGGCTGATGGCCAAGATTGCAGCCTACAAGCTTCAGGAGCAAGGCTACGACACGGTCGATGCCAACGTCCACCTGGGCTATGACCCCGACGAGAGGGACTATGGAGTCGGTGCACAAATCCTGGGCCTGCTCGGCGTACACAAGATGCGCCTGCTCACCAATAATCCCGTGAAGCGCGTGGGACTGGAAGCCTACGGCCTCGAAATCACCGAGAATGTGCCTATCGAGACCACGCCTACGCCCTACAACGTCAGGTATCTCCAGACCAAGAAGGTGCGCATGGGCCACACGCTGCACCTGAAGTGACCGCGACCGGGTCAGGCTGCCTTGATGCCTCGCCCCATCGTGACCCCTTTGACTGTTTAACCCTTTTCCCCTTTGAAACGTTATGAACAATCCTTACAGCTTTGACCCTATCGTGGAGGAGCGTCGCAGCTCTGTCAGCTTTCCGGCACTGATGTCGAAGGTCTACCTGTGGATGATGATGGCCTTGGTCATGACCGCCCTGACCGCCTACGGCGTGGCAGGAAACGAGCGGCTGGTCTACGCTATCATGTCGAGTAAACTTTTGTTTTATGGTCTGCTGCTGTCCGAGCTGGCCGTGGTCGTGCTTCTGTCGGCCCGTATTGGCAGGATGTCGTTTCTCACTGCGGGCCTTTCCTTTGCCGTCTACGCCATCCTGAACGGCGTGACCATGTCTGTTATTCTGATGGCTTACACGGAGACCAGCGTAGCCATGACCTTCTTCGTCACGGCGGGCACCTTCGGTGTCATGTCGCTGACCGGCCTCTTCATCAAGCGTGACCTCTCCCGCATAGGCCGCTTCCTGTTCATGGCACTCATCGGCCTGATTGTAGCCACGTTGGTCAACTACTTCATGAAGGTGGAGGGACTTGCCATATTCCTCAACTATCTCGGCGTGCTGATTTTCTGCGGCCTGACCGCCTACGACACGCAGAAGATGAAGGAAATTCTCGCCCAGAGCCAGGATGCCGGCAGCGAGGACATGCAGAAGGTCGCCCTCTTGTGCAGCCTTTCGCTCTATCTGGACTTCATCAACCTTTTCCTCCATCTGCTCAGCATCTTCGGCGACAGAGACTAAGTATTCATCACCACACAACATAAACTAACAGATATGTTATCATCACTCGTACAACGTTTGGCGCCATCGGCCACACTGGCCATGTCGCAGAAGAGCGCGGAGCTGAAGGCTCAGGGCGTCGACGTTATCAACCTCTCGGTCGGTGAACCCGACTTCAACACCCCCGACCACATCAAGGAAGCCGCCAAGCGTGCGGTAGACGAGAACTATTCGCGTTACTCGCCCGTGGCCGGCTATCCCGCCTTGCGCAAGGCTATTGTAGACAAACTCAAGAACGAGAACGGACTGGACTATACCCCCGAGCAGATAGTCTGCTCCAACGGTGCCAAGCAGTGTGTGTGCAACGCAGTGATGGCTCTCGTTTCGCCCGGCGAAGAGGTCATCATCCCGGCACCTTATTGGGTGAGCTATCCCCAGATGGTGCTCATGGCCGACGGCAAGCCCGTGTTTGTCGAGGCTGGCATCGAACAGGACTTCAAGATTACGCCCGCCCAGCTCGAAGAGGCCATCACGCCTCGCACAAAGGCCATTATCCTCTGCTCGCCCAGCAACCCCACGGGTGCTGTCTACAGTGCTGCCGAACTGGAGGCACTGGCTGAGGTGCTGCGCCGCCATGAGCAGGTGTACGTCATCAGCGATGAAATCTACGAACACATCAACTATGTCGGTGCGCACGCTTCGATAGCTGCCTGTGAGGGCCTCTACGACCGCACCATCGTCATCAACGGCGTGTCGAAGGCATACGCCATGACCGGCTGGCGCATCGGTTTCTGTGCAGCTCCGCTGCCTTTGGCCAAGGCTTGCACCAAGCTTCAGGGCCAGTACACGAGTGGTCCCTGCTCTGTGAGCCAGGTGGCTGCCACCGAGGCCTTTGCCGGACAGCAGGAGTGTGTCGAGGAGATGCGCCAGGCCTTCGAGCGCCGCAAGGAGCTGATCGTGCGCCTCGCACGTGAGATTCCCGGTCTGGAGGTCAACGAGCCTCACGGGGCTTTCTACCTCTTCCCCAAGTGCAGCGCATACTTCGGCAAGCGGGCCGGCGATAAGGTCATTGAGAACTCTACCGACTTTGCCCTCTACCTGCTCGAAAAGGCACACGTGGCCACAGTCGGTGGCGATGCCTTCGGTTCGCCCGCCTGCTTCCGCATGAGCTATGCCACCAGCGACGAGAATATCGTCGAGGCGATGCGGCGCATCAAGGAGGCTCTGGCCGAACTGCATTGAACGGCTGAGGTCTCCTGATAGGCTGTATACTCCGGCAAGCACGTACAAGCCGGCACCAAAAGCCTTCCGCTTGTAGCACACAGCCCGGCACATGGAAGTTTCCAAGCGGTTCATAGAAAAACGCCACCCGGCGATTCGACATCCACGTGTCGAATCGCCGGGTGGCGTTTGCTGTCAGGGCGGTGTTATTTCTCGTTGGCCGTGTGCGGGTATTCCGAGCCTTCGCTCAGGAGGTCGGTGCCCCAGTGGGTCGAGGCCAGACGTTGTTCGCGTTCAATCACCTCCTTGGCCTTCTTGGCGTAGATGATCATGCGCAGCGATTGGGCATAGGACATGTAGTTCCACAGCCAGTTGAACAGCACAATCATCTTGTTGCGCACGCCCAGAATGGAGCGCAGGTGGACCACCAACCAGAGCAGCCAGGCCATGAAGCCTCCGAACTTCATCTTGCTGAACTCCGCCACGGCGCGGTTGCGTCCTACGGTAGCCATCGTTCCGAGGTTGCGGTACTTGAAGGGCTTCATCTCTTTGCCCTCTTCGAGCCTTTTCAGGTTCTTGGCCAGCAGGCTGCCCTGCTGAATGGCCACTTGGGCCAGCTGCGGGTGTCCGCCGGGCCAGTTGTCATCGCCTTCGGGCATGATGCACTGGTCGCCGATGCTGAACACGCCGTCCAAGCCCGGCACGCGGTTGAAGGCGTCGACCACGATGCGCTTGCCGCGTCCCAGGTGTGAGGGGTCGAGGTTGCCCACGGGCTGTGCCATCACACCACTCACCCAGATGAAGGTGCGGGTGGCGATGGAGCTGCCGTCCTTGAGCAGTACGGTGTGGTCCTTGTAGTCGGTCACCATCTTGTTGAGCAGCACGTTCACGCCCATGGTGCGCAGATACTGTTCGACCTTCGCGCTCGACTCCTGGCTCATGGCAGGCAGCAGGCGCGGGCCGGCCTCGATGAGGTAGATGTGCATCAGCGAGTTGGGCAGGTCGGGGTAGTCCTTGGGCAGCACGAAGTTCTTCATTTCGCTCAGTGCGCCGGCTATCTCCACACCCGTGGCACCGCCGCCCACGATGACGATGTTGAGCAGCTCCTGCCGTTCCACGTCGGTGGCACACGTCAGGGCGCGCTCAAAGTTGTCGAGCAGCGCATTGCGCAGGCCCATGGCTTCGCTCACGTTCTTCATGGGCATGGCTTCGGTCTCCACGTTCTTGTTGCCGAAGAAGTTGGTGGTAGCACCGGCGGCCAACACCAGGTAGTCGTAGTTCACCTTTCCGATGGAGGTCTGGATAATCTTGTGTTCCGGGAAGATGGAGCGCACTTCGGCCATGCGGTAGGAGAAGTCCTTGCGCTTCTGGAACAGCTTGCGGAAGGGGAAGGATATGGAGCTTGGCTCGATGCCGGCCGATGCAATCTGGTAAATGAGCGGAGGGAACTGGTGGTAGTTGTTGCGGTCGATAAGCACTACCTGAAAGTTCGACTTGCGGAGCTTGTTGGCCAGTTTGAGTCCGCCGAATCCTCCGCCTACAATGACGACTCTCTTCTTGTCTGATTTAGGAAGGTTGAAGCTCATAGTGCAGTGTGCTGTAATGGTTCTTGAAGGGTGCGTGCCTCCTGCCGTACCCTGGTTGGAGACCAGGCCAGGCTGTGCCTGAGATGGGAGCTTGGCCAGGCCGCGGCCCATGCTTGCTGTCTGGCAACTGTCGGGCCTGGGGCAGTGGGCGTGTGGTCGGGGCAGGGAGGGCGTTGCTGTTTGATACGCACAAAGTTAAGGCGTTTATTGCTTATGATTTGTTTTTTTTCAGAGAAAATACCCGCTTGTTACGTTTTTTGCAAGGTGTTGCGGGGAAATGGAATACCGAAGTGGCAAAAGCTGCGGCGGGTCTTTCGGTATGGCTGGCACGTGTCGGCGTGTTGCGGGCTGGGGGTCAGAAGAGCACCCATCCGGCTATGCCGCACAACAGTACCATGAAGGCAGCATGGAAGCGGAATACAGCCACCCCCAGCAGCGTGCTGACAAAGAGGAACAGGCTGACCCAGAAGTCCCACGGGCTTTGGGTGGGCGAGCCGAAGTTGTCGCCGCGCATCATGAGCAGGGCAGCGGCTGCAATCAGGCCTGGCACCAACGGACGCAGCAGGGTGAGCACACAGTCCAGTAGCCGCTTGTAGGTTTGCTTCTGCTCCAGACGGTCGATGACAGCGGTCCAGAACAGTGAGGGCACGACCAGTCCGGCTACGGCCGTGAGGCTCGCGGCCACGCTGCCCCAAAAGCCGAAGGTGGCAGCCGAAGCCGCCGAACCGCCCAGCACGGCCGCGTTGAGGCCCGTTCCGCCAGGCAGTGTGCGGCAGAACACCATGAGGTCGGCCAGCTGTTCGGGGCTCAGCCAGTGGTGGAGCGTGAGCAGTTCGTGTTCGAGCAGGGCCTGTGAGCCGGCACTGCCGCCTAAGCCCAGAAGGCCGACTTGGGCAAAGCTGAGAAAGAGAAACAGGAAGGCAAGCATGGGGTGGGACAGGGTTAGTCGTTGTTGTATACCATTACGGCATAGAGCAGGCCGAGGGCCGTGAGTGCCAGGATGATGTAGGTGGGCGAAACGCCGAGCAGGCCGGTGCCGATGGCCGCTCCAACCGGAATCCACACGGTACTGAGCGTGATGCCAGATTGCCGCCACAGTTGGAAACAGGGCAGGGCAATGAGTGCCACGATGGCCGGACGTGCGCCGCGCAGGAACGATTCGACTGCGGCAAAGTGGCGGAAGTCGTCGAAGAAGGTGGCAAACACAATCAGAATGACCACGGCGGGCAGGGTCATGCCCAGCAGGCAGGCCACACTGCCCGGCCAGCCCTTCAGCTTGCGGCCCAGCCATACGGCCAGGTTGATGTTGAAGATGCCGGGCATGGCGTGGACTACGGCTAAGTGGCGTGCAAACTCTTCTTCGCTGAGCCAGCCGCATGACTTCACCAGTGCCTGGCGCAGGGGCTGTACGGTGGCGTAGCCGTCGCCGATGGTCAGTCCGCCGGCTTTCAGAAAGGTGATGAAGAGGGTGAGGAGGTTGAGAGGCATTTCGCAGGGGTGCTAAGTTGGCTTATGTCAAAGGGGGGAAGTGGAAGCGGGCGGGCGCGCAGTGTTCTCTGTCGCCGTCCGATTCCAGTTCCCCACTTGATTCAGGTGTGCAAGCCCGTCGGGTGGTTTATGGGCGCGCAGCCCGCACAGGCTGCGGTACGGGGCTGCGTGCGGTTGGCGCGCAGCCCCGGTCAGGGTCTATTGATGCTGTTCGCGATACAGGTCGTTCACGGTCTTCACGGGATTGAACGTCGAGAGGGGCACTTCGACAAACACCGTGCTCCAGTTGCTCATGGCTCCGTTCCAGAGTCCGGGCAGTTCGAGTGCCTTGAGTTCCTTGCCGTCCTTGCTCTTGTGGGAGATGAAGCCGGTCTGCGGGTCAACGAAGTCGGGCAGGTTGAAGGCTCGTCCCTGATAGTCCTTCACGGCACAGACAAGGTCAACGGGGTTGAAGTGCGTGCCCTTCTCGAACATGGCTTTCTTTTCGGGGTCGGCCATGTCGATCTGTGAGCTTTCCAGAATCTGGAGCGAGATGGTTCCGTCGGGGTTGTAGGCCAGGAAGGGGCCTCCGCCCGGTTCGCCCACGTTGCGCACCATGCCACACACGCGCATGGGGCGGTTCAGCTTCTTGCGCAGGTAGATGGCCAGCTCCGTGTCCTCCAGCATCTTGGTGTCGGGGTTCTTGGTGCAGAGGTCCTTCTGTACGAATTGCAGCATTTCGCGCAGGTCGTCCATCGAGTACTTTCCGCTGTCGAGCTTGCGCAGGTAGCCGAAGGCCTTCTGTTGCAGCGTGACCAGCACGCCGGCCAGCAGCTGCTTGTAGCGCACGGTGTCGTCCTTGATGCGGTCGGGCACCACGTTGTCGATGTTCTTCACGAAGACCACGTCGGCCTCAATGTCGTTGAGGTTCTCAATCAGTGCGCCGTGGCCGCCAGGGCGGAACAGCAGGGAGCCGTCGGCCTTGCGGAAGGGCGTGTTGTCGGCGTTGGCAGCCACCGTGTCGGTGCTGGGCTTCTGTTCGGAGAAGCTCACGTTGTAGCGAACGCCGTACTTCTGCTCGTAGGCCGGCACTACTTCGGCCACGAGCTTTTCGAACAGGGCGCGGTGCTCGGGTGAAACGGTGAAGTGGACGTTGACGCAACCGTCGTTCTGACGGGCGTAGAGCGCGCCTTCGACGAGGTGCTCTTCGAGCGGGGTGCGCGTTTCAGCCTCATAGCGGTGGAACTTGAGCAGGCCCTTGGGCAGGGCACCGTAGTTCAGGCCGTCGGCATCGAGCATGGCGCGAACCACAGTCTTGTATTGTCCTTCAGACAGCAGCGTGTCGATGTCCTTGCCGTGCAGCCGCTGGCAGGCAGCGTTGAGGTCGGCATAGAAGGCGGCGTCGTGAATCCGGGCAAAGAAGGTCTGCTCGAAGCTGGTGGTCGGCACGTCATAGGGAGCGTCGGCAAAGGCGAACATGTCCTTGAACATGCGGCTGGCCGCACCCGATGCAGGCACGAACTTCACCACCTTGTGGGCCGCGTCTGCGGTGTAGGCCTTCCAGGCTGCCAGGTAGTTGGCCTCGGCCTCGGCGGCGGGCACCAGGATGCCTTTTTCCACACTGGCGGCTCCGGCCAGCTTCAGGAAGGGGAAACCCTGGACAAAGCATGCTAACTGTGCGTTCAGCTTCTCTTCGCTGATGCCCTTGCGGTTCAGCAAAATCTTGTCGTTTTCTGTGATCATGGATATAGGAGATAAAGGGTTGTAGAGACAGGCTGGGCCGGCAGCATGGCCTGCGGGTCCTGCTGGACGGCGGGCCGCCGCACCGGGTGCGGACTGTGGCGGCCGAAACTCAGGGCGGTGCGCACCTCGCACGCGGCGGGTGCGGCGCAATGGCCCTGTTCCCTGCAAATGTAGACATATATCCCGATTCGCGTGACCGTGTTTCCGATAAAAATGTGCTGTTGAAGTCAAAATAGGACAATATTGGACGAAAATGCGCACAGATGCGAAAAAGAACAGATTTGGCGAGAAAAGAAAGAGTAAGTCCTGGCCCAAGTTTGGCAACTTTGCATGTCGTGAGCCGGCCTGCGCCGGAGCGCGGCTTCTTCTGTAAAGGAATCCATAACGACAACAATCATGAACGGCAAGCTATGTGCAGTGATGCTCAGCCTCTTGCCCTTGCAGCAAGTCAGGCCCGAGTGTCCGCTTCGGGTGCAGCCACCTGTTGCCGCCCCGGCCTCGTGTGGAACGGCAGCCACGATAGAGGGGCGGTTCGTACCCTTCAGGTACGGCCACTTCGACACCTGGGTGGTGCGCCACATCAAGGAGTCGGCCGTCATTGGCGGCAACCAGAAGACCCTCTATGAGATAGGCCCTTCGATGACCTTGGAGGGTAGCACCCCCTACACCAACCAGGGCGGTTCGCCGTGGGCCACCTCGAATGTACTGGCCCGCGTGTCGGGCATCACGAAGACCAACAATTCTGTATATCGCGACACCCACGGCAAGGGCTATTGCGTGAAGATGACCACCCACATCGAGCAGGTGACGGTGCTCGGCGTGGTCAACATTCGCGTGCTGGCCGCCGGCTCCATCTTTCTGGGCGACATGAAGGAACCCATCACCAGCACCAAGGACGCTGAGAAGGCCGTGAACTGGGGCGTGCCCTTCAAGGACAGGCCCAAGGCCCTGCGCTACGACTACCGCGTGGCACTGAGCGGAGAGCCGAACCGCGTGAAGCAAACAGGCTTCGGAAGCAAACAGACGGTCAGCGGCCGCGACAAGGCCATCACCGTGCTCTACCTGCAAAAGCGCACCGAGGATGCCAAGGGACAAATCACCGCCAAGCGCGTGGGCACCTGTGTGGTCACTTACGGCCAGTCGACCAAGGGCTGGGTGGAAGGGGCTACCTATGAGATTCTCTATGGCGACATACGCAACCATCCCGGCTACGATGCCACGCACATGGGGCTGCGTACGTGTGACTATGCCCGCAACAGCAAGGGCCAGAGTGTGCCGGTGCGCGAAACGGGCTGGGCTTCACCGACCGAAACGCCCACTCACCTCATCCTGCAATTCTCGTCGAGCCACGGTGGTGCCTATGTGGGCAGTCCGGGCAATACCTTCTGGGTGGACAATGCCGGGCTGGTGTACTAATGGCTCGCGACCATAGCCAGAGGCAATGAGGCTCAGGGCCATACGCACAGAGCGCCGTTCCGTGGCGCGCTGAGCCGTTCCCTTCTTCCTTACCTCCCTACCTTCTTCATGAAACTCTTTACCTTTCTCCTCCTCTTTTTACTCCTCACCCTCCTCCTGCCCGCAGTCCCGGTACGGGCATGTGGGGTGGCTGTAGACGGCACGTGTGCCGACTCCGTAGCGGCTGACAGCCTGCCGCAGCCTCATGTGTCGTGGACGAAACGGCTGTTGGACTATTTCAACGATGCCAACAAGAACAAGCGGCACAAGAAGTTCGACTTCAGCGTGATCGGCGGTCCGCACTACAGCACCGACACCGAGCTGGGCGTGGGGCTGGTGGCAGCCGGACTTTACCGTACGGCACAGGCTGACAGTTTGCTCCCGCCTTCGAACGTGTCCCTCTACAGCGATGTGTCGACAGTGGGCTTCTATCTGTTGGGTATTCGGGGCAACCACCTCTTCCCGCAGGGCCGCTATCGGCTGGACTACACCTTGTTCTTCTTCTCCTTTCCCTCCAAGTTCTGGGGTATCGGCTATGCCATGGGCAACGACAAGCGAAACGAGAGCGACCTGAAACGGTGGCAGGCGAGGGTGAAAGCCTCCTTCCTGGTCCGTGTGGCCGACCATTTCTATATAGGTCCGACAGCTGAGTTCGACTATGTGACGGTGCGCGACATGGAGCGGCCCGAGCTGTTGCAGGGCATGGACCGCAGTGTCTGGAACGTGGGCGGCGGCGTGTCGATGGTCTACGACTCACGCGACGTGCTCACCAATCCGCACCGAGGAACTTATGTCGAGGTGGCACAGTCCTTCCGCCCGGCCTTTCTGGGCAACGACTATGCCTTCAGCACCACCGAGTTGCGTGTGAGCGGCTACCAGAAAGTCTGGAAGGGCGGTATTCTGGCAGCCGACTTCCGCTCTACGCTCAACTTCGGAAATCCGTCGTGGGGCATGATGGCCCAGTTAGGCAACTCCATGTCGATGCGTGGCTATTACGAGGGCCGCTATCGCGACAAGTGCAAGGTCGAAAGCCAAGTAGAGCTGCGCCAGCATGTGTGGAAGCGGAACGGCATCACGCTGTGGGTCGGCGCAGGCACCGTGTTCGACAAGTTTAGTTCGCTGCGTGCCAAACACGTGCTGCCCAACTACGGCATAGGCTACCGCTGGGAGTTCAAGAAAGACGTGAACGTGCGCTTGGACTACGGCTTCGGCAAGAGCGGTCAGTCCGGCTTTCTGTTCAACATCAACGAAGCATTCTGATTCTCATCTCCGATGAAGGAAAAAGTCCTGTACTTCTATGCCGTGGCGGCCCTCCTGTTGCCCAACGTCGGCCTGTGCTTTACAGAAGGCATGGGCCTCTGGGCCTGTGTGGCCAATCTGGTCTTTCCCTTGGGACTGGCGGTATGTCTGCTTACGGTCTTCCGCAATCCCGGCAAGTCGGTGTGGATGGTCTTCCCCTTCGTGTTCCTTGCCGCCTTCCAGTTGGTGCTGCTCTACTTGTTCGGACAGGGCATCATATCGGTCGACATGTTCCTGAACGTGGTGACTTCCAACTCCGACGAAATCAGGGAACTGCTCGACAACTTGGTGCCGGCGGTGGGCAGCGTGTTTGTCATCTACCTGCCTTTGCTTGTTGCCGCCGTATGGGCATGGCATGGGCGGCACACGCTCACAGTCCTCTTCCTGCGACGGGCGCGACAGGTAGGCGGTGTGTTGGTCGTTGCGGGTACGCTGTGTGTCGAGGTGGCCGTGCGTCGGGAGGGGTATTGCGTGAGCGAACAGCTCTATCCTGTCAACGTGTGTTACAATCTGGGACTGGCCCTGCAACGAGGCTATCAGCAGCTGCATTACGTCGAAGCTACGGCCGGCTATCGCTTCGAGGCCCGCAGCGAACACCCGGCTGACAGCACTGAGGTGTATGTATTGGTGATTGGCGAAACGGCCCGTGCCCACAACTTCGCGCTTTATGGCTACAGACGCGACACCAATCCGCGGTTGTCGCGGCAGGAGTCGTTGGTGGCGTTCAGCCGTGTCACCACGCAGTCGAATACCACTCACCGCAGTGTCCCCATGCTCCTGACAGCTGCCACGGCGACCGACTACAACCGCCTGTATCATGAGAAAGGCATTCTGGCGGCATTCCGAGAGGCGGGTTTCCACACAGTTTTCCTGTCGAACCAGCGGCGCAACCATTCCATCATTGACTTTCTGGGGATGCAGGCCGACGAGTGGGTCTTTCTGAAAGAACAGAAGGATGCCGCCGATACAGACCGGTCGGACGAAGGGCTGGTCGATGCGCTGGATTCGGTGCTGGCCCAAGGTCGCACGAAGGAGTTTGTGGTCTTGCACACCTACGGCTCGCACTTCAACTACCGCGAACGCTATAGCCGCGAGTGGGCTTTCTTTACCCCCGATGACCGTGCGGAGGCTGTTGCCGAAAACCGTAGCTGTCTGCTCAATGCCTACGACAACACGTTGCGTTTCACCGACCACCTGTTGCATCGCATCATCAGTCTGCTACAGGCGCGGGGAGGTTTGTCGGCCATGCTCTACACCAGCGATCATGGTGAAAACATCTTTGATGATGACGGCAGCCTCTTTCTTCATGCCGGCCAGAAGGCTTCGCGGTATGAGTTGCACGTGCCTCTTTTAGTGTGGACTTCTGACAGCTATAATGAACTGTTTCCGTCCGAGGTCCAGGCGTTGCAGGCCAATAGGGAACGGCAGGTTGAGAGCAGTGTGTCCACCTTCCACACCCTGCTGCAACTGGGCGGGGTACATACACCAGTCCGAGCAGATTCGCTCTCGTTGGCCAGCGGTTCTTTTGAGGAGCGTCCGCGCAGTTATGTGAACGACCGCAACGAGGCCTTGCCGATCGATGTGGAGCTGTAGGGTGGGGCTGTGTGCGGTTTGTGGGTTTGAAGCACATGGAAGCGGGCGCAGTCCCAACAGACAGAGCGGGTTTTCCAACTGGCGACAAGTTGCTTCAGCATGGGTGGTAGCTGTGCTTGTCGTGTATGGAAAACCCGCTCTGCCTGTTGAGGCTGCGCCCGCTTCGGGGTGTATGCCCCGTCAGTGCAAGGCAGCAAGCATATCGGCATCATGTCCGCACGGGCCGTTTCAGCGATGTGCGGCTTGGCCTTGGAGCTGTCAGTTTTTCTTCTTGAACAGTTCGGTGAAGAGGTTCAGGCTGTCGGGATGCTCTTCGACAAAAGAGTCAATGTGGCGCATCCGTTTTTGTTCCAGAATCTCGTCGACTGCAATCAGAATGCCCGTTTCTTCCACTTCGCCAAACTCATGGTTCACGGCTGTGCCGAACATGCGCATGGTGGGACTGAGTCCCATGTAGGCGTTCACCAGGGGCGGAATGTTGTAGCCGCGCTTGCGTACCTCGGTGTTGAGCGTGCGGTAGTCCTGCTTGAAGTCGTCGTTCACAAAGAGCTGTCGGAGCTCCTCCTCGGGTGTTTCGATGTGGAGGGGGCACATGGGCACGACCAGCTTGTCGGGGTCGCCGAAGTGCTTGTTGAGGAAGAAGAGGATCATGTCGCGCGCCTGGCGGTTGAACGACGGGTACATGGTCATCTTTCCGAAGAAGTACTTGAGGTTGGGTATGACCACCGTGAGCGCACCCAGTCCGTCCCACAGGTTGTCGAGGGCGAAGATGCCCTTGCTCAGTGCGCGGGTGCTTTGATATTCAAGTGTGACGAACGAGCGGCCCAGTTCCACCGTGTCGGACAGATAGGTGTGCATGAACTCCTCGGAGAAGTGGAACATGTGGGCAGTGGCCAGACTGGGCTGTCCGTCAGCATTGAGGGAGATTTCGTTGCCCGGCAGGAAGCGGTAGCCACCCAGAATCTGCTCCTCTTCGGGGTCCCACACGATGAGCTGGTAATAGGGATGCTCGCAGGTGTCGAACTCATCCCAGTCGAGTTCCATGCCCGTGCCGCCTCCAGCAGCTCTGAAGGCAATCTCCCTGAGGCGTCCGATTTCGCGCAGCACGTTGGGGGCCTGCTGGTAGGTGACGACGTATATTTCATTGCCGGCTTTGTTGGTGGCACGCAGTCGCCTGTCGGGTGTCAGCTCGGCTTGCAGAAGTTTCTTGTCAACGGGGGGGATGATAGCTTGCATCTGGTTTCAGACTAAGAAAAGTTGCGGATGGTTTGAAATATTGGCTTGGGAATGTGGGCCGCGGGCGTTCCTCCGGCGGTCTGTCGGCCTGCTGTGGGAGCGCGGCGGCTGGCGATGGGCGCGTTCAAGGGAGTTGGTAGACCTGCTCCTGTACCCATGCAGCCCATTCAGCGGGTTTGCGGCTGCGGTCGAAGGTCTGCCAGGGAATGGGCTTGCCGATGTGCAGGCTGAAGGTCTTGTGCCGGTTCTTGAAGGTCTCGTCGGCCAGATAGAGCATGGCGATGTTGAACTTCAGGCCCAGGCGCTTGCCGAAGTTGGCCAGGTTGTAGAAGCGGTCTGAATTGCGCCCGCTGAAGTAGATGGGTACGACATCGCGCTGGGTCTCAACGCTTTTCGTGACAAACGTCTTGTTCCAGGGCAGGTCGCGTATGACACCCTGCTGGCGGCGCGAACAGAGTCCGGCGGGGAACATGATGATGTGGTTGTCACTGCCGAATGCTGCTTCGACCAGTCGCGGGAAGTCGCGGCTTTGCTTGCCGGTCTTGTTGATGGGCACGCAGAGGGGAGCCAGTCCGTGAAGGTTCATCAGCAGGTCGTTCACCAGATAGCGTATGCGTCCGTCATAACGGTGCCCCAGCACTTGGCCGATGGCTATGCCGTCGGGTCCGCCCAATGGATGGTTGCTGACAAAGGTGAAACGCTTGCCGTCGGCATCATCGGGCAGGTTTTCCATACCGTGAATGTCGAGCGTGACATCGAGAAACTCCATGACTGCATCCAACCAGGGAACCCCTTGCTTGTTGCCGGCACTTTCCAGAAATCCGTTCACCTCGTCTTGATGCGCAATGCCTTTCAGCCAAGTACGTACAAATCCCGGTACAAAGCGGGCCTTGCTGCCTGCCTTGTTGTCCAGAATCTGGTCAATGTCTATTTTAAAGAAGGTGTTGTTGCCCATGGGATTGCCTTGATGGGGTTGGTCCTTCCGATTGGCCTCCGGACACAGCGCAGGTTGCAATCGGTGATGAAATGTTGTGCAAATGTACGAATTATTTCGGGCCGACATCAGCCTGCGGCTATTAAGTTTTTGTCTCTCTTGCCGCTTTGTGCACTTTCTGTCGTTTGCCTGCAGGTTGCCGGTCCAAAAGGCAGGGATGCTTTGGCAAACAGCAATTGCCGGCAACGTCCCGGCAGTTGTCATGGTGTTCATGTTGGGATTGCGGGTAGGTTGCTGGCAATTGCTGTTTGCAGGCTCGCGTAACAGGGCTGCGGGCTGTCAGGAGCGTACCGGAAAGCGGCAAAGCATTTTCGGCAGATGCCTGTTTGTCATCGGTTGAGCCTGTCCTGGAGCGGGAGGGTCGGCTGTGGGCAGGCTGCGGACGGGGTCATACGGCCAACGAGATGTGGTCTTGGGAAGCCATGCGTCGCATGTTGAGTATGGCGTAGTGCATCCGCCCCAGGGCCGTGTTGATGCTGACCCCGGTGATGTCGGATATTTCCTTGAAACTCAGGTTCTGATAGAAGCGCATGTGCACCACTTCGCGCTGGTTGGCGGGCAGGTTGTCCATGAGGCGGCGCACGTCGTTGAGCACCTGTTCTGTCACCATCTCGCTCTCCCGGTAGGAGTCCTCCAGCAGGGCTGCGTTCTGCCACGCGTTTTCGGCATCATCTTCATACAGGATGTTCTCGTTGCGTTCCAGGCGGAACTGGTCGATGAGCAGGTTGTGGGCGATGCGGGTTAGCCAGGCGTAGAACTTGTCGCTGTGTTTGTAGCGGCCTTGGCGTAAGGTTATGATGGCCTTGACAAACGTCTCTTGGAACAAGTCGTCTGCCATGTCTTCGTTTCGTACAATGTATGATATGTAGGAATAGAGCCTATCTTGGTAGCGTAGCAACAGCACATCGAATGCCTCGTTGCAGCCGGACACAAAAAGAGCGACCAACTCATCGTCGGTGCGCAAAGTCAATTCTTCCATTACTTATAGATATGTTGATATTGCGAAGTAATGTAGTTCGATAGGCTTTAGGGTATTGGTTCGTGATGCAAAAATAGTTTTTTCTGTTTGAAACAGCAAGCGTTGCGCAATAAAATGCGCTTTGTCTCGTTTGTTTCTTCTTTCTGCTTGTCGTTCGTTGGGTCGCGTGTGCCTTTCCGTCGGCGGTGTGCTACATGACGGATGTTTGGGGTTTCTCTGTGAATTGGCATTACGCAGATATGTATTGCACATTTTGCAGAGTTTTGTGTAAGATATAAGCCGCTTGGATTCGTCCGATTGCCGGGAAAAAATTTCTGCCTTTTTCAGCTTAATTGTTTAATAGGAGGAGCTTTTCTGAACAAATCTTGGAACTCAATGGAAAAGAAGGCTTGTTTGGTAAAAAGAATTGACGTTTCAGACTTTCGGAAATAGCCTTAAAAGATACCTGTCGGGCAGTCCATAGGACGAAAGCAGGGGTTTTGGGCAAAACCGGCAGGCCGCCTTGTAGTGTAAGAGCGGTTTGTAAGCTACTAGCCTCAGACGGTGAAGGCAAAAAAACGTGGTGGCTGAAAGGGGAGATAAAAATCTTTCGTTACTTTTGCACGCAATTTGAGGCAGGCAGCCGCTATGCAGCGAAAGTCAGGCCTCATGGGCTACGACAGGGGCTCTGTCTGGATAAACAGGGAGAACCTTTGTCAGAAAGTAAGAGGAAAAGCCTTAGACTAACGAGTATTCCTAACTATTCATGGAAAATTGTCGCTTTTATGTATTGCAGCCCGAAGCGGGCCAGACCCTGCTGCAACAGGCCGACGACCTGTTGCGCCAGATGGAAAACCTGCTCAGAGCAGGCGAATGCAGTTTGGACGCACTGCTGCAAATGCGTATCTATGTGACCGATGCCGCAAACCAATGTGTCGATTTGCGTGCCCACCGCTTGGTGGCAGACTTTTGCGGACTGGGCGTGGTGAGCTTCGTGGAACAACCTCCGTTGGGAGGCGGCAAACTGGCTGTGCTGCTCTGGTTCGTGGCGGGCAAGGTGGAAGGCCGTGAGGTAAGGCAGCTGCCCGACGGGCAATGCGTCAGGCTGACGGTTGACGGATTGGATTATCTGTTCCAGACAGTCCGGTGGACGGGTGAAGGAATGCCCGAAACGCCTGAACTACAGACAAAACAAGCCTTCTGTAGCCACGAAGCGCAGTTACGGAGCCTGGGCTTGAATCTCAAAGATCACTGCCAGCGCACCTGGATTTACGTGCGTGACGTAGACAATCAGTATGCCGAAGTTGTCAAGGCACGCAACGATGTGTTCGGCCAATGTGGCTTGACACCCGAAACACACTTTATCGCATCGACCGGCATTGGCGGAGCCAGTGAGTGTGTGAATGCTTCCGTGGCCATAGACTTCTTTTCGGTCGGCGGACTGCCAGCCGAAGCGGTGTCTTATCTGCACGCTTTGGACTATCTCAATCCCACCCATGAATACGGTGTAGCTTTTGAGCGCGGCACGCGTCTTTCGCTGCCCCGCGAGCAACTGTATATGATTTCGGGCACAGCCAGCATAGACCGCACGGGTGCTTGTGTCCATCGCGGCGATGTGCTCACCCAGACCGGCCGCCTTTTCTTGAACATCGAAAAGCTGCTGCAGTCGGGCGGGGCTTCGCTGGCCGATGTGTCCTACTTTGTGGTCTACCTGCGCGATGTGGCCGACAAGGCCTCCGTCTCGCGCTACTTGCGGTTGCGCTTTCCCGATGTGCCCTGTTTGGTGCTGTCGGGTAGGGTGTGTCGTCCCGAATGGCTCATTGAGGTAGAGTGCATGGCGGTAAAAGCGTATTGAGAATCAACGGGTTAATTGTCTGTTATCTGCACTTCGCCAATGACGCGCGTATGTACATCGACGAAAAAAGCTTACACTTTGCTCTTTCCGAGCTGAGAAGCGTTTAACATTTCCCCTCATTTTTACTCTTAATAATTCTTAATCGCCTAAAAAGTAGCCCTGCAGTCTTGGCCGTTGCCATGAAAAAACGATTAAATTTGCAGTCACTACATGGCCTGTGCCTGCGTGTCTGGTGGCAATTTGCATTAAGAGACGTTTAGGTATAGCTGCGCGTTTTGAAGTGTTGGCTTTTAAAAATCGCCGCTTAGAGGCCCTGCTGTTGACCTATCCAAATCTTTATACATACCCTTTCGGTTGCGTCATCACCTATAGCTGGCACAACCCTCCTAAATCCTTCAGGAAAATATAAAACAAAAAGAACTAATCTAATTAATGCGTATGAAAAACCGTTTTTGCAGAATGGGAAAGACGCTGCTTGGTGCAGTGTGTTTGCTGTCGACATGCGGCGTAACGTACTCATGCTCCGATGATTTCGACCTCGACGAAACGAGTCCGTCATTCCTTGGAGAGAGTATTTACGACGAGTTGAACAAAAGGCAGAATTTCACGACGGTAATCAAGTTGATTGACGAACTCGGTTACAAGGACGTGATGTCGCAAACGGGTAGTAAGACCCTCTTCGTTGCCGACGATGAGGCTTACAAGAACTTCTTTGCCACACAAACAGCCTGGGTGGATGGAATGGGTAACCCCGTTCGCAGTTATGACCAGCTCTCGACCAGCCAGAAGCGTCTGCTCCTGAATGGTTCTATGCTGAACAACGCTTATGTGCTGGAGATGCTCACCACCATTCAAGGACCGGTGAAGAATCTTTGCTTGCGTCAGCTGTCGGGTATCTCGGCAACTGACTCTGTGCCGTTCTTCCGTTCAGAGGAACTCTTTGAGAACCTGAACGAAGGCCAGCTTGATGAAAACGGAAAGCCGACGAACGTGGACAAGAAGTTCTGGGACAAGTACCGCAATGGCGGCAAGGGCCTCTATCTGGCTCTCGACAAGACTGAGCCCATGTTCACCCACTTCCTCGAAGCTCAACTGAAGGAAAAGAAGATTACTCACGGAGATGTCTCGTTCGTTCTGAACCTGGACAATACAGATAAGGAGTGGAGCGATGAAAACACTGAGAACCGCAGTTATGCTTATGATTGTCAGATTACGGAGGCCGACAATGTCTGCTTGAACGGTTACTTCCACGTGCTCGACAAGGTGATGGTTACGCCCTCCAATATGGCAGAGGTAATCCGTACCAACGGTTCTACCAACCTCTTCAGCTCGATGCTGGAGCGCTTCAGCGCACCTTACTACGATGCTACGCTGACACAGGAGTACAAGGCACTGCACAACATTGCCGCCGACTCCGTGTTCCAGAAGCTCTATATCTCGCAGCGTTCGCAAATCGGTGCCATTACGCTTGATCCTGATGGAGAAACATTGGGTGACTATCCTTCGCTGGCCTATGACCCGGGATGGAATACCTACAGTGTGAACAACTCGACCAAGGAACAGGACATGGCTGCCATGTTCGTGCCCTCTGATGAGGCTATGCGCGAATACTTCGTGAACGGCGGTGGCAAGATGCTGATCGAACGCTACGGTACGCGTCCCAATACCTACGAGAACCTGCAGTTCAACCTCTTCCAGATTCCTCTGAACATCGTGAAACCTCTGATTGCCAACCTGATGAAGGAATCGTTCAACGAGTCTGTGCCCAGCAAGTACCTGACCATCATGAACGATGCCCAGGACCAGATGTTCAGTGCCGAGACCTACAAGTCTATTGCCGAATACAAGGCCCTGTTTGACAAGGTGCTGCTGGCCAACAACGGTGTCGTATATGTCATGAACCGTGTCATTGGTCCGGCTACCTACTCCTCAGTCATGGCTCCGGTGCTCTATAACGAAGGTACCCAGGTGATGAACCGTGTGATTCACGCTGATGACAACTTCACGACGACCAACTACCAGAACGCTCCGTTGCGTAAGTTCTACAGCACCTACCTGCTCGCCATGCAGTCGAACTTCACCCTGTTCGTTCCGACCGACGAAGGTTTGAAGAACTACGGTATGATTGACCCCATGAGCCTTTCGGCTGCCCGTAAGACCAACTACCGCTTCTGGACCTTCCAGCCCGAAGAGGTGAAGGCGTCGGGTGGCAAGCGTCTGGCCGTACGTGCCGAGGCTTATGCCTTTGACCAGAAGACTCCGCTGAACGAGTCTACCGGCGGCACACCCAAGCAGACGGTATCGGCCGACATCGACCTCGACACAGAATGGGGTAAGGTGAAGGCACAGATGCTGACCGACATGCTCGACCAGCACATCCTGGTTCATGAGAACAGTGACGAGGGCGAACTGGGCGTGAACACTTCTCGCCAGTACTTCCTCTCGCGCAGCGGTGCACCTGTGTTTATCAAGTCCGGCCGCAACAACGGCTCCAATGTGGGCATGAAGGTTGAAGGCGGTATGCAGAACTGGCTGAACAACGACGCGTATGACACCAACGACTTTGACTGTACCGTACAGGCCAGCCACGACATGAGCCGCGGCACCAATGGCTACGGTAACGGTATGACTTATTTTATTGACCGTCCTATCCAGGCTACAGTGAACAATGCCTATCGCGTGATGAGCACCACTGACAGCTATATGGACTTCTTCAACGCTTGTCTGGAACTCGACCGCAACACCGAACTGGTGTACACCCTGTTCCATGAGGACGATATGGAAGATGCCGATTGGAAGAACGAATCCAAGAAGTATCAGATCTTCTCCAGCGAAAACGAGCGCTACACCCAGTATGACCTGACCACCAAGACTTACACGCAGTTGGTTCGTTTCTTCAACAACTACCGCTACACGATTTTCGTACCCTCTGCCGATGCCATGCAGAGCGCCTTCAACAACGGTTTGAAGACCATCGAGGAAATCCAGCAGTTTGTTGACGAGAACACTGACGAAAACAATGTGCTTGACCCTGAAGCCAAGGCCAAGGCACAGGCCATGCTTGTCTGCTACGTAAACTTCCTGAAGTACCACTTCTGTGACCAGTCGGTATTTGTTGATAACTGTACGGACGAAGTTCAGTGTCAGTCGGCTTGCTCCGATGAAGAGGGCAACTACCTCAGCGTCTATGTACACCAGACTCCCGGTGCCATCTCACTGACCGACCACAGCAACCGCTCGATCAACGTGACGGGTACTTACAACCAGTTGGCACGCGATTTTGAGCTGGATGCTCCGACCGACAATGCCCGCGCCATTCGTTCGTCTTCTTACGTGGTGCTGCACAATGTGAACAATTATCTCCTCTTCGACAGCAGCCTGAAGGACAACTTCAGTAAGGCTTGGGAAACTCCCGCCGAAGCAAAGGCATTTGTGAAGAAGTTCCGTCTTATGTAATAAATCTAATATTATGAATAACATCAAGTTTCTATTGACGCTTGCGCTGTGCTTTTGCTGCTCCCTTTCGTACGCACAAAAGCGCATCTCGGGTCGTGTCTGGAGTAAACAGGACGGACCGATTGTCATGGCGTATGTTGTAGAGCAGGATAAGAATAACCGTAACGTTACTGCAGCACAGACCGATGCCAACGGTAACTTCTCGATGGTTGTGAAGAATCCTGAGAACAAATTGAGAGTATCTTACATCGGTTATCAGACCAAGGTGCTGGCTATCGGTGCAAACACCAAGTTCAACATCGAGCTGATCGACAAGAATACTTTTAAGGAAGCTTCGGTTACGGTGACCCGTAAGACGCGCTCCAATGGTCTGGTCATTCCCGAACGAGAAATTTCGACAGCCCAGCAGACACTCGACATGGACCAGATGGCCGGTCTGTCGTTCGAAACGGCAGCCGACGCACTCCAGGGTGAGATTGCCGGTTTGGATATCGTGTCAAACTCTGGTAACCTGGGTTCCGGTTCGAGTATGCGTCTTCGTGGTGTTTCATCTATCAACGGTAGTCAGGAACCTCTGATTGTAGTTGATGGCAACATCCTGGAGGACTATAACAATGATGATCTCGACCTCGACAACATGGAGAACGAAGAGCAGTTCGCCACTCTGTTGCAGGTAGCTCCCGAAGACATCGCCAGCATCAAGGTGCTGAAGGATGCTGCGGCAACGGCTATCTGGGGTTCGAGAGGTGCAAACGGTGTAATCGAAATCACTACCCGTCGTGGTGCCCGCGGCAAGACCCGCGTGAACTTCAGCTACCGCTTTTCTGGTGCCTGGCAGCCCGAAGGCATGAACATGCTGAACGGTGACGGCTACACCATGATGTTGAAGGAAGCATACCACAATCCCCGCATCCTGTCGGAAGAGCAGTCGAACATCGCAGAAATCATGTATCTGCAGAACTACTCCTCTTATTATGGTAACTATAACAAGAACACCGACTGGGTGAAGGAGGTTACACAGTTCGGTCAGACTCACAACTACTCCGTTTCGGTTTCGGGTGGTGGTGAAAAGGCCAACTTCCGTGTGTCAGGTACCTATGACCACGAGACCGGTACCATCATCAAGCAGGCTCTTGACCGTTTGACAACCCGTCTGGCACTCGACTACTGGGTGTCTGACCGCATCAAGTTCTCGTCAACGTTTGCCTTGACTTACACCAAGAACAAGAAGAACTACACCAGCGACCTGTTGGGCCGTGCCTACAACGCCATGCCTAACATGTCGGTATACCGTAATGAGTATCGCGAAACCGCCGACGGCGTAGGCGAATACTTCAACACGGGCGAATACTTTATCATGCCTCCCGCAGCCGGTGAAAGAGGTCTGATCAGTCCTACCAGTGGCAAGTCGTCTTACTTCCTGAGCGACATGGTTGAAAACGGTAACCCTGTGGCAATTGCCAACCTGGCTTGGGCCAACACCTCTTCTTACACCATCCAGCCCCAGTTCCAGCTTGAGTACAAGCTGTTGGGCAAGAGCGACGACGAGACGCAGCTGGACTATCGTGGCGAGGTTTACCTCAACGCCTTTACGCAGACCGACGATTCTTACTATCCCGGTGCACTGACCTCGAAGAGCTGGTACGATTCGGGCGGTACGAACCTTACTTCTGACTACGAACAGAAGCACCTCAAGTTCACGACCCGTCATCAGCTGACCTTCCATCCCCACTTCGCCAACGACCAGCACCAGCTGCAGGTAATGGGACGCTTTGAGGTATCAAGCCAGAACTCCACTACCCAGTATCTTTCTTCTAACGGTATTGTCGGTGGTATCTCCGACCCGACAGTTCCCGGCTATCTGACCGACTCCTGGACCGGTACGGGCAAGGGCCATGAAGCATCGGGCTTGGGCTCTCTGCACTATGCCTACGGTTCGAAGTACGTGTTCGACGTGACGGTGCGTGCCGATGGTAGCACCCGTTTCGGTTCGGGCAACAAGTGGGGTGTATTCCCCGGTATCTCCGGCCGTTGGAACATTTCGGACGAAGCTTTCTTTGAACCTTTGAAGAAGGTAGTCAGCATGTTCGCCTTGGCTCCGGGTTGGGGTATCAACGGTAACACGCCGGGTTCCGAAGGCTTGATGTACAACAAGTACGCCAGCAACAACACCGCCTACAATGGTACACAGGTGATGTATCCCTCCAATCTCAAGCTCACCGAAATCCGCTGGGAGAAGACCAAGTCATGGAACGTCGGTGTTTACTTGAACCTGTTTGAGGACCTGATTCAGTTGAACCTGAACGTCTACAACAAGAAGACCACCGACCTGTTGAACTCCAACGTGCGTGTTCCTTCTACCTCTGGTTTCTCCTACCTGTCCTATGCCAACGTCGGCGACATGGAGAACGAAGGTTGGGAACTCTATGCCAGCACCCGTGAAATCTTCAAGGTGGGCAAGTTCAGCATGAAGCTGCGCGGTAACATCGCCCAGAACCTGAACACCATCACCAAGATGGATGCTTCGGTATTGGCTTCCAACAATGTGGACTATGGCTACGCCAACGGTGAATACATGAAGCGCGTGCAGATCGGTAATGCTCTCGGTGGCATCTACGGTTTCCGCTTCAAGGGCGTTTACGCTTTCGACTATGACCACAACGGTTACTTCACCAACGACGAGAAGAACCAGTGGTACGATGCACAGGGCAACCAGAATACGGCTGCCGCCCAGACTGACCCTGCGCTTCGCAAGTCTACGCCTATCGTATTCGATGCTGCCGGCAATGTAGTATACGACAAGAACGGCAACCCGCTCCCCATGTACTTCAACTACGGTGGCAAGAACTACCAGTTCCAGGGTGGTGACGCCATCTATGAAGATATCAACCACGATGGTAACATCGACGAGCTTGATATTGTCTATCTCGGTACCTCCAACCCCAAACTCAATGGTGGTTTCGGTCTGGAGTTCAAGTATGACCGCTGGACTTTGAAGACCAACTTCAATTTCCGCGTGGGCAACAAGATCATCAACTTGGCCCGCCTGAATGCCGAGAGCATGTTGAGCAACAAGAACCAGAGCCAGGCTGTAAGCCACCGTTGGCGCAAGAACGGTCAGGTAACGACCATGCCGCGTGCCATCAACCAGGCTGTGACCTCCAGCTTCAACTCTTTGGTTAGTGACCGCTACGTAGAACCCGGCGACTTCCTCCGCTTCCAGTACTTCCAGCTGTCCTACAGCGTGAAGCCCGACAAGCTCAAGAAGCTCGGTCTGAGCTCGCTGAACATTGCCGCTTCGGGTAACAACCTCATCTTCTGGTCGCGTTACTCCGGTGTTGATCCCGAACACTCTTGCGGCGGTATGAATCCCTGTATCGACAACTCGCAAACTCCGCGTTCTCGCTCGTTCACGTTCAGCTTGAACTTCGGATTCTAAGCATGAAATCTTCAAACTGCGCTTTCACCGCGTGCGCGCCACGCAGGGCAAAGCCGCTTTGCCGGGTGTGAATCGCAGGTTCGAGGGTCTGAAGCCCCCCAGGGTGAAGGCTCGTGAACACAAATAATCTCTTTATCATGAAAAGTAAGAAAATATATACAAAGCTTCTTTTGGCTGGAAGTCTGGTCCTGACAAGTGCTTCGCTGTCTTCTTGCGATGATTTCTTGACCATCCTTCCTACTGACCAGATTCCTGAAGAGAACTTCTGGCAGGACAAGGCCGACTTGGAGAACGTGCGTGCCGGTGCGTATCAGCTGCTGGCACAGGGCGGCCAAACCTCGAAGATTCTGCTTTGGGGTGAGGTTCGTGCCGACAACCTGTCGGTCAACGATATGTCGCAAACCAATCTCAGCTATTTGCAGGATGCTGTGCTGCAGCCCAGCTTGAACATGTTTGACTGGTCGGGCTTCTACACGGGCATCAACTATTGCAACCTGGTGATTGAGCAGGGTGAGGCCATGACTCGTCCTAATGAGGAGGTTGACCCGAGTTTCACGCGGGCTGACTATCGTGCCATCCGTGCAGAAATGCTTGCGCTCCGCTCGCTCTACTACTTCTATTTAGTAAAATCCTATCGTGATGTTCCCTACATCACCAGCTCCATCCGTACTGATGCACAGGCCAGCAAGGAAAAGCCTGCCGCCACGTCAGGTGTAGCCATCTTGGGTGCCTGCATCGACTCGCTCGAGGCCAACATGGCCTTTGCCGTGGAGAATTACGGTAGTGAAGCCAAGAACAAGGGACAGTTCACGAAGCTCAGTGTCCATGCCCTCCTCGCCGACATGTATCTGTGGAGAGCCTGTATGCTGAAGAATTTCACGGCAAAGGGCAATACCCTCTATGCCAATGTGAACATGGCCAACAAGGGCCAGGTGAACCTTTCGGATGTCCGCAAGACCGACGAGCAGGGTGTTGCCATTGACGGTTACCTTACAGCCGACGGTCAGGAAATCACCGACAGCTACTGCAATACGCTGGCTTCCCAGTGTCTGCAGAAGTCCATCGAACATGCTGACTGGGTGATTAACAAGATCAAGGCAGAATACGACGAAGACCTGAGCAACAACAACAGCGTTGTGTCGCAGGAAGAGCTGAACCAGCCCTATCCCCTCTATCTCAACCAGAAGTCGGGCTTAGGAATCAGCGACATGCCTTATCTGTATAACTTCGGTGCGCAGAATTCCCGCGAGTCTGTGCTTGAACTCCAGTATAACGGTACGAACACGACCAACTCTACGGTGAACACCTACTTCTCCGTCTTCCAGAACGGTTCGCTCAATGCCAAATATCTGGCCATTTCAAGCAACCTCATCGGTTCGGCCACGAGTGTAAATCCTGATGCAGGCTTTGGCAAGACCGACTTCCGTCTGTTCGAAACCTGTAACTATTTCTCGAAGGAAGCCAAGAAGCCCATCTCCAAGTTTGTGGTGACCGGCTTGTCTTTCATGGATATCAAGGACCTCACGACCAACTCCACGGGCAGCACGCCGTTCACTTCCTATCGCTTGTCTGACTCGAACGATGCACACTGGCCCATTTACCGCCTGGCCGACATGATGCTCATCAAGGCCGAGGCCATTGCCCGTACGGGTACAACCGACCGCAACACGCTGCAGGAAGGTTACCGTTTGGTCAACCAGTTGTTCAAGCGCAACAATCCTGCTCTGGTCGGCCCGAACGATCCTATCGCTTCTTCGACCGATGAAGAACTTATCTGCGACCGCGTAGACGACAAGTACGGAGTGAATGCCGACGGCAACTTCGAGAAGACGGCAGCCGACTTGCTCGTGCTCACTTACAGAGAGCGTCAGCGCGAGTTCGTCTGCGAAGGCAAGCGTTGGTTCGACTTGGTTCGTCAGGCTGAGTTCTCCAACGATACCAAGACAACCCTGAACACCTATGCTGCTGTCAAGTCGTCCGTAAGAACCCGTCTGAGCGACCTCTGGGGTTTCTACATCCCCATTTACAATGAGGAACTCAAGGTGAACGGCATTGAGAACGGTGGCAACCTCTACCAGAATCCGGTTTGGGATCGTTACACTAAAAATTGATTGTAGGTTATGAAAAAGAATAAGATGTATATAAGCCGTTGGGCCGGATTGCTGGGTGCTGGTATGCTTATAGCCGCTCCCTTCGCAATGACCGGATGCAAGGAGGACATCAGCGAGGATGCATACGCCATCAAGACTATGCAGACCATGATGGACTGCATCAACTCCACGGACTCCCTGTCTGAAATCAAGGCACTTTTTGAAGAGGTGCGTTTGGGTCGTTCGAGCAATGCTTCGGTGTTGGCCAGTGTGCTTTCGGCACGTGGTAACTACACCGTGTTCGCTCCCTCCAACCGTGCGGTGCGCATGTATCTGCAGCAGGTCACCGGCAGTGAGTCTGCCACACTGGCTGACCTCACCCAGGAACAGAAGGAACTGGTGGCCCTGAACTGTATCATCGACAACGGTACGAACGGTGCCTATGAAATTGCCGATTTCCCCAGTGATGGTGGCACCTTCAGCACGTCAAACCTGAAAGACAGACGTTTGGCTTGCGAGCAGAATGCCAGCAATGACTATGTAATCAACGGCAACGCTGTGGTTACGCAGTCCAACATCGAAGTGTCGAACGGTATGCTCCACGTGGTTGACCATGTGATTGCCCCCTCGACCAACTCCGTGGCCGAGCTGGTACAGGCTGCCGACAACATGCACATCATGGGTCAGCTGCTCACCATTACCGGCTGGGCCGACTCTTTGGCGGTAAACACCACGTCGGAGGAGGAGTACGAGAACGAAAACATGGCCTACGCCGGTTCTACCCGTCGTTTCGCCAGCTTCGATTTCCCCTACATGGAAAAGCGTGTGAAAGGCTATACGGCCTTCATCGAGACCGATGCCGTATTCCAGGCCGACTGGGGTGTTCCTGCTCCTGAATACGACGAGGTGAATGGTGTTGTCACCAACTGGGACGGTGCCAATGGTGTGTTCGAAGTGTTGAAGTCCAAGCTGGCTGCTGCCCTTGGCATTGACGCCAACAACTTCCCCACCGACTACACCAGCCCGACCAACCCGCTCAACCAGTTTGTGGCCTATCACATCGTGGACGGTGGTATGGCAACCGATGAGTTTGTTCACCACCACAACGAGTATGGCTATGACTACGGTACCGACCTCAAGAACCCCTTGAAGTCCGGTTACAGTGTCAACGTGTGGGACTACTACACCACCAAGGGCAGCCCCCGAGGCTTGCTCAAGATAACCCAGTTGCCCGACGGCGATACCGATTACTATCTGAATCGTATCAGCTCTTACGACAACGGCTTCGACGGTGACTACCACGAAACAGGCTTCGTGCCCAACACACCGACCAATGGTTTGAATGTACGTGTGAACCCCTTGAACGGCGAAAACGACAACAACGCACTCAATGGTTTCTACTTCCCCATTGACAACGTGCTGGTCAACTCGCCCGAAACCCGTTCGGCATTGGGCAAGGAAAGAATCCGCATCGACATCAGCACCATGTTGCCCGAAATCGTGTCGAACGACCTGCGCGGCCGTTCCGCCCGCTATTTCCCGCAGGGTTACTTCTCTAACATCTGCAACGAGAACCAGGGCACACAGATTTACTATCTGCAGGACGGCTATGTGGCCAGCAATGGTTCGTGGAAGGACTATCAGGGTGATGAAATTCTGGTTTCCGGCCGTTTCGACTTTGTGTTGAAGTTGCCCCCCGTGCCCGAAGACGGTACTTACGAACTGCGCATGGGTGCTTCTTTGAACACTTTGCGTTGCATGGTGCAGGTATACATCGGTGAGTCGCCTTACTCCACCACACCTATCGGTCTGCCTATCGACGAGCGCGAAACCGTCTCGATGATTCCCGGCCAGCCTTGGGTAGCAGATACGGGTGATGAGGTAACCGACCGTGAGAACGACCGCAACCTGCGTAACCAGAACTACATGAAGGCACCCAACTACTTCTGCGTGGATGGTTCGAAGGGCAAGGAAACCTGCCGCAATGCCAGTCCGAGTACACCGGCTTTGCGCCGCATCCTCAACCAGCAGTTCTTCTATCGCAACAAGACCTACTATCTGCGCTTCAAGTCAGCCATTGAGAGTGATGTCACGCAGCTCATGCTCGACTACTTCGAGTTTGTACCCACAAATATTTACAACGGCGAAGAGCCTGAGGATATCTGGTAAGCTTTAACTTGCACAATACATTCAATTATGAAACGATTAACCAACAATACGGTAATGGGTGGTATCTTGGGAGCTGCAATGCTCCTGGGATATACCTCCTGTACCGACGACCATTTCGACATCAGAACGGATGTTCCCTCAGCCACCAGCACGTTGTGGCAGAACATCGAGGCCAATGAGCAGTTGAGCGATCTGGAGGCCATCTTGAAGCGCGTGAAGGTGTACACCAAAGAAGAGGACACCAAGCGCAGCATCACCTATGCCGACCTGCTCAACCAGTCACAGAGCTTCACCTTCTGGGCTCCACTGAACGGTACCTACAATGCACAGACCTATCTGGAGCAGCTCGACCAGATCGACCAGCTGCGCAGCCAGATTGATGCACTCAGTGCCCAGCTCGGTTCGAGAGCCGACGAAGACGGCGAAGTTCCTCCTGTTGACGGTGAAGGAGAAGACGGTTCTTCCGACAGTGAGATTGCCAAGCAGATTGCAGAATTGCAGAAGAAGGCCAACCTGCTGGAGTACAACGTGGGTGTGCAGTTCGCACAGAACCACATTGCCCGCTTCAACTACGAGTCGCAGCCTGGCACGCAGGAAGTGCGCCTGCTGAACGGCAAGCTCTGCACCTATGATGCAGCAGCCGGCCAGTTCAACGGTGTGCCTCTCCATGCCGACATGAAGACAATCCCCGCTGCCAACGGTACCATGCACGTCATCGAAGGCGTTGCACCTTTCTCCTATAATGTATATGAGTACTTCGGTGCCCATTCCGACATTTTCGACAATGTATACAGCACGCTGACAGCCTACGACAAGAACACATTCTGGGCTGATGGCAGTGTGCAGGGTGCCATGAATGAGAAGGGCGAAATGGTTTATGTTGACTCTGCCTACATCAACCAGAACGAACTGCTGAACCAGTCGCTGGCCCAGATCAAGAACGAGGACAGCCTCTATGTGACAGTGGCTCCCACCGATGCCGCATGGGAGGATGCCTTGGAGAAGGTACGTCCCCTCTTCAAGTATGCCACTTCCTACAAGTATGACTACAAGAACAGCAAGTTTGACTTCGCTTCGCAGCTGAAGGATCTTGATGCCGACTCCTTGTCAGAGTACAACCTGCGCAAGGCATTGCTCACCAGCATGTACTTCTCGCCCTCCATCTTCAGTCAGAAGTTCGAGCGCAATGACATTGCCGGCATAGCCAACTATGCAGAGCACGCCGACTCGCTCATCTCCACCAACGGAACCATCTACTACAATCCCAATGCCGAAACCAAGGGCAAGAACCCGCTCTTTGGCAATGTGAACTACGTGAAGGCTTCTAACGGTATCATCTATCCTTTGGAATCCTACGATTTGGATCCCAGCTATTCGTTCATGCGTAACCAGACCATCGACCTGCGCAACTCCTACAACATCGGTAGCGTGGTGAACGGCCGTAACGGTGACTATGGCGAAACCTTCGTGCTGACCGAGGGCCAGAATCTGAACCCCAATGTCGACGTCTCGATTATCGAAGACGGCACCTACCGCTATTTCCAGAACAACGGTTCGCAGGTGCTCCAGGTGTACATCCCGTTGCGTAACCTCTACAGCGGCAAGTACCGCATCCGCGTACAGTTGCTGCCCAATAACGCCAACGTCGACAAGGCCTGGATTGACCAGCCTGCCACCGACGAGGAACCCGAAACGTATCTTGCACAGAATACCAAGCTGACTGCCACTCTCTATAGCGATGACGGCGACGTGATTGCCAACTTGGGCAAGGCCGACGCTGTCACCATCGAAGAAGATGCAGCCAAGTTCTACACCCTGTGGGAGAGCGTAGAGTTCCCCAAGTGCTACGTAAACCTGCCTTCGGGCATCAACAACTCCTTCCCGCTTCTCATGCTCTCGGTAGCTCCTGCCAACCAGGAAGAAAAGAAGGCCCAGCATGCTCTGAGTATCGCCAAGATTGTTGTTGAGCCAGTGCATCCCGAGGACGTGCAATGATAAGTAAGTGAACAGGCAGGGTAGGGGACGAAGCCTCCCGAAGGCCACACTCCTTCCCTGCGAGACACTTATTGCTTCTCACCCATTTAAAAATCGAAAGTAATGAATAATACCAAGAAAATTCACTTGATGCAGGGAGCACTTCGTGCAGGTGTCTGTCTCTTCATGCTTTCGGGTGCCTGTGTACTTTCAGCACAAACACCGGAAGACGCTGCTGACGTGGTTGCCGACAATACCGAATCGGTTGAACCTGCAGCAAAGAAAGCCGAAGCACCCCAATATAAGATGAAAGAGGTTTCGGGCTATGTCTACGACATTGCCACGAAAAAGCCCTTGGCCGGTGCCAAAGTACAGGCTTTGAACAATCGTTTCTATTCTGCCATTACTGAAGACGATGGCAAGTACACGATACGTGTGCCCGAGTTCGTGGGCGTGCTCTACATTGCCATGCAGGACTACAATCCCGTACAGCTGGCAGTCAAGGGCAACGAGAGCCAGAATGTGTATCTCACCTCAGGCATGAAGAAGGACTTCTTCTTCGATGGAACCTCTCTCAACAACAACCAGACCGCGTGGTTCAACGAACCCAACGCCCTGACCATGGAAGAGGAAATCGAAAAGGAACTGGGAGGTTCGGTACGCACCATCAACCGTGGCGGTATGCCCGCGCAAGGTGCCGCCATGTTCATCAACGGTTTGAACTCGCTCAATGCCAATGCCCAGCCCTTGGTCATTGTCGACGGTGTGATGATGGACATGCAGTATGACCGTACCACCCTGCACCAGGGCTTTGTCAACAATCTCTTCAATATCATCGACCCCGACGACATTGAGAGCGTTGAGGTTGTGAAGAACGGTACAGCCCTCTATGGTGCCAAGGGTGCCAATGGTGTGCTGCTCGTCAACACCCGCCGTGGCAAGAGCATGGTAACGCGCATCAACTTCCGCGCATACGGTGGCTTTGAAACCGCTCCCGAACAGATGCAGATGATGAATGCCAGCCAGTACCGCAACTACTTCACCGAAGTGGTTGGTACCGTGCCCGACACCAAGATCATCAGCAGCTCGCTCACCATGCCCTACTTCAATGAGGACCCCAGCTACATCTACTATAACATGTACCACAACGACACCGACTGGCAGAAGGACCTCTACCACGACGTGTTCACCCAGAACTACAAAGTCAGCGTAGACGGTGGTGACGATGTGGCCATGTACCACCTGTCGCTGGGCTACTCGCAGGCCGATGCAACAGCCAAGTGCAACGACTTCAACCGTCTGAACATCCGCTTCAACACCGATGTCAACCTGTTCAAGGACTTTGTCACCGGCATGGACTTCTCTTATGCCCGCAATGCCTACAACATGCGCGACAACGGTTGGGCAGCCGACTATTCGCAGCGCAACATCTCCTCGCCCAATGTGCTCGGACTCATCCAGTCGCCCAGCTTGAGCCCTTATGCCCACTACGTGCGCTACACCGAGGGGCTGGGTCTGAATCTGGTGTCGACCGACCGCGTCTATTCAGGCAAGGAGTACAGCGATGCCACCAACCCCTTCCGCTATGCTGAGAGCTACGGCTACAACGCCTTGGTCAACCCCTATTGGGTACTGCTGAACGGACAGGGTGACAACAAGAACTATCAGGAACAGACACAGTTCAACCTGAACATTTCGCCCAGCTACAAGATCAACAAGCACCTCACCATTAAGGACCGCTTCAGCTACGTGCTCAACCGCAACAATGAGCGCTACTATCTGCCCAAGAACGGTACTCCTTCGAAGTACGTTGAGGGCCTCGGTAACGTGACCAGTGTGGTAAGTACGCAGTTCGGCAAGGAAACCACCATCTACAACGACCTGAGCTTCGACTGGCGCAACAACTACGGCAAGCACGACATCGCTGTGCTTGGCGGCTTCCGCTATTCGTCCTATTCCTACGGCGAAAGCAATATCACCGGTTACAACAACGACCAGGACAAGATGCCTAACATGTCGTATGCCCTGCAGTACAAGTCGTATGGCGGTACAAACGACAACTGGACCAACCTGGCCTATTACCTCAATGCAGCCTACAGCTATCAGAACAAGTACTTCCTCACCTTGACCAGCAGCATGGAGTCCTCTTCGCGCTTTGGCAAGGAAGCCGACAGCGGCATCAAGTTGGGCGGTGTTGTCTGGGGGCTCTTCCCCTCGGTACAGGCCGCATGGGTCATTTCGGCCGAAGACTGGTTCAATGTCAAGCCCGTCAACTACCTGAAGCTCACCGCAGGTTACGAAATGAGCGGTAACGACAATATCGACTACTACGCAACCCGCACCTACTTCGAGAACACGAAGTTCATGGACAAGGCCACGGCACTCGTGCTGTCCAACATCCAGAACCCCAAGCTCCAGTGGGAGACCACCAAGCGTTTCAATGTAGGTTTGCAGGCCAGCCTGTTCAACAACCGTTTGAACTTCGGCGTTGAATACTTCAACAGCAAGACCACCGACCTGCTCACACGCAAGTCCGTGAGCGACATCACCGGCCTTACTTATATGTGGACCAACGACGGAGCCTTGAAGAACAGTGGTGTAGACTTCAATGTCAATGCCATGATTGTCCAGACCAAGAACTTCCGTTGGCAGGCAGGCTTCTCTATCGGTCACTACAAGAACGAAATCAGCGAACTGCCCCAGGCAGCCAACAACCTCATCAAGACCTATGCACTTGATGAAAACGGCCGCAAGGTTGAGTCCAGCGAGCGCACCATCCAGGGTTACACCAGCTCCATCTACGGTGACAACAACATCCTCACCGCAGTGGGCCATGCAGCCGGCGTGTTCTATGGATACCAGACGAACGGTGTGTTCAGCACGGATGCCGATGCAGCAGTAGCCGGCAAGTACGGCTATCTGCGTTACCCCACCGGTATTGCTGAAACACCCTACCGTGAGTTCAAGGCAGGCGACATGAGGTTTGTCGACCAGAACGGAGACGGTTGGATCAACGAGGCCGATATGGTTGTCATCGGTGACCCCAACCCCGACATCTACGGTAACATCTACACCTCGTTCAGCTGGAAGAGCCTCACGCTCGACGTGAACTTCAAGTACTCTCTGGGCAACGACGTGTTCAACTATCAGCGCTCACAGCTCGAATCACTCAACGGAAGCTGGAACCAGACGACGGCAGGTGTCAACCGCTGGCGTTATGAAGGCCAAGTCACCGACATCCCCCGTGCAGTCGATACCCGCAGCGAGAGCTGGGTCAACAACGAACGCTTCTCTGACCGCTGGATTGAGGACGGCTCGTTCCTGAAGCTCAAGAAGGTGCGCCTCACCTACAAGCTGCCCGTCGAACTGAGCTGGCTGCTCGGTCTCTCGGTATGGGGCGAATGCAACAATGTGTTCACCATTTCCAAGTACACGGGCACAGATCCTGAGTTCTCGGCAGGCAACGGCGTGCTCTATCAGGGCATCGATGCTGGTTTCCTCCCCCAGAGCCGCAACTTTAACTTGGGTGTAACAATTAACCTCTAATCTAATGGTGTAATCAAGCCGGACACCGGATGCAAGGTGTTCTGCATAACAGCCACATTCGGTGTCCCGGCAGCATTCACTTTATAATTATACCACAATGAAATACAAATCGATTTTAAGCCTCTTCATCTTCCTCTTGGGATTTGGTGCCACCACCACGTCTTGCGAAGATATGTTGACGCCCGATATGGATCGTTACAGCGAAGGCTTCAGTGGAAAAGACACCGTCTATTTCTACTTGGGCATCCTTCGCAACGTACAGGATATGGTGGAGCAGAACGAGCTGTTGGCCGATTTGCGCAGTGACCTGGTCACCACCACTTCCTACAGTAGCGACAGCATTGCCGACATCATTAACTACCAGCGTGGCAAGAATGGCGACAACGGTCTGCTTGACCGTTCGGCCTACTACAAGGTCATCAACCAGTGTAACTTCTATCTGGCCAAGGTCGACACCAATGCGGTGAAGAACAACATCTACTACATGCGTCGTGAATACGCCCAGGTAGTGGCCATCCGAGCCTGGACCTATCTGCAGTTGGTTCAGACCTACGGCAGGGTGCCCTTCATCAGCAAGCCCGTTGACAATGCCAACACGGGTTGGGAGACCAATCCTGCCGAAGGATGGGCTACCCCCGACAATCTCCTCGACCTGCTCAAGGATGAGCTCGAAAAGGCACAGGCTTTTGAGCACACGCTCGGTGCGCCCAACTACGGCACCTACAACACCGGTAGTGTCTCTTTCAACAGCAGCTACCTGCGCTTCTACACCGACCTCATCATGGGCGACCTCTATCTGCTGCGCGGTCAGAGTCGTGAGGACTATGTGATGGCTGCCAAGAACTACTACCGCTTCTTGAAGGACGGTGCCAAGGCAGGCAAACGCGTCACCTCGTCAGCCGCTACGTTCAACAAGTTTTCCATTGCCGGCAAGGATTACTACTATCCCGTCATCAGCAATTATGTGTCCAACGGTCTGTCTGCTACTTCGCTGGTGAGCAATGAGAACATCACCATCATTCCCTCGGCTGCCAACAGCACCTTTGGTCGGGTACTGACCAAATCCGCACAGATTTATGGCTTCGATGCCAGCTCCTACAACTCCACCACCGGTGGTGAGAACAATGCCACCGATGCCACGACTTCGGGTGCTGTGAGCCTTAGGGCTAACCTCCGCTCGCGTCAGGTCGGCCCCTCACAGGCATACTTGAAGCTCTGTGCTGCCCAGACCTATGCCGTTGTCGAGAACAAGGGAAGCTCCAACGTAGAGTCGGAGTCAGAGGTCGATTACTATGAAGGTGCAGGCGATGCCCGCGTATATGCCAACGTGCCCACCTTCGAAACGACCGACGGCAAGGCACAGTACATCGTGAAGAGTGCCCCTGTCACCAACGTCAGCAACGACGGCGAGGCATTCAACGCCTCCTTCAAGTACTACAAGTCGCTCTACCGCCTCTCGCAGGTCTACCTGCGCTATGCCGAAGCCATCAACCGCGCGGGCTATCCTCGTATGGCTTATGCCATTCTGCGTGACGGTATCAACTTCGAGAAGATGCCTGCACTGGCCGATTCCGTACGCTATGACGACGTGAACCAGACCAAGCAGACGGTATTCTACCTGGACAGCGCCACAGTCATCGATGCCGTCAACTATATTGGTGTCGACGAGCTGCGCCGTGCACAGGATGAGCCCCTCTACACCGAGTTCATCGACTTCAGCAGCAACATCTGGTCGAACCAGGGTATCCATGAGCACGGTTGCGGCACCGCTTCAACGCTCGATACGCTGTTCTGCTACGACAACACCATTCCTCAGCGCATTGCTGACCAGAATGCCCTCTATCAGGCACTCGGTCTCTCTGCTTCGGTTCAGCCTGCTCAGGTGAGCCGAGCCGATGAGGCAGAAGGCGAAGAAGGCGGTGAAGGCGAAGGTGAAGAACCCGACCGCAGCAACTACGTGGAGATTGACCCCGAACCTTACCAGCAGGCCAATCAGGACGAAATCGATGCCGTAGAGAGCCTCATTGCCGATGAACTGGCACTCGAGACCGCTTACGAAGGCACCCGTATGTTCGACCTCATCCGTATTGCTCGCCACAAGGATGTGGCCAATCCCGGATATGGTACCCACTGGCTGGCATGGAAGATTGCCCGCCGCGATGTAGACCTGCTTCCGTTCGAGAACCTCACACAGTTCAACGCTACGCTCTACAGCCTGTTGCTCAATGCAGAGAATTGGTACATTGCCAATCCCGAATATTGATTCGGCTGCCAACAGTGAATCCTTTAGGCTGTAAGTCAGCCTTACCCAGGGGGATGTGCCAATCCGGCACATCCCCTTTTTTCTGCTACCGGGAGCGCAAGTTTCCAGCCTGCTGTACAGGGAGAACGGGCCGGATGCCCGCATTTTATGTCGTAAGGCAGGCTGAAGGTCTGCTATCCTGGTGTCACATTGCCTGTAAAAACATGGTTTCATGAGCAGAATACCTGTTGTTCTGCCACTTCCACAACACCTTTGCATCGTTCCGCTGGCCCTGACTGATAGTTGTGTCAAGGTCCGAACACGTTGCGACTCCTTAATTTTCATGCATGCAATTGTGGTATATGAATAATTTTTACGATATTTGCGGGCAACTGAGCGCAGTGTCAAACTTGTTAAAAGATGGAATGCGCGCATTCTTCTTAGGGAAGTTGAAGGCATCTCTTCGAGAAGTAGATTACATCTCTTCGAAAAGCAGATAGGATTGTTTTCCGAAGCAGTATATCTTCTGTCGCCAACGAAGTATATCTTCTGTCACCAATGAAGTATATCTTCTGTCGCCAATGAAGTATATCTTCTGTCGCCAACGAAGTATA
>CAMBOH010000005.1 GCA_945869305.1 uncultured bacterium
GCCCTTCGGGGCGTGCATCAAACCAACGAATGGGTGGCATCCTCCCTATGGGCTATGCGCTTTTGCCCCTTCGGGGCGTGCCTCAAACCAACGAATGGGTGGCATCCTCCCTATGGGCTACGCGCTCTTGCCCTTCGGGGCGTACTTCAAATCCTCCACGCCCCCACTTGCAAAGACCGGACAAACTGGCAAACCCGTTAAACTCTCAACCCATTAAGGCTCCTTCCCCTACCCATGTTAGAATCCCTGTTGTCCCGCTTAGGCTGGTTAGCCACGCTGCTCCTGCTGCAAGTCTGCGTGTTCAACCACGTACACATCTTCGGCTATGCCACCCCCATGCCCTACATATACTTCCTGCTCATCCTGCCGAGCCACACACCCCGCTGGGTGTATGTCACGGCAGGATTTGCCATGGGGCTGCTGATAGACTGCTTCACCAACACACCGGGCATGGCAGCGGGAGCCACCTGTCTGACAGGCCTGCTCGTACCGCCGCTACTGAAACTGTCGGCCCCCTCGGACGCCGAGGAGGAGTTTGTGCCCTCCCACCGCAATATGGAATGGGGAGCCTTTGTGCGCTACGGATGCATGGCCACCCTGATCCACTGCACGGCCTTCTTCGCCCTCGAAACCTTCTCGCTGTTTGACTGGCAGGCTCTGCTGACCAACATCGCAGGCAGCACACTGCTCACCACGCTGTTCATCATCGCCATGGAGCTTATACGAAACGGGAAATGAGCACTTCGAAGAACTTGTTTGAAATCAGGAAATTCGTGATTGGCGGTGTGGCCACCGGCATTGTGCTGGTGTACATGCTGCGCCTGTTCACCCTACAGCTGTGGAGCGACGACTACAAGAAGAACGCCGACTCCAATGCCTTCAGGAAGGACATACAATACCCTTCGCGCGGACTGATCATGGACCGCAAGGGGCGCATCCTGGTGTACAACGAACCGTCGTACAACATCATGGTGGTCATGCAGGAGCAACGCGGTGTCGACACGCTCGACTTCTGCCAGACCGTGGGCATCAGCCGCGAAGAGTACGAACAGCGCATGGCCGACATCAAAGACCCAAACAAGAACCCGGGCTACTCGCGCTACACCCCGCAGCTGTTCATGGCACAGATTCCAGCCGAGGAGTTCTCGCAATTCCGCGAAAAGCTCTTCCGCTTCAAGGGCTTCAGCGTGGAGAAACGCTCCATCAGGCAATACTCCTGCAACATGGGCGCGCACATTCTGGGCGACGTGGGCGAAATCAGCCAGAAAGAGCTGGAGGCCGACTCCGGCCGCTACTACAAGAGCGGCGACTTCATCGGCAAGCTGGGCGTCGAACGCTCCTACGAAAAGCAGCTGCGAGGCGTGAAGGGCATGCGCATCATGCTGCGCGACGTACACGGTCGCACACAAGGACACTATCAGGACGGCAAATACGACCAGCAGGCCGTGCCGGGCAAGAACCTGACGCTGGGACTCGACAAGGACCTGCAGGAACTGGCCGAACGACTGCTCAAGGGCAAGCTGGGAGCCATCGTGGCGCTCGAACCGAAAACGGGCGAGGTGTTGTGTATGGCCTCATCGCCCACCTACGACCCGCGCATCATGGTAGGACGCGACCGCGGAAAGAACCACCAGATCATGAGCCGCGACCCGATGAAACCCCTGCTTAACCGCGCCATCATGGGCACCTATCCGCCCGGCTCCACCTTCAAGATCACGCAGGCACTGGTGGGACTGCAAGAGGGCATCATCGACCCGAACATATCCTTCCCGTGTCACCACGGCTTCAACTACAAGGGCCTCCACGTGGGCTGCCACGGACACGGCTCGCCCATCAACCTCGTGCCCGCCATCGGCACCTCGTGTAACTCCTACTTCTGCTGGAACCTCTTCCGCATGCTGAGCAACAAGCACAAGTACGGCTCGGTACAGGCAGCCATGACGAAATGGAAGGACTATATGGTGGCCATGGGCTACGGCTACAAGCTGGGCATCGACCTGCCGGGCGAGAAGCGCGGCATGATTCCGAACGCCGACTACTATGACAAGGCGTACAGGCGCTCGTGGAACGGCCTGACGGTCATTTCGATTGCCATCGGACAGGGCGAGGTGACAGCCACACCGCTACAGATAGCCAACCTGGCAGCCACAGTGGCCAACCGGGGCTACTATGTGGTGCCCCATGTGGTGCGCGCGGTACAGGATGGCAAGCTCGACCCGATATACTACGAGAAGAAGTATACGGGCGTAGACCGCCGCTGGTATGAATATGCCGCAGCGGGTATGCGCAAGGCGGTGCTCGACGGCACCTGTCGCGGCGCCAACCTGCCAGGCTATGAGGTGTGCGGCAAGACGGGTACGGCCCAGAACCGAGGCCACGACCACTCCGCCTTCATGGGCTTCGCGCCGATGAATGACCCGCGCATAGCCGTGGCGGTATATGTCGAGAACGGCGGATTCGGCAACGTGTACGGTGTGCCTATCGGCGCACTCATCATGGAGCAGTACCTGAACGGCAAACTCTCGGAAGCCTCAATGAAGAAGGCCGAACACTTCGAGAACATGCACATCAAGTATGGCGACTACGAGCGGTGACAGGCTCGAAATGAGGTTATGAGGTTAAGAGGTTAAGAGGTTAAGAGGTTAAGAGGTTATAATATTCTATTTGATAGGGTGGAAGCCGCTCTGCGAGAGACTTGGAACCCCATAACCCCATAACCTAAGAGAATACAACGCATCCACACCATGCTCCAAGAAACGAAATTCCCCTTGTTCAAGGCCGACTGGGTGGTGATACTGCTCTACGTCACCCTGTTGGTGTGCGGCTGGTTCAGCATCTGCGGAGCCACCCACGAAATAGGCGACACCAACTTCTTCGACTGGGAAGTGCGCACCGGCAAGCAGCTGGTGTGGATAGGCTGTGCCTTCACGCTCGGCTTTGTCATCCTGATGACCGATGACAAGTACTACGACACACTGGCCGACCTCTTCTACTGGGGCATGATGGTGGTGCTGCTCGTCACCCCCTTCGTGGCCAAGGACATCAAGGGCTCGCGCTCGTGGGTCAACCTGGGCTTCTGCAACGTGCAGCCCGCCGAGTTCGCCAAGTGCGCCACCGCACTGGCTGTGGCCAAACTCATCAACCAATACGGCTTCAGCCTGAACGACATGCGCAACTTCGCCAAGGCCGCCGGACTCATCCTGCTGCCTCTGGTGCTCATCATCATGCAGCGCGAAACCGGCTCGGCCCTGGTCTACCTGGCCTTCTTCCTGATGTTCTACCGCGAAGGCATGCCAGGCTGCATCCTGTTTACCGCCGTGGCGGCCGTGGCCTACTTTGTGGTGGGCATACGCTACGGCGACACCGAACTGCCCGGCACGCTGGCCTCGGTGGGCGAATTTGCCGTGCTCATCATGATTTGGCTCTTCACCATAGGCATGGTGCGGGTGTATGCGCCGAAGACGGGCTTCGACAAGCTGTATGCCCAAACCGGCGTGGCGGTCATTGCCGTGTCGCTGGCCGTGTCACACTTCGTGGTGCCCTTCGACGTGAGCTGGGCCTTGCTCGCCCTGTGTCTCTTCGCCACAGGCCACCTCACCTGGCACTGGCTGGCCCAAAGGCTCAACGTATGCCTGCTCATCGCCCTCTTCACGCTGGGCAGCACGGCCTTCCTCTACACAGCCGACTTTGCGCTCAACAACATCCTCGAACCCCACCAGCGCGAACGCATCCAGGTGTTGCTGGGCATGAACGAGGACAACCGCAACGCAGGCTACAACGTGAACCAAAGCAAGATAGCCATCGGCTCGGGCGGACTCGAAGGAAAAGGCTTCATGAACGGCACGCAGACCAAGCTGAAGTATGTGCCCGAACAGGACACCGACTTCATCTTCTGTACCGTTGGTGAGGAACAGGGTTTTCTGGGCTCGGCCGGCGTGTTGCTGCTCTTTCTGTTCCTCATCCTGCGTCTCATACACCTCAGCGAACGGCAAAGCAGCACCTTCGGGCGCGTCTACGGCTATTCGGTGTTGAGCATCCTGCTCTTCCACGTGTTTATCAACGTGGGCATGGTCATGGGGCTCACACCCGTCATAGGCATCCCGCTGCCCTTCTTCAGCTACGGCGGTTCGTCGCTGTGGGGCTTCACCCTCATGCTCTTCATCTTCCTGCGCATCGATGCAGGACGCAAACGCCGACTGTAGCACCCAAAAACACGCTACCACATGAATCACAACCATCCACAAAACCGGAATAACCGCTGGCGCAACCTGTCGTTCGTGCTGCTATGCCTGCTCATCGTGGGCGGAATCGTCTACATGAAACAGACGAGCAACGCTGACAAAACGTGGAACAGCACTCCCATACACGACACCATCTACCAGCAGGTGGCCATACCCGACACCACGCTGGCACCCGAAACGGTGCCGGCTGCCGACACCGTAATGCCCTACACCCTACCCGACACCGTGCTCGGACGTGACCCCCGCAATCCCTACGAGGCGGGCTACGAGGACGGATATGCTGCCGGATGTGACGACGGAGCTGTACGCACGCCGAATGCCACCTACGACGAAAGCAGCAGCTTCAGAACGGCAGCCGAACGGCAAAACTACGCCAAGGGATATGCCGAAGGCTACGAAAAAGGTTACCACGACGGCGAGAACAACAGACAATTCAACATCGGCAACTGACCGCCCTTCGCTCGGGGCAAACTAACCCTTCACCCTTATGAAACTCCTTCTCCACCTTTTCTTCCTTGTGCTTCTGGCCGGCTGGATGACCGCCTGCACCGACCTCGATACGGTCAACCAACGCCTCGATGCGCTCGAACAGCGCGTCAGCTCGCTCGAAACTGCTACCGAACAGCTGCGACAGGCTTATGCCGAAGGAAAAATCATCACCGAAGTCACGCCCTTCTGCAACGAAGAGCGGGGATGGATCATCACCTTCTCGGACGGCTCGAAGATTCTCATCACCGACGGAAAGGACGGACAAGACGGCAAGGACGGACAGGACGGCCTGGACGGAAAGGACGGGCAGGACGGCAAGGACGGCCTGAACGGAACTGACGGAAAGGACGGAGAAGACGGAAAGGACGGGGAAGACGGAAAGGACGGGGAAGACGGTAAAGACGGACAGGACGGCAAGGACGGACAGGACGGCAAGGACGGCATCACCCCCGTCATGAAGGTGAGCCAGGACGGCTACTGGATGGTGTCGTACGACAACGGACAGAACTTCATCCTCCTGCTCGACAAGGAAGAGAACCGCATTCCCGCCACCGGAGCCGCAGGTCTGTCGGTGCGTGTGACCGTGAACGATGAGGGCTACTATGTCATCCAGACCTACAGCACCGACAACCCCGACGTGGTCATCTCGGAAATGCCCACACCCTACCCGGCCAATCCGTCGCAAATCATCCAGAGCATCGAGCAGGACGACGTGCGCCACACCGTGACCATTACCCTGGCCGACGGCAGCCAGTATGAATTTGCCCAAGCCTATACCACCCCCACAGGCATCGCCCTGCTCACGGGCAACGTGCTGCAACTGTCCTACGGTGCACAGGCGGCCGTGGAGTTTCGCGTCAATCCCTCAAACGCCCTGTTTGACCTCGATGTGAACAGTCCCGGCTGTGCCATACAGCTCGACTGCGTGGGCAGCGTGAGCCGCGCCTCCTCCTATGTCACCCCGCCCACCCACTTCAGGCTGGTGCGCGTGGAGCAGACCTACACCGACGACGGGCAGCCCAAGCAGGGACAATACCGCGCCATCATCGAGGACTCCCGCAGCTCCGAATCCTACGATGACTGGGTGGCCCTCGTGCTCACCGTGCCCGATGCGCGGGGCGAACAGGTGCAGATTTCATCGTCGGCTGTCGAAATCAAATCGTTCAATGCTGCCGACATCCAGTCGGGCCAGCCCATCGTCTTCATCAACACGCCCGGTGCCAACCCCATCACCTCCAAGACCGAATGGACCACAGGCGTGCAACTCTCGCTGCTCACCGCCGAAGGCAGCGAAAACTACCAGGGCTCGCTCTCCATGCGCGGACGCGGCAACACCACCTGGTATCAACCCAAGAAACCCTATGCCCTGAAGCTCAATGCCCGGCACGAACTGCTCGACATGAAGAGCCACAAGCGCTGGGTCCTGCTGGCCAACCACCTCGACACCACCCTGCTGCGCAACAAGCTCACCTTCCGAATGAGCCAAGAGCTCTCGCTGCTCGACTACACGCCCCATGCCACCTCGTGTGAAGTGGTGCTCAACGGCAAGCACATAGGTTCCTACGACCTGTGCGAACAAATAGCCGTCGACCCCAACCGCCTGGACCTGGGCGAGGGCGAAGGCGGCTTCCTGCTCGAAGTTGACCCCGACTCGCGGATTCAAGAAGATGACGTATGGTTCAAGACCGACCTCAGCAGCAGTCTGACACACTACACCATCAAATACCCCGACGTAGAGAGCGGAAGCGAGGAATACAAGCAGATACGCGACTTCATGAACGAGGTCGAACGCGCTCTCTTCTCGGCCAAATACAAAGACCCCGAAGAGGGATGGCGCAAATATCTCGACACAGACTCCTTCGTCGAATGGTACCTCATCAACGAAATCAGCAAGACGCCCGACTGCAACTTCTGGACTTCGTGCTACCTGCACCGTTCCCCCGAGGGCAAGCTGAAGATGGGCCCCCTGTGGGACTTTGACCTGAGCTACGGCAACTACAAGATGCCCGGTGCGCCCGAAGGCATCACCCTCACCACAGGACTCTGGGCACGCAACAACTCCTGGTACATCCGCCTATTCTCAGATGCAGGATTCCTGAGCCGCGTCAAGGAACGCTTCGTTCACTACTACACCCACCGCCAGCAATTCTTCGACTTCATCGACTCTACCGCCCTCCAGCTCCTCCCCTCAGCCCTGCTGAACAACCGCGTGTGGGGCACACTGGGCAGCACCGACCTCAATGAGACTAATGCCACCGCGGCCTACATGGCCCACGTCGATGCACTGAAAGAGTGGCTCAACGCCCGCTTCGAATGGCTCAATATATATTATGGTAGCTGAGCACCTGCACCCCCTCTTCTTCAAAGCAGCATATCTCCTCTTGCGGATGGAGTATATCTTCTTTTGAAAGTTAATAGTATAGCTTCAAGAATGTACTTAGCTATTCCCAACGCAACGAAGCGCTAACGACTGGGAGCGCGGGCTTCCAGCCCGCTTAGCACTGGGAGCGCGGGCTTCCAGCCCGCTTAGCACCGGAAGAACAGGCACCCCATAGCCAAATTTCCCTCTACAATGTCACCGTTTGACAGCAATAACCATCCACTCAAACAATCTAAATGAAAAATCCGCGAATTTTATTTGGTCTGTCAAGCGGCTTGCACTACCTTTGCCTACGTCGGTAGACGTATGTGCCAACGTATGCTAACTTCGCGGGAGCACACCGAACCACAGCATACCGACCCTAAAGTGCATTCTTTTTCTAACCAACAAATCTATTATTAACCCCGCGAAACTGTAAGGAGGCTATAAATACCTGACCCGGCGGCGCACCGTGCGCAGCCCGTGGCCAAGACATTTTATTCTGGACTTTGTCCTTGTTTCTCGTCCAACGAAATCGCCAACTTCAACACACGAGAGTACAAGCCGACGAGAGTTCACGTCCTATATGGGCGTGAACTGTTCGTGCTTTTCTTCGTGTAAGGCGTTTGGCGATGCCTGTTGGACGGAAAAGTGAACCGAGCAGTTCCGCCCATTTTCTTTTTATGAAAAGGTTCTACAAACTTCTTTCATTGTTCCTGCTCTCGATAGTAGGAATTACCAATGCGGTTGCGCAGCTTTACAAGAAGGGTACCCGACTCGAAACGACCGAAGATGTCGTAGGCCAGCAGGTTCTGCTGTATGCCCCGCAACCATTCTGTGGTTTCATGAATGGTACGGAGAATCTGTCGAATGTTACGGAACTGTGCCCATTCGTCAACGAATCGTGGATTTATGAATTTGAAGCAGTTGGCCGTCAGGTAGACGGCTATGAACTCTACCGCCTGAAGCAGGTAAGTAGCGGCAAGTATGTGAAGGATGCCGACGGACAGGTCGAAAAGGCCTTCGAACTGACTGCAAAAGCCAGCGAAGCCTTCGAAATGACCGTACTTCGCTATGTGGACATCACAGACACTGGCAAAGCTTGCGGTCGCAACACCTCCAGCAGCGAAAAGCAGGACCTCAGCAACCCAGGCTTCGTGCTTTGCCGCGGCGAGCTGGCTGCCAAATCCTTTAATGGCAACAACGAGGGGTACGTCTACATTGGTTCGATGAACTATCCTCTCATCTCTCCCTCTTCCAACAGCAACATGTGGGAAATCTGGTCTGTAACTGCAGATGACACCAAGGGGCTGGACAAGCTTGCCACCTACTTGGAAAATTACTTCCCAGGCGAAGATCTCTTGTACGACTTCCCCGCAGGCACCAATCCCGGTTTCTATCAAGCCGAAGATATAGCTGAGGCTCAGGTATTGGTTAATGAAATCCGCGAAAAGTTTATTGACGCGTATGAAGGTAAAATCACCCTGTCTGACGCTGAAGTCGACGAGCTTTGCGACCAGCTGAAGGCCGCTTACGAAAAGCTACAAGAGAAAAAAATTAAACCTAATGGCTACTACTTCATCTACAACGATGCTGGCCGTTACCTCTATGCAGCCAACCAGGGCGAAACAACCTTCCTCTACTCTAAAGCAGCCAATTCTTATGAGATTCCCGAAAACATCTCGTACAAAGACTTAAAGTACATCTGGAAGGTGACACCCGTCGAAGAAGGCGATAACGCCTACCTCGTGAAGAACATGCTGAAAGGCTTGGTAATCAGCGGACAGGAAGCCAGCTGCTCGGGCACCGACAACGGCATGGGCTTCACGCTGGCATCGAGTGGTTCGGTGAAGATTACGGATTATTGTGAAAACTCCGTTCCTTCGTTTATTTTCTATACCACTGCTTATACGAAGAACAGCAGGAAGCAGTACCACGCCAAGTTCGACGACAACCCCGTTATGGCTTGGGAATATGCATTATACAGCAACCCCATGCACTTCGTGGCCGTGACTGAAGAAGAGTTCAACGCTGTCATCGAACAGGCCATGCAGCTGCAGCGCAACGAGAAGTTGGCTGCCCTCTACAGCAAGGTGACGAGCAACGTGATGGAAGGTACTTCCTATGTATGGAACGGCGAGAAGGATGCCGACTTTACGCATGAGGGTGCCTTGGTATCACCCACTGGCGATGAAGCTACTTCGCACGTGTTCTCAAGAGCAAAGCAAAGTGATGAAGGTACTTATGAAGCACTGCTTGACGGTGACTTCAGCACATACTTCCACTCTGCTTGGTCTGGCGGTGCGTTCACTCCCTCAATGAGCAACTTCCACGATGTTTGCTTCGAACTGGATGAAGCTGTTTCGGGTATCGTGACGGCCAAGATTGCCAAGCGTTTGACCGGTAAAGACTATCCTACCAAGTTCGCCGTGTTTGGTACGAACGAGGTTGACAAGGCCAATCCCGACGCAGCCGACTGGACGCTCGAAGATGTTGCCAATATCAGCTGGGATACTCCCCTCCAGATTGACGATGAAGAAAGCGAGCGCCAGAAGTATGTAGGTTATGCTTCGTTTAACCTCTCTCAGGAGTACAAGTATGTACGTCTGGCAGCCATCGCTACAATCTACAATGAGACTAATCCTATGACCAACCGTGGTTACTTCGCTATCAGCGAAATGAACCTCTGGAAGGGTGGTGAGTTCGACGCGGTCAACTCAACCATCAGTATGGTAAGCCAGCCCACGATGGATGCGCTCAATGCAGCCCTCGCCAAGGCCAAGGATGAAATCGCTGCTGGCACTGCTTCGGAAGCAACTATTGCCGAACTCGAAGCAGCCTATGCTCAGTTCGTACAAGCTGCCATTAAACAGGAAAAACAGATTGACTGCACGGTAGGTGCGGCCGGCGTGGGAACACTCATCCTGCCCTTTGACGCCGAACTGCCGCAGGACATGCAGGCTTACCGCTGCACGGGTGTGGACGGCACGAGGATACAGACGGAGGCAGTGAACGAAATTCCGGCCAATGTGCCGCTGCTCATCACGGCACTGCCGGGTACTTACCAGTTTACAGGTGTGCCCGAAGGTACGGAGAAGAATTATACGGACGGTGTGCTGACGGGAGTGATGGAGAAAACAGTCATCACCTCGGGCTACGTGATGCAACAGCAGCAGAATGTAGTGGCTTTCTATCCCGTTTCGGCGGAAAAGCCCATTGCCGTTCCGGCCTACAAGTGCTACCTGAACTATGCGGGTGAGCAGCAGGCCATGCGTTTCGACAATGTGCTGACGGACCTGAAGGGCGTGACTACCTCCGAGGGCAACTCATCACTCTACGACCTGCAAGGCCGCCGTACCCAAACGGCTACTGCGCCGGGCGTGTACATTCAGAACAACCGCAAGATTGTGAAATTCAAAAAATAAAATGACTCATGAAGAACCTATATATTAGCCCTGCCGCCGTGGCAGTAGAACTGAAAACGGAAGGAATGATGATGACTTGGTCGATCGACCCGAACGGAAGTGCCAACCCTGACTTGCCCGTGATGAGCGACCAGATGGAAGAACCCGACTTTGACGAATACGGGAAGAGTTATTGGGAGTAGGCGCGGATTACTTTCAAGCCCAAGATAAACAGATCACCCGGACGGCCCTGAATGATGGGGCTGCCCGGGCTTTTCAGAAAGGCAGGGCGGCCCACACATTTTCACCCCATGATTCAAAGCGAAACGTTGCGTTAACCACTGGAAGAGCAGGCATCCTGCCTGCTTAAATTGCAACGGGCTGGAAGCCCGCGCTCCCAGTGCACCATCGCTTCCTATCCCAGCTTCTGTCATTTGGGGGCTTCGTCTGATTCCATAATCCATTACTTTTGACAAGATAGGCGGCGGCTCGGAAATGCAAAATGAAAAACTTTCAGCTTTTCTTTTGCATTTCGCTCGCCTTGCACTATCTTTCCATAAGATAGGCGGCGGCTCGGAAATGCAAAATGAAAATCTTTCAGCTTTTCTTTTGCATTTCGCTCGCCTTGCACTATCTTTGCCACGCAAAAAGCTAAAACAAAGCATGAAAAGTCTTAATCTCGCCATACGACTGTCGTCGCTATTCATTATCCTGCGTGCAAACGGCACGCGGAAGTGAATGGCAACACAGGCTTGTCCCTGAACGGCTGTATGGCCCGCCCGGACTTTTCCCCCTGAACCGCTATGCCCCACTTCCGCCCGTGTGGAGGTGGGCATTGCTTTTTTTCTACCGGCAGCCTGGCTGCCCTTGCGGACTACACTGCTCCCTGATGTCTGCCCGCAAGACCTTCCAAATGAAAACTATTTGAGAATATGAGCGAAAGACTTTACATTTTCGACACGACCCTGCGCGACGGCGAGCAGGTGCCGGGCTGCCAGCTCAACACGGTTGAGAAAATCCAGGTGGCCAAGCAGCTCGAAGCGTTGGGCGTGGATGTGATTGAAGCCGGATTCCCGATTTCGAGCCCGGGCGACTTCAACTCGGTGATTGAAATATCGAAAGCCGTGACCTGGCCCACCATCTGCGCCCTGACACGTGCCGTCGAGAAGGACATTGACTGCGCCGCCGAGGCCCTGAAGTTTGCCAAGCGCAAACGCATACACACCGGCATCGGCACCAGCGACAGCCACATCAAATACAAGTTCAACTCGACCCGCGAGGAAATCATTGAGCGCGCAGTGGCCGCCGTGAAGTATGCCAAACGCTACGTCGAAGACGTGGAATTTTACGCCGAAGACGCCGGGCGCACCGACAACGAATACCTGGCCCGCGTGGTGGAAGCCGTCATCAAGGCGGGAGCCACGGTGGTGAACATTCCCGACACGACCGGCTACTGCCTGCCCCACGAATACGGCTCAAAGATCAAGTACCTGTGTGACCACGTGGCTGGCATCGAGCATGCCATCATCTCGACACACTGCCACAACGACCTGGGCATGGCCACGGCCTGCACGCTGGCCGGCGTGCTGAACGGAGCGCGGCAGGTGGAGGTGACCATCAACGGCATCGGCGAGCGCGCCGGCAACACGTCGGAAGAGGAAATCGCCATGATTCTGAAGTGTCACCACCTGGACATCGACACCAACATCAACACCCGCAAGATTGCCGCCACCTCGCGCATGGTGAGTTCGCTGATGAACATGCCCGTGCAGGCCAACAAGGCCATCGTGGGCCGCAATGCCTTTGCCCACTCAAGCGGCATTCACCAGGACGGCGTGCTGAAGAACGTGGAGACCTACGAAATCATCAACCCGAAGGACGTGGGCATCGACGACAACTCCATCATCCTCACAGCCCGCTCGGGCCACGCCGCACTGAAGCACCGCCTGGAGGTGCTGGGCGTGGAAGTGAACGACGAAGAGAGGCTCAACGACATCTACCAGCGCTTCCTGGCACTGGCCGACAAGAAGAAGGAAGTGACCGACGACGACATCCTGGTCCTGGCGGGCGAGGAACGCGCCGCCTCCCACAGCATCAAGCTGGACTACCTGCAGGTGACGAGCGGACACGGCGTACGACCCGTAGCTGCCATCATCCTGGACATCGCAGGCGAAAAGTTCCAGGCTGCCGCTGAAGGCAACGGACCTGTGGACGCTGCCATCAATGCGCTGAAAAACATCATCCACCGCAAGATGACGCTCAAGGAGTTCACCATACAGGCCATCAACCGAGGCTCGGACGACGTGGGCAAGGTTCACATGCAGGTGGAATACGACGGCTCGGTATACTACGGATTCGGTGCCAACACTGACATCGTGACCGCCAGCGTCGAAGCCTACATCGATGCCATCAACAGTTTCAAGAAATCATAACGCTTCGCGCTCCCATGTCGCTTCGCGCAGGTTATGAGCTATGAGGTTATGAGGTTATAAAGTTACTCTTTGAGCAAGTGAAGCCTTTAGCCCGCAACATTATAACCTCATAACCTCATAACCCCATAACCTCACAACCTCATAACCTGCGCGGAGCGCAACTCCTCATAATCCCAAACAAACACAGTACACATGAACACGCTTTTCGACAAGATATGGGACAGCCACGTAGTGCAACACGTGGAAGACGGTCCCGACCAGCTCTACATTGACCGGCTGTATGCCCACGAAGTGACCAGTCCGCAAGCTTTTGCGGGAATGCGGGCACGCGGACTGAAATGTTTCCGTCCCGACCACATCTATTGCATGCCCGACCACAACACGCCCACCCACGACCAGGACAAGCCCATCGAAGACCCCGTCTCGAAGAAGCAGGTCGACACGCTGGAGCAGAACTGCCGCGACTTCGGCCTCACGCACTTCGGCATGATGCACCCCAACAACGGCATCATCCATGTGGTTGGCCCTGAAATGGGTCTGTCGCTGCCGGGCATGACCATCGTGTGTGGCGATTCACACACCTCCACCCACGGTGCCATGGGAGCAGTGGCTTTCGGTATCGGCACCTCGGAAGTGGAAATGGTGATGGCCTCGCAGTGTATTCTGCAAACCAAGCCCAAGTCCATGCGCATCAGCGTGGAAGGCGAGCTGGGCAAGGGAGTGACAGCCAAGGACGTGGCACTGTACCTCATGAGCCAGCTCTCAACCAGCGGTGCCACAGGCTACTTTGTGGAGTATGCAGGCAGCGCCGTACGTTCGCTGAGCATGGAAGGCCGACTCACGCTGTGCAACCTGTCGATTGAGATGGGTGCCCGCGGCGGCTTCATCGCCCCCGACGAGGTGACCTTCGCCTACCTGAAAGGCCGGCCGAACGCTCCGCAAGGCGAAGCCTGGAATCAGGCCGTTGCTGCCTGGAGCAAGCTGAAGAGCGGCGACGATGCCGTGTTCGACAAGGAACTGAGCTTCAACGCCGCCGACATCGAGCCGATGATTACCTACGGCACGAACCCGGGCATGGGCATCGGCATCACGCAAAGCATCCCCCAGCCGCAGAATGCCTCCGACGAGAAGGCCCTGCGCTACATGCAGTTTGCCGGTGGCGAGCAGATGCTGGGCAAGCAGGTCGACTACGTGTTCCTCGGTGCCTGCACCAACGGCCGCATCGAGGACTTCCGCGCCTTCGCTTCGATTGTTCGCGGACGCCACAAGGCCGAACACATCACGGCCTGGCTTGTGCCCGGCTCATGGCGGGTGCTCGACCAGATCAAGGCCGAAGGCCTGGACCGCGTGCTGGCCGAAGCCGGCTTCGAGATACGCCAGCCTGGCTGCTCGGCCTGTCTGGCCATGAACGACGACAAGATACCGGCCGGCAAGCTGGCTGTGTCTACATCGAACCGCAACTTCGAAGGACGCCAAGGACCGGGCTCACGCACCTGTCTGGCCTCGCCGCTCGTAGCTGCCGCAGCAGCCGTGACCGGTGTCATCACCGACCCGCGCACGCTGATGGACTGATGGATGGTCATGGGTGAGAGGTTATAAAGCCAGTCCTGACAGCCTCGTCCTGAGACTACAGACTAATAACCTCACAACCTCATCCCCTAATAACCTACAAACCCAATCGTTTTCCTCTCATGAAACAACCCTTTCACATCATAGAAAGCACCTGCGTGCCTCTTCCCTTAGAGAATGTCGACACCGACCAGATTATTCCCGCCCGTTTCCTCAAGGCTACCGACAAGGAGGGATTTGGCGAAAACCTGTTCCGCGACTGGCGTTACAATCCCGACGGCAGTCCCAAGGACTTCGTGCTGAACGACCCCACCTACGGCGGCTGTGTGCTCGTGGCCGGACGCAACTTCGGCAGCGGTTCGAGCCGTGAACACGCCGCATGGGCCATTGCCGGCTATGGTTTCCGCGTGGTCATCAGTTCCTTCTTTGCCGACATCCACAAGCAGAACGAACTGAACAACTTCGTGCTGCCCGTCGTGGTGAGCGAAGGCTTTCTGGCCCAGCTCTTCAAGAGCATCGAGGCCGACCCCAAGACGCAGGTGCGCATTGACCTGCCCAACCAAACCGTGACCAACCTGGCCACCGGCGAGAGCGAACACTTCGACATCAACGGCTACAAGAAGTACTGTCTGGAGAACGCCCTCGACGATATCGACTTCCTGGTGCAAAGCAAGGACAAAATCGAAGCCTTCGAAGCCGCACACCGCCACTAATGCTTCCTGCCTATGGAAATAATGGATACCACCCTGCGCGACGGCGAACAAACCAGCGGTGTGTCGTTCGTTCCGCATGAAAAACTGCAGATTGCCAAGAAACTCCTGCGCGAAGTCAAGGTTGACCGCATCGAAGTGGCCTCAGCCCGCGTGAGCGAAGGCGAGAAGCAGGCCGTCACCGACATCTGCCAATGGGCGGCACGCCACGACCTGCTTCAGGCCGTCGAGGTGCTGGGCTTCGTTGACAAGCACGTGTCAATCGACTGGATCCGCCAATGCGGCGGCCGCGTCATCAACCTGCTGTGTAAAGGATCGCGCCGCCACTGCGAGCTGCAGCTGCACAAGACGCCCGAACAGCACATTGCCGACATCCTGCACGAAATCAGCTATGCCGACGAGCTGGGCATTACCGTCAACGTGTATCTCGAAGACTGGTCGAACGGCATGAAGGAATCGCCCGACTACGTCTATCAGCTGGTGGATGCCCTGAGCCAATCCAACGTGCGCCGCTTCATGCTGCCCGACACGCTCGGCGTGCTCGACCCGCTCTCGGCCGTGTCCCACTTCCGCAAGATGCGCAAGCGCTATCCGCAGCTGCACTTCGACTTCCACGCCCACAACGACTACGACCTGGCCATCGCCAACGTGTCGGCCGCCATCCTGTGTGGCTGCCAGGGCATACACACTGCCGTCAACGGACTGGGCGAGCGTGCCGGCAACGCACCGTTGGCCAGCGTGCAGGCCATCCTACACGACCACTTCAACATTGCCACACACATCGACGAAAGCAAGCTCTTCGACATTTCGCGACTGGTGGAAAGTTACAGCGGCATCGCCGTGCCGGCCAACAAGCCCATCGTGGGCGAAAGCGTGTTTACCCAGGTGGCAGGCGTGCATGCCGACGGCGACAACAAGTCGAACCTCTACTGCAACGCGCTGTTGCCCGAACGGTTCGGCCGGCAACGCGAATACGCTCTGGGCAAGAACAGCGGCAAGGCCAACATCCTGAAGAACCTCGAAAACTACGCGCTCGAACTGACACCCGAGCAGACGCGCCGCGTGACGGAGCGCATCATCGAACTGGGCGACAAGAAGGAGATGGTGACGCAGGACGACCTGCCCTACATCGTGAACGACGTGCTCAAGCATACCGTGCCGGCCGACAAGGTGAAGCTCATCAGCTACCTCGTCACCACGGCCTACGGACTCAAGCCCACGGCACAGCTCAAAATCGAGATCGACGGCCAATGTTACGAAGCACACGCCACGGGCGACGGCCAGTACGACGCCTTCATGCGCGGCATACGCGACATCTACAAGCACCGGCTGGGCCGCACCTTCCCCATGCTCACCGGCTACTACGTGACCATCCCGCCTGGCGGACGCACCGACGCCTTCGTACAAACGGTCATCACCTGGCAACACGAAGGAAAGACCATGCGTACCCGCGGACTCGATGCCGACCAGACCGATGCAGCCATCAAGGCGACCATCAAAATGCTGAACCTGATTGAGCCGTAAGCGCCGGCGGACGGATACCCCCTGCTCTTGCCGCCACGCTCCTACCCTCTGATTATCCAAACATCTCATTCAATCCCCAAAACATGCGCCAAGTGCGCCCCTACCCCATGAACCTGAAAATTGCAGTACTTGCCGGCGACGGCATCGGACCCGAAATCTCCGAACAAGGCGTGGCCGTCATGCAGGCCGTTTGCCAGAAGTTCGGCCACCATGCCACCTTTACCCCCGCCCTGTGTGGAGCTGCCGCCATCGACGCGGTGGGCGACCCTTTCCCCGAAGAGACCTTCCGCATTTGCCAGGAAGCCGACGCCGTGCTCTTCTCGGCTGTAGGCGACCCGAAGTTTGACAACGACCCCACGGCCAAGGTGCGCCCCGAACAGGGCCTGCTGGCCATGCGCAAGAAGCTGGGCCTCTTTGCCAACATCCGCCCCGTCGAAACGTTCGACTGTCTGGTACACAAATCCCCCTTGCGCCAGGAGCTGGTGAGCGGTGCTGACTTCGTGTGCATTCGCGAACTCACGGGCGGCATGTACTTCGGCGAGAAGCAGGAAGGTGCCGACTATGCCTACGACACCAACGCCTACTCCCGCCACGAGGTAGAGCGCATCCTGCATGTAGCCTACCAGTATGCGCGCCGCCGCCGCAAGCACCTCACCGTGGTCGACAAGGCCAACGTGCTGGCTTCGTCACGCCTGTGGCGCAAGGTGGCACAGGAGATTTCCGTGCAATATCCCGACGTACAGACCGACTACATGTATGTCGACAATGCCGCCATGCGCATGATCCAGGAACCGCGCTTCTTCGACGTGATGGTCACCGAAAACACCTTCGGCGACATCCTCACCGATGAAGGCTCGTGCATCACCGGCTCGATGGGCCTGCTGCCTTCGGCCTCGACCGGCGAAGGCACTCCCGTGTTCGAACCCATCCACGGCTCCTGGCCCCAGGCCAAGGGCTTGAACATAGCCAACCCGCTGGCCCAGATTCTCTCGGTGGCCATGCTGTTCGAATACTTCGACCTCGCCGCCGAAGGCAAGCTCGTGCGCGATGCGGTCAATGCCAGCCTGGATGCCAACGTGCGCACGCCCGAAATCCAAGTGGAAGGCGGCGCGAAGTATGGCACCAAGGAAGTGGGCAGCTGGATTGTCAACTGGATTCAGCAAGCCTGAACCGCTCACTTCACTGCCTGACCCATGTCGGACTTTCCCAAATGGCTGCTCGCCCTGGCCGGCGTGAGCTTGGTGCCTGTGTTGCTTTCGCCCCTCTATCTCTTCGGGGCCACACCCTTCGGCACCAGTGACAGCAGCCTCGTCCAGTTCCTGCTGTACTGCGCCACACAGCTGTTGTGGCTGCTGCCGCTCGTGCTGTTCTTCGTGTCGCTCGACCGTTACCGCCGGGGCTTTGAGTACAGTGCCGTGGCCGTAGCCGCAACCAGTGGCCTTGTGGCCTGTGCGGGCTTAGCGGCAGTATTATTCTTATAGACCACACACCAACAGACAAAGGCTGGATAGCTCCCTCGTGCGGGAACTATCCAGCCTTTGCTGTACGCTGGGGCCAGGAGCCTCTCCGGCCCCTATGTCCGAACCCCTTATCACGGCAGGTTCACCTCAGCCTTCAGCGCGTCGACCAACGTGGCAGCTGTTTCGCCTTCGGGATAATCATCCGGCTCGAAGCGTTGCACCAGCCGGTTCAGGCGTTCCAGGCGTTCGCTCTGATGCGATGCAGCCAACTCCTGACGCAGCAAGCGCACCTTCTCGGCCAGGGCTACGCCCTCGATAAACCGCTCGTAGCGCACCGAAGTCTGCGGCCCGGGATAAATCAGGTAGGTGTCGCCCGGGGCAAAGAGGCGGTAGCGCGTGTCGGTGAGCGACTTGTCGTCCCAGTTCATCCACGACCAGTGGAGGTAACCGTCAAACTGGTTGGCGATGCAGTAGACAGGCAGGAAGGCGGCCTCAGCCGGCAGGCTGTTGCTGAACAGGTTGGGATGGGTGTTGCTGCAACAGGTATAGGTGGTCGACACGCGGCCCTGACGGCGGCGGGCAGCCAGTTCCTCAGCCGAGAAATCCTGGCCGTAAGCGATGCAATAGTCATGCAGCTTGTCGACCAGTTCAGCGTGGTAGTTACCGGCCAGTGCCATCTTCAGGCCGGGCACAGCCTGCTGCGCCACCCTGTAAGCGTCGTGCATGGCATCCAGCCCACGCTCGTCCATAGCGATACAGGTACGGTCAAACCAGCCCTTCTGCTTGAGATGGGCGGCGAAGTCGGTGAGGAAGGCCGTCCACAGGTCGCGGTATTCCTGGCTCGACGTGGTGGCCGCCAAGTCAACCTGCTGTCCCTGCGCCTCGTCGAAGTAGCGGAACTTCATGTCCCAGGGCACCATCGAGAAGCAGTTGATCTGCGGTCCGATGCCGCAGTCAAGGCACAACTGCACATAGCGGTCAAACACGGCATAGTCGTATGCCCAGCTGCCGTCCTTGCGCTTCACCGTGCGCACCATAGGGTCGAACTTGTCGTAGCTCTGGTCGCCCCAAGGCTCATAGAAGAGTATGGTGGAGATGACTTTCTGTCCCGACCGGGCCAGCAGGCGCAGATAGGGCTTCAGCGCTTCGAAGTGGGCCTCGCTCCACCTCGCCACGCCGTGTTGGCGTGCCACGGCATAGGGCTGCTGCCAGAAGTCGACATGGAAGGCCTGTTCCTGAGGCGTGGGCAGGGTGCGCGACAGCACTTTCAGCGACAGATTGAGACGGCCCACCACGCGACTGGTCGCCGAGTCGACGAGTTCGAGCCGGTAGCGGTGCGTGCCCGCTGCGGCGGCCTGCGGCACCTCGAACGTGCACCATACGGGCTGTGCCGAACGGGCCTGCAGGCTGCAAGTGGCATCGCTGGCAATGAGGTCGGGCACAGAATAGGGCGTGAGGTGCGTGGGGTGATAGCCGCAATACTGGAAATTGTCGGTAGTGACGTAACGCACAAAGCGGGCCTCAGCCTGTGCCTGCGTCGCACTTTTCGGCTTGCCGGCCCAGCGCAGCTGAAGGGGGCCTGTAGCTTCGGTGGCATAGACGACGGCCTGCATGGAGGCGCGCTCGCCCCGCCACACGGTGAGCGTGGTATCGGCTGTAAGCCGGGCGGGAGCCTCGGCATGGTGAGCGGGATGTACGTTGGTCGAAATCCACGAAAGGCGGGGCTGGGCCCACAAGGCGGGGCCGAGCAGCAGGGCCAAGCCCAAGGATAGGTTCTTTTTCATGACTGATTTCTTCACTGGGTTACTGCAAATGAAGGTGGAATCCCACGACAGCCTGGATGCCCTTGTGCATCAGGTCGAGCGGGAAATTCTCGTTGGGCGAATGAATGGCATTGCTCTCCAAGCCGAAACCCATCAGGATGGTCTTTACGCCCAGCACGCGCTCGAAGTCGCTGATGATGGGAATGCTGCCACCCCGGCGCACAGCCAACGGCCGCTTGCCGAAGGCTTCGGTGAATCCGGCTTCGGCAGCCCGGTAGGCGGGCAGGTCAATGGGACACACATAGCCCTCGCCGCCGTGCATGGGCCGCACTTCGACCTTGACGCAACGCGGAGCGACGGAGCGGATGTAGTCGGCAAACAGACGCGAAATGACTTCGTGCTGCTGGTGGGGTACCAGACGACACGAAACCTTGGCGTAGGCCTTGGAGGGAAGCACGGTCTTGGAACCTTCGCCCGTGTGTCCGCCCCAGATGCCGCAGATGTCGAACGACGGACGGCAGGCATTGCGCTCGATGGTGGAGTAGCCGGCCTCGCCGCGCAGTTCGTCGACTCCGATGGCCTGGCGGTAGCGCGCCTCGTCGAAGGGGATAGCAGCTATCATGGCGCGCTCGTCGGGCGTGAGTTCCTCCACATCGTCATAGAAGTGGGGAATGGCAATGCGTCCCTCGCCGTCGACCACCTTGGCCAGCATTTCGCAGAGCACGTTGATGGGGTTGGCCACCGCTCCGCCGAAATGGCCCGAATGGAGGTCGCGATTGGGCCCCGTGACTTCAATTTCCCAATAGGCCAGACCGCGCAGGCCCGTGGTGAGCGAAGGGAGGTCGGGGGCGAGCATGGAGGTATCGCTCACGAGTATCACGTCGCAACGCAGCAGGTCGCGGTGCTGCGTGAGGAAGGCATTGAGCGAGGGGGAGCCTATCTCCTCTTCGCCCTCCAGAATGAATTTCACATTGTGGCGCAGCAGGCCGTGACGCACCAAGTATTCGAAGGCCTTGAGCTGGATGAAGCTCTGCCCCTTGTCGTCGTCGGCGCCGCGGGCATAGATGCGTGCATCGCGTACGCAAGGTTCGAAGGGGGGAGTCGTCCACTTTTCGAGCGGAGCCACGGGCATCACGTCGTAGTGGCCGTACACCAGCACGGTGGGGGCTGAGGCATCGACCAGCTTCTCGCCGTAGACCAACGGATTGCCCTGCGAGGGCATTACCTCGGCACGGTCGGCTCCGGCTTCGACCAGAAGCTCGCGCCAGCGTTCGGCACACCGCAGGCAGTCGGCATGGTGGGCCGGTTCGGCACTGATGCTGGGAATGCGTATGAGCGAAAACAGCTCGTCGAGAAAGCGCTGCTCGTTGGCTTGGATGTAGGATGTAATGTTCATGGTAGACAGGGAAGGGTTATTCTGTAAAGGTAAATTCCACTTTCAGTTCGTTGTCGGTGGCGTGCGCGCCCCCTACCAGCACCGTATAGCGGGCCTCAAAGCTGCCGCCTGTGTCCGTAAGGACAAGCGACTGGCTGTGGGTGAAGATGTCCAGATTCAGCGCACCGGCTGAGGTCACGTAATGGCAAGGCTGCATTTTCCTTTCGATAAAGGTGAGGCGCGAGCGCACGTCGCCCTGCCGCTTCAGGTCGGCCAGGCCGGCGGTGATGAGCAGGTGGGCCGTGCCGTTATTGTCGGGTTCAGGATAGCGCAGCATGACGTCGCCGTCCTGCATGAGACAGCCTCCCCGGGCCGTGGTGCGAATCACATCGCGTCCGTTTTCGCCCAGGGTGACAAGCGTGGTGTGTACTTCTACTTTCTTTAGCATGACTGTGATTTTCAATGAATGACTGGCTGCACCCGTCCGCCCTGTCGGCGCAGGTAGACTCCGCGCGGGAGCGGAGGCGCGACGCGTTGGCCCGACAGCGTGTACCACGTCTCTGTCCTGTCTTCGCGCGCCGCCTCTTCGGCTTCGTGCAAGGCCGCAGGCACAGGTACCGTGAAGCCCAGACTCTGCACGATGGGCCAACGGCGGCGCACCCTCAGGGTATAGGTGCCGCCGGGCTGCAGCGAACTGAACGCTACGGAGTCGGTGCGGCTCTCGCCCGGATGGAGATAGATGAAATGGGTGATGCGGCGGCTCTGCTGCGTGGTCTCGTTGAGCAGGTCGTACTCGAAGAACTGCGCGGCCCGGGTAGTGTCCTCGGGATTGCTGAGCGGAATGCTGAAGCGCGCCGTGAGCGGTGCGGGAAAGGTCACCTCGGGCTGTGCTGCGTCAATCAGCAACGTGCCTCCCGGTTCCACCTTCACCCGCATACTGTCGATGACTTGCAGGCCGTCGGGGGTGATGCAGAGCCAGGAGTCGCCACTGCGGGCAAACTGTACGTGCACACACAGGGTGTCGCGCTGTCCTGCCGCGAGGGTACGCCCCGTGAAGGCCAGCCAGTCGCCTTGCACCAAGCGGGCCGTGTCGGCCGGCATGGACTGTACCAAGGCAAAGGGAGTGGTGAGCGCACGGTCGGCGGTGTTGCGCACATCGAGCATCACCTGCGTGTAACACCCTGTCTGGGGAGGCTGCTCCGTCCACATGCCCAGCAGCTCTATCTCGCGCCCGGTTCGCGCCAAGGTGTCGGGGGGCAGCACGCCGGCCACCTCGTCGGGACACACCACCAGCGCCTCCTGATTGCAGAAGAAGCCGCTCTCGACAAATTCCTCCCGGCGCTGGTCGTCGGGCTGCATGTAGGCCAGCACATCGAGGCGGAAATAGCCGTCGAACTCGCCGCCATAGCCCCAGTTCACGTGGAACAGGCCGTTGCTGTCCAGCCCGTCGATCACGAAGGCATGTCCCCCCGTGCGCATGATGGACCCGGCATAGTACACTGGCCGGCCCTGCATCAGTTCGGCTGCCAGAAAGTTCCAGTAGGCCGTAGGGTCATACTGGTAGCTGTCGAGGTAATGCACGTATTTCAGTCCGAAAGCCCGCTGCAACGGTTCCACTAACCGCGAGGTGGAGGCCGCGCTCTCACTCACGCCCCACTTCATGTGGCAGGCCACTCCCAACCAATACGACAGCCGGGCCACGGCATCGGCCTCGGCCGGCGTGGCCAGGCTGTCGGCATAGTCGGACCGTATGAGCCGGCTGTCAACCTGTTCGCCGGGCATCACGTCGGGAATGTCGTAGTGGTCGGTAGTCCATCCGTGCAGCGTGTCCTGCAACACATAAGTCCGGCGGTAATAGCTCAGTATCTGTTCCATGGCCGTCGCCACGCAGCCCACCACGCAGGGCCGCTCGCTGAGCGTGCCGTCCGCATAGCGGTAGTAAGGACACTGGGCGTTGTAGGGTGCCTCCTGATGGCGTACGGTAGACAGCAGGGGCGGCACGGCGGCAAACGATGCGTCGGGCGGTGGGTAGGCGGCCGCTGTGGCACGGCGGGGTTGCGACAGCAAAGCACGCAATGGGGGAGGCATGGCGGCCGGATCGGACTGGACCACACGGGTGCCATAGCCCAGAATGGCAGGGTCGGCCTCATCGGCAGCCACCAGCACAAAATGCTGCTGCTGCGCGAAGAGGTAGGCGCGGGCCATCTGGCCCTGCATGACGACCGCCTCAGCACGGCGTGAACCACCTGGTACCGAGAAGTATTGGGCGAAGAATGCAGCCGCCGTTTGGGCCGCCGCAGCCTCACCGACCGGCTGTGCCACGGCTGAAACCACCCATGCGGCATAGAGCCAGACGAGGGATAGGGCCTTCTTCATTTGCGCAATTGTTTGATTGTTTTCTTTTCGGGGGCAAAGATAGTGCAAGTGAGCGCAGAGCAAAAGAAAACTCCGCAGGATTTACTTTTGCTCTGCCGAGCGCAGCCTGTCTTATCCAAAGATAGTGCAAGTGAGCGCAATGAAACCAAGCTGGCTTGAGATTCATTGCCGAGCGCAGCCTATCTTCTGCAAAGATAGTGCAAGTGAGCGCAGAGCAAAAGAAAACTCCGCAGGATTTGCTTGTGCTCTGCCGAGCGCAACCTATCTTATTGAAAGATAGTGCAAGTAAGAGTAGCCTGCTTTATTCCTCATATAAAAGGACACGAGACTGTTTTTGGGACCACTTGTGGGCAAGTTCAAGGATTTTGTATACTTTTGCGCTGTTCTATGTTCCATCTCTTCAACTCCAATACCATGAACCGTTATTCCTCTCTCTTGTGCATGGCCGCCCTGTCGCTCATGACCAGCCTGCCCATGCAGGCCCAATCGACCGAGCTGCTTCCCAAGCCGCACATACTGACCCACACCGACTGCGTGCCCTTCGCCCTGGGCCGCGCCGTACAGCTTGCCGACCCTTCGGACTGCGCCTACCTGCGCACGGTGCTGGAAAACTACGGCTGTACACTGAGCGAAACGGCACAGGCACAGGTGACGGTGGAGCTGGTCTCGAGCATTCCCGAGGCCTTCAACCACCAGGTCGCCCAGTTTCCCGATGAGGCCTACCAGCTCGACATCACCACCGATGCCATACGCATCCAGGCCCTGACACCCACGGGCGTCATCCGTGCCGCCCAGACCCTGCAACAGCTGGGCGAGTCAAGCCAGGGCAGCGGCTCGCTCGAAACGCTGCACATCACGGACTGGCCGGCCTTCAAGGTGCGTGGCTTCATGCACGATGTGGGCCGCTCTTTCCTGTCACTCGAAGAACTGAAGAATGAAATAGACAAGCTGGCACGCTTCAAGGTGAACGTCTTCCACTGGCACCTGACGGAGAAGCTGGCCTGGCGCTTCGAGGTGAAAGCCTACCCGCAGCTCACGGCCGACGAAAACATGATTCGCTACGCCGGCGACTATTACACGCAGGACCAGTGTCGCGAGCTGGAGGCTTATGCGGCAGAGCGCGGCGTGACCGTCATCCCCGAAATCGACATGCCCGGCCACAGCGACGTGTTCACCAAGGCCATGGGCTTCTCCATGCAGACCGACCAGGGCGTGGAAGCCCTGAAGAAGATTCTCGATGAAGTGGTCGAGGTCTTCCCCAACGCCCCCTACATCCACATTGGCGGTGACGAGGTGAGGATAACCTATACCGACTTCCTGAAGACCATGGCCGACTACGTGCGCGGCAAGGGCAAGAAGGTGGTGATGTGGAACCGCCTCGTGGCCGGCCCGCCCACGGCCGAGCAGTGCGACATGACGCAGATGTGGGCCACCTCGGGCAAGGTGGTGAGCGGACTGCCCAACATCGACTGCCGCTACAACTACACCAACCACTTCGACGTGTATGCCGACCTCGTGGGCATCTACAAGAGCAACATCTACTACACGCAGCAGGGCACAGCCGACGTGGCCGGCACCATCAGTGCGGCCTGGTGTGACACCAAGACTGAGAGCTGGCAGGACATCGTGCGACAAAACAACATCTACGCCAATATCCTGGCCTCGGCCGAAAGAGCCTGGTGTGGCGGCGGACAGCAGTATGTCGAGGTGGGAGGCACCACCCTGCCCAATTCGGGCGCAGAGTTCGAAGAGTTTGCCGACTTCGAGCGCCGCTTCCTCTTCCACAAGGCACACTCCCTGCAGAACGAGCCCATCTCTTATGTGAAGCAGACCAACGTGCACTGGCGCATCACCGAGCCCTTCCCCAACAACGGCAACAACGCGCTGGCCCTGCCGCCCGAGCTGTGTACCGACGAGATTCTGCCACACACCTTCGACTATGAAGGTAAGACCTACACCAGCTTCCCCGCCACGGGAGCGGGCATCTACCTGCGCCACATCTGGCACCCCACCATCCCCTCGTTCTTCACAAATCCGGCCAACAACCAGACGGCCTACGCCTGGACTTACGTGTACTCGCCCGTCGAACAGCAGGCCGGCGCACAGATAGAGTTCTACACCTACAGCCGCTCGGGCAGCGAAACCGCTCCTCCCACCGGCGCCTGGGACCGCCGCGGCTCGAAAATCTGGCTCAACGGCGAAGAAATCGCCGCACCTGAATGGCAACAGCCCAACGCCGCCATCCCGCAGGACCACGCCGAGAAGGGACTGACCAACGAGAACCTCACGGCACGTCCCGTGGTGCAGCTCACGCTGAAGGAGGGTTGGAACAAGGTGTTCATGCGGTTGCCGCACGTGAACAACGGAGGGACCGGACGCGACAAGTGGCAGTTCACCTTCGTGCTGACCGACACCGAGGGCAAGAACGCACTCGACGGCATCATCTACTCGCCCAACCAGTGTCTGGATGCCGCGTCCGAAGCTGTGGCCAATGCGCTCGACGAGGCCGAAAACTTCATTGTGCAACACTGCAACGACCGCGTGGGCTACTACCCCGCCGAACTGGCCGCCGAGACCCAGCAGAAGGTCAACGAGGTGCGCGCCACCCTGTCGCAGCAGCTCACCGAGACTGAGCGCAACCAGCAGACAGCCGACCTGACAGCCGCTCTCGACGCGCTGAAGCAGAAGCTAGAAACGGCCGACATCAACCAGCCCAAGGCCTACACCGACAGCGAACCCGTGTGCTACTGCTTCAACACGCCCTACCGCGAAAGCCGCTACCCGACCTCGCAGGGCGAAGGACAGGCGCTGACCGGCGAAACGACTGCCGGCAAGGCGGCTACCTGGAAGTTCGTGGCCCGCACCGACGGCTCCTACAACATCGTCAACGCCAACGACGGGCTGTACATCTCGCCGGCCTCCGACAACAACAAGCCCCTTACCACCACCGCCGCCGAACCCGAAGCGGGCTGGAGCCTGCTGAAGACGGGCGAGCCTGGCTACGTGATCATCACCTCGGGCACCGTACAGTTCAACCAGACGAATGCAGGCAACGGCTACAAGGTCTTCAACTGGGGCGGCGGCAACAACACCACCGACACCGGTTGCAAATACATGTTTGAAGAGGTCGAACTGCCTTCCGCGCCGAAGCTCAGCACCGACACCCACACCTACTGGTATGAGTTCTGCACCCCCCTGCGCGGCAACCGCTACCCTACCTCTCAGGGTGTAGGCCAACACATAGTGGGCGAGACCACCGCCACCGACGCCTCGGTGTGGAAGTTCGAAGCCCGCGCCGACGGCTCCTTCAACATCGTGAACCGGCAGGACGACTCATACGTCTCGCCCGAAGCTGCCAACAACACGGCACTCAGCACCACCGCCACCGAGCCTGCTGCGGGCTGGGACTTCAAGGAGGCTGCCACATCGGGCTGCTACATCCTGGTGAGCGGCACATCACAGTTCAACCAGACCAACAACGCGGGCCAGGGCTGGAAGGTCTTCAACTGGGGCGGCGGCAACAACACCACCGACACGGGCTGCCAATACAGCTTCACGCTGGTCGACGAGGTGACAGTGCCCACTGCCATCAAGCCTGCCCAACAGCCACAGACCGACCCGCAAAACACCTACGACCTGTCGGGCCGCCGCCTCCTGGCTCCGGCCAAGGGCATTTACATCGAGAATGGAGAAAAGAGAATACGCTGAGCGACACACCGCCCGACGCTGCCTTCACCCCCATTTGTACCCATCTATAAATCCGGCGCGCCCAAGCGTGCCTGCACATCATGACTGACCCCCAACACATACGCATTGCCGACTACAACTATCCTTTGCCTGACCACCGCATAGCCAAATATCCGAAGGCTGTGCGCGACGAGTCGAAACTCCTGCTCTACCGCCAGGGCGAAATCAGCGAGGACGTTTTCCACCACCTGCCGCAATACCTCCCTGCGGGCGAGCTGCTGGTATTCAACAACACCAAGGTCATCCAGGCGCGCCTGCACTTCCACAAAAGTACGGGCGCATTGATTGAGGTGTTCTGCCTCGAACCGCACACGCCGCTCGACTATCAGGTCAACTTCGCCTCGACCCGCCAGGTTTCGTGGACCTGTCTGGTGGGCAACCTGAAGAAGTGGAAGGGAGGGAAGCTGGAACGCCCCATCCAAGTGGGACAGAAGCAGCTCACACTCACAGCCGAACGGCGGGGACTGAGCGGCACAGGCCACGAGGTGGTGTTCAGCTGGCAGGATGACACCGTGACCTTTGCCGAAGTGCTCGAAGCCATCGGCGAACTGCCCATTCCGCCCTACCTGAACCGCGACACCGAGCCTGCCGACCTGCGCACCTACCAGACGGTGTACAGCAAGGTGAAAGGCTCAGTGGCGGCACCGACCGCCGGCCTGCACTTCACCGAACGGGTACTCAGCGAGCTGGACAGCAAGGGCATCGAACGGAACGAAATCACCCTGCACGTCGGGGCAGGCACCTTCAAGCCTGTGAAGGCTGACGAAATCGGCGGACACGCCATGCACGCCGAATGGATCGCCGTGAAGCGCGAAAGCATCGAACGGCTGCTGGCCCACAATGCCCGCTGCATAGCCGTGGGCACAACCTCGGTGCGCACGCTCGAAAGCCTCTACTACATCGGCATTCTCGCCCACGACAACCCCGATGCCACCCCCGACGACCTGCATGTGCCGCAATGGATGCCCTATGAGCTGGAAGCCTCCGGCCGCCAGCTGCCTACGGCGCGCGAGTCGCTGCAAGCCCTGCTCGACTACATGGTGCGCCACGAGCTGCCCGTGCTGCACACCGCCACACAAATCATCATTGCCCCAGGCTACCACTACCACATCGTGCGCGGCATCGTCACCAACTTCCACCAGCCGCAAAGCACGCTGCTGCTGCTGGTTTCGGCCCTGGTGGGAAACGACTGGCGACGCATCTATGACTACGCGCTCAGCCACGACTTCCGCTTCCTGAGCTACGGCGATAGCTCACTGCTGCTGCCCGACGCGCTCTGACGCACGCCGCCCCCCTCAGCAACGGGCCGGCAACATGCCGAACCGGAAATCCTAAGTGCCGAACCGGAAATCCTGAGTGCCGAGTCAGAAATCCCAAGTGCCGAGTTGTCATTGGCGCGATGCCTGACGGCCCTACGAAGATGCCGCCTTGCTGTTCCGAACCAACGGAACAGCAAGGCGGCATTTCAGATAGTCGGCCAGCCGGGAGCGAGGTTGTCACCTACACCCCGAGACCTCACCCTGCGCTTCGGGGGGCTCCGCACCGGGTAGTGCCTCGCCAAACACCTTCCACACCCCTTCGGGATAAGGCGCGTCGACCGAGATGAGCTGGTGGCTCACGGGGTGTTCGAACTCGATGTGGCGGGCATGGAGCGATATGGAACCGTCCGGATTGGAACGGCGTGCCCCATACTTGAGGTCGCCCTTGATGACACAGCCTATGGCCGCGAGCTGGCAGCGTATCTGATGGTGGCGGCCCGTGTGGAGATTCACCTCCAACAGGTGGTAGCGCTCGGAGGAGGCCAGCAAGGTGTAGTCGAGCACGGCCTGCTTGCTTCCGGCCACCTGCCGGTCATGGGCATAGGCCTTGTTCTGCCGCTCGTTCCGGGTGAGCCAGTGAACGAGCGTGCGGTGCGGTTCAGCCGGCCTTCCGCAGGCCACGGCATGGTAACACTTGCGCACCTTTCCCTGCTGGAACATGGCGTTCAGCCGGGCCAGGGCCTTGCTGGTGCGGGCAAAGACCACCACGCCGCTGACCGGCCTGTCGAGCCGGTGAACCACGCCCAGAAACACCTGGCCGGGCTTGGCGTACTTTTCCTTGATATACTGCTTGACCGTTTCCGACAGCGGACGGTCTCCGGTCTTGTCGCCCTGTACGATTTCGCCCGGCTCCTTGTTTACAATAATGAGGTGGTTGTCTTCGTAGAGTACTTGCACGGCGTTGACTTGCTGTATAAACGGGTTGACAGGCTGCACACACTGTAACCCAAGTGAAGGACTAAAGAAAGGGGGGGCTCTATAAATCAGGTTTGCAGCACGTCCCGCAGGACTACCCACGTATTCCGGCCTAATTGATAGAACACCCCTAAAATCCATTGGGTCGCAAACATGTCTGGAACGATGCTTGCGGCCCAATGGGAACAACTTGCGAAATGGGCGAACCGATTACATGTTCATGCCACCGTCAACCTGGATTACCTGGCCTGTAACATAGCTGGCCAGGTCAGAGGCGAGGAAGGTGGCCACATCGGCGATGTCTTCGGGCTTTCCGCCGCGACGCAGGGGGATGGCCTTCATCCACTCCTTGCGCACCTCCTCAGAGAGAGCAGCTGTCATGGCCGTTTCGATGAAGCCCGGAGCGATAGCGTTGGCACGCACGCCACGGCTACCCATTTCCTGGGCCACGCTCTTGGCCAGTGCGATCATGCCGGCCTTCGACGCAGCGTAGTTTGACTGTCCGGCATTGCCGTGAACGCCAACCACCGAAGCCATGTTGATAATCGAGCCGCCACGCTGGCGCATCATGATGGGGGTGCAGGCATGGATGAAGTTGAAAGCCGACTTCAGGTTCACGCCGATAACGGCATCCCACTGCTGTTCGGTCATGCGGATCATGAGTCCGTCCTTGGTGATGCCTGCATTGTTGACCAGCACGTCGATGGAGCCGAAATCCTCGTGTACCTTCTTCACCACCTCAGCGGTCTGGGCAAAGTCGGCAGCGTTCGAGGCGTAAGCCTGGCACTTCACGCCCTTGGCTTCGATTTCCTGACGGGTGGCCTCGCCATTCTCGTCAATCACCAAGTCGGTGAATGCAATGTTGGCGCCTTCTTCGGCGAACTTCAGTGCAATAGCCTTGCCGATGCCGCGGGCAGCGCCGGTGATCAAGGCGGTCTTTCCTGTTAAGAGTCCCATTGTTTTGTCTATTGGTTTATGATTTTGAAGTTTTAGTTCAGTATGCTGTGGTGAGAGGCGACGGGCATGTCGAGCACGCGCATCAGTATGTCCTTCACCATGGGGTAGGTTTCATCCTCCGACAGTCCGACACCCAAACGGTCGTAGATGTACGGCACTTCCAGCCCCTTGATGGTGCAATGGATGATGTCGGACATCAGCCCCACGTGCATCACCCTGAAGCGTCCGGCATCGACACCCTGTTGGAGGATGGCGGTGAGCACGCGGTGCTCCTCCTCGTCAAAGGCGCGGCGCACCTTCTCTACCATCCAGATGTTGCGGAAGAACTCGGCACGCAGCGTACCGTTTCGCGCCACCGTCTCGCGTATGGTCTGCAAGTGGGTGTAAATGAGTTTGAACAGCTTCTCCTCGGGCGGCACATCCATGTCGAGCACAGCCGACATGTTCTGCGAAAGCCGTGCCAGCTCCTCCTCAATGACCGCATAATAGATTTCCTCCTTGTTGCGGAAGTAGGTGTAAAGTGTACGCCGTCCGCGCCCTGAGGCGGCAGCAATATCATTCATTGTTGTAGCCTCAAGCCCTTTGTGGGCGAACAGTTCGCGAGCCACCTCTATCAGCCTTTCACGGGTTTTGGATGTCGACATAGTGCGGATGTATTCAGAATGATTGTTTAAGCACAATTTGGCTTTCAGTGTGCAAAGTTAGTGCAAGGCGAGCGAAGTGCAAAAGAAAAGCTGAAAGATTTTCGTTTTGCACTGCCGAGCCGCAGCCTGACTTATCAAAAGTTAGTGCAAGGCGAGGCCCGAGAGAGTCATATAATTCAATTTTCGCAAGTATTCACTTGTGGTTAACAAGCGTTCAAGGAGCGGGCTGAAAGCCCAGCAAGCGCATAGCCCAGGGCAGCGCCCTGGGTTGGTCAACCGCCGCAAAGTGCGCCCTGCAAGGGCAAAAGCATTGACACAAAGGGCAAAAGCATGGATGCAAAGGGCAAAAGCATGGATGCAAAACCCATGTATTCTAACGCTTTTGCCCCTTCAGGGCGAGCTTAATCGCCTCATTCCACCCAGGGCGTTGCCCTGGGCTAAGCGCTTGTTGGGCTTTCAGCCCGCTCATTAAACGCATGTTTCCCCCTCGGGGCGTGCCTTGAACGTTTGCATATGCGCCTAATTGAACTTGCGAAACAGTCATATAACTTGTTACCTTCTCCCCTCATTGCCCGAAAAAGATTAAACCGCCCTCCACACATGTGTGCGCATACAATAAAATCCTTACATTTGCACCTATGAAGAAGAAGAACAGACGACTCATCCGATGGGCGGCGGCCATTCTGGTGTCCCCCATAGCACTCTTCCTGCTGCTGGCCCTGCTGATATATTTGCCCCCGGTGCAGAACTTCGTGGTGCAGAAAGCCACCGAAGTGCTGTCGGAACGCATGGGCATGGACATACGCATCGGCAAGGTGCGGCTGGCCTTTCCGCTGGACCTGGCCATCCACCACACCCTCGCCATCGAGGCGGGCGACACACTGTTGGACGCCCGGAGCCTGCGGCTCAACGTGCAGATGCTGCCGCTGCTGAAGGGAAGGGCCGAGGTAGACGGTGTGGAACTCTACGACGTGAAGCTCGACACCAAGAGCTACCTGCCCGACACGCACCTCAAGGGACGCGCCGGCGAACTCACCGCCGAAGCCCACAGCATTGACTGGAAAAACGAGCGGGTGCGGCTCGACCGCTTCAGGCTGAAAGATGCCCGGTTCACGGTGGCGCTGAGCGACACGGCCCAGAAGGACACTGTGCCCAGCACGGCGCAGTGGGTGGTACAGGTGGTACAGGCCGACATCGAACGGTCGCACATCCAGCTCCACATGCCAGGCGACTCCATGCGCGTCGGCCTGCAGATTGGTGCGGCGGCCCTGCGCGACGGCTGCTTCGACACAGGCCGGGGAGACTATGCCGTGCGCTCGCTGCTGATGCGCCACTCTGGCATCAGCTACGACCTGACCTATCAGCCCGAAGCCGCGGGACTCGACCCCAACCACCTGGCCTTCACAGAGCTGAACCTGAAGCTCGACACCCTGCACTACACACAGCAGGGAGTGCTCACGGCCGGACTCGGCGGACTCTCCCTGAAGGAGAAGAGCGGACTGGCGGTGAGCCGGCTGCAAGGCAGCCTATATATGGACAGCACCCGGCTCCGTCTGCCGGCACTGAACCTGCGCACCCCCTACTCGCGGGTGGATGCCTCCGTGAGCTTCGACTTCAAGGCTCTCCGGGCCGGACAAGGCGGCCACTGCCACCTCGACGTAGATGCCAGCATCGGCCGTGAAGACCTGCGCTGCATCGCTTCAGGGCTGGCTGACCCCGCCTGTCTGAACCTGCTGCCCGCACAGTCCCTCACGCTGAAGGCGCAGGCCGAGGGGAACATGGACCACCTGAGGCTGCCGCAACTATCGCTCCACCTGCCAGGCATGGCCCGCCTGGAAGCCAAAGGCTATGTGACACAACCGATGAGCGAACGCCGGAGCGGACACTTAGAGGCCGACCTGCGCACGCAGAACCTGACGGCGGTGAAGAGTCTGATGCCGGCCTCGCTGAGACAGACCATCGACATTCCGAACGGCCTGGCAGCACGGGGCACGGCCGACTTCCAGGCCGACGACTACAAGGCCCAGTTGCGCGTGCAGGCTCCCGGCGGCACCCTACAGGCCAAAGCCACGCTGAACCTGCGTGGCGAATCCTACAGGTTAGCGGCCCAGGCTGCGCACTTCCCCATCCACCGCTTCGTAAAGGGCATGCCTCTTTCTCCCTTTACCGGACAGCTGCGCATCTCGGGCCAAGGACTCGACGTGCTGTCGCCCCGCAGTTCGCTCACAGCCGACGCCCGCATCGACCAGCTGGCCTACAGCACCTACAGCCTCAACGGCACCTCGCTGCAAGCCCGCCTGCGTGGCGGCAAGCTCCAGGCGGACTTCGCCGCCAACAACAACTGGATCGAGGCCTCGGGACAGCTGGCAGGACTGCTGGACAGCAAGGGCTACGACCTGCAACTGCGCACCGACGTGGCGGCCCTTCACCTGCATGAACTGGACGCAGCGCGCGACACGCTGACCATCGGCACGGTGGCGCAGCTCGACTTCAAGGCGAATGCCGCACTCACGCGCCTGTCGCTCGGCGGCAGCCTGCGCACCAACACCTTTACCACTCCGCGCATCAGCAACCTGGCCAAGGACGTGACCTTTGACTTTGCCACCTCGGCCGACACGACCACTGCCTCGGTGGCGGCCGGCGACCTGACGCTGCGCCTGGGCAGCAAGAAGGAAATTGCCGCACTCACCGTACAGCTGCAACGCTTTGCCAGCGAACTGATGCGTCAGGCCGGCAACTACGAGCTGGACCAGGAACGGCTCAAGACCTTCCTGCCTACCCTCTCATTCTATCTGGATGCCGGACGCGACAACCCGCTCTACAACATAGCGCGCATCAAGGGCTACTCCTTCCACTCGGCCTACATCAACCTCAACACCGACCCGCGCCAGGGCATGTCGGGCGATGCCCGCATCAGCGCGCTGAAGATGGGCGCCCTGCTGCTCGACTCCATCCGCGCGAATATCGTGCAGGACTCGACCGGCGTGCAGCTCTATGCGCTGGTGAAGAACGGCCGGAAGAACCCCACTCCCCTCGAAGTGCGCTGCAAGTCGTACGTCCTGCCCACCGGTGCCGGTCTGGAACTGAAATATCTCGACAGCGAAGGCCAGACGGGCGTTGACCTGGGTGTGCGCGCCGAACTGGCCGAAGGGGGGCTGCAAGTGCGGCTCTACCCCGAACATCCCGTGCTGGCCTACCGCAACTTCAAGCTCAACAAGGACAACTTTGTCTTTCTGGGCAAGGACAAGAGCATACGTGCCGACATCGACCTGCTGGCCGACGACGGCACCGGACTGAAGATCTACGGTGAGCCGCGCGACTCGATGAACGACCTCACCGTGAGCGTGAACCAGCTGAACCTGGGCGAGCTGTCGACCGTGCTGCCCTACCTGCCCCGCTTCACGGGCATGCTCAGCGGCGACATCCACGTGACTAACGACACGCTCCACTCCCAACTCTCGGCCATGGCCTCCTTCCAAGCCGACGGCTTCGAGTATGAGGGCGTCGCGCTGGGCGACATCGGCCTCGAAGTGCTCTACCTGCCCAAGACAGGCGGCGAGCACCACGCCTCAGCCTTCATCAGCACGGCAGGCGAAGAAGTGCTGGCCTGCAACGGCACCTACTTTGACCGCGACGGCGGCCTGTTTGAAGGCGACGCGCAGCTCCACGACTTCCCGCTGGCCCTGCTCAACGGCTTCATGGCCGGCACCGACGTGGCCCTGAAGGGAAAGGCGGCAGGCGAACTCTCCGTCACGGGCAGCCTCGACCGGCCCGTACTCAACGGCTCGCTCGACCTCGACTCGGCCCACATCTACTCCGATGTCTACGGCTTCGACTTCCGCACCGACGAACGGGCACTTGAGCTCAACGACAGCCGCCTGCTCTTCAGCGACTACAAGCTCTACTCGACGGGCAAGGAGCCGCTGGTGCTCAACGGGGTGTTTGACATGTCCGACTTTGCGCGCATGTCGATGGACTTCGACATGAAGGCGCAGAACTTCGAACTCATCAACACCGGCAAGAAAGCCCAGTCGCTGGTGTTCGGCAAGGTCTATGCCAACTATCTGGGCACGCTGAAGGGCACGACCGACAACCTGGCCATCCAGGGCAAGCTCGAAGTGCTCGACCGCACCGACATGACCTACATACTCAAAGACTCGCCGCTCTCGGTCGACGACCGGCTGAACAACCTTGTCGAGTTTGTCAGCTTCTCCGACACCACACAACACACGCTGGCCAAGCCCGCGCCCGAAGGCTCCTTCGACCTCACGCTGGGCATATCCATCAGCGATGCCGCCCGCTTCCACTGCAAGCTGAGCGACGACGGACAGAGCTATGTGGACCTCGAAGGCGGCGGCGACCTCACCCTGCGCATGACCCCACAGGGCGAAATGCGACTTACGGGCCGCTTCACAACCAACAGCGGCGAAATGAAGTATACCCTGCCCGTCATTCCGCTCAAGACGTTCAAGCTCACCCAAGGCTCGTATGTCGAATTTACCGGCGACCCGATGAACCCGACCCTGAGCATAGCCGCCAAAGAGCGCACCAAGGCCGTCGTCACCGACAACGGACAGCAGCGCTCGGTGGCCTTCGATGTGGGTGTGGCCCTGACAAAGCCGCTGGACGAAATGGGACTGGAGTTCACCATTGAGGCTCCCGAGGACCTCACCGTACAGAACCAGCTGGCCTCGATGAGTGCCGAGCAGCGCGGCAAGGCGGCTGTGACCATGATGGCCACCGGCATGTACATGACCGACGAGACCATGATGTCGGGCAGCGGATTCAAGGCCAACAACGCGCTCAATGCCTTCCTCCAGAGCGAGATACAGAACATCGCAGGCTCGGCCCTCCGCACCATCGACATCAACCTGGGTGTCGAGAGCGGCACCAGCGAAGCCGGCACCTCCACCACCGACTACTCCTTCCAGTTTGCCAAGCGCTTCTGGGGCAACCGCATCAGCGTCATCATCGGAGGCAAGGTGTCGACCGGGGCCGACGCGACCAACTCGGCCGAAAGCTTCATCAGCAACATTTCGGTCGAATACCGTCTCGACCGCAGCGCGACACGCTACGTCAAGGTGTTCTACGACCGCGAGACGCAAGACCCGCTTGAAGGACAGCTCACCAAGACGGGCGCAGGCCTCGTGCTGCGCCGCAAGACCGACAAGCTCGGCGAACTCTTTGTTTTTAAGAAAAAGAAGTAAAGACGCATGAACCGCATACTCCCCCTACTCCTCCTGCCCCTACTCCTGCTGGCAGCGGCCTGCTCCACCACCAGCGCCCTGCCCGACGATGAGCAGCTCTATACCGGCATCAAGGACATCACCTATGCTGACGACCCCGTGAAACTGCGCAAGCTAAAGGGGCGCGACTCGACCGGTGTCATCACGGCCGTGGCCAATGCGCTCGAAGCAGTGAACAATGCGCTCGAAGGCAAGGCCAGCCTGACTACCGACAGCCTGCAACAAGGCCGGCTGACCCTCACCAAGGAACAGAAGAAGGCGCTGAAAGTGGCCCAGGCCCGCGACGAAGCCGACTTCGCCGTGGCCCGCGAAGAGGTAGAAGCCGTACTGGCCTATCCGCCCAACAACGCCATATTCGGCTCGTCGAGCATGAGCTGGCCCTGGCAGATCGGCCTGTGGGTACACAACGGACTGGCCGACAGCAAGGGCGTACTCGGCAAATGGATGTACCGCACCTTTGGCACCGAGCCCGTGCTCATCAGCCAGGTCAGCCCCGACATGCGCACCAAAGTGGCCACCAACACCCTGCACAATTATGGTTACTTCCACGGCAAGGTGGACTGCAGCATTCTGCCACAGAAGAACCCGAAGAAGGCCAAGGTGAGCTACCGTGTCAAAGCCGGCCAGCTGTTCCGCCTCGACTCTGTGGCCTACCTCCACTACCCTGCGCCCATGGACAGCCTGATCCGTGCCCACAGCCGGGAGGGACTGCTGCACCGGGGCGATGCCTTCAGCGTGGTCAACCTGTCAAACGAGCAGACCCGCATCGAGAGCCTGCTGCGCAACCACGGCTACTACTTCTACAACGCGGGCTACACGACCTTCCGGGCCGACACGCTGCAACGCAAGAACTTCGTACAGCTGCAGGTGATTCCCGTGGCCGACCGTCCCGAACGCGCCGACCGCCCCTGGTATATCGGCCGCACCTACATCACCGTACGCCACAAGGACAATGCGCCCCTCACCGGCCAGCTCGTGAGGCGCAACTACACCTACCAGTTCTCGGGCCGGCAGCTGCCCCTGCGCCCCAACATGTGGCGCCATGCCATCAGCCACCGAAGGGGTGAGCTCTACAGTCTCGAAGACCAGAAGCTCACACTCGAAAAGCTGGGGGCCATGGGAGTGCTCAGCCAGATGGACGTGGCCTACGTGCCCCGCGACACCTCAGCCACCTGCGACACCCTCGACATCATGGTGACCGCCGTGATGGACAAGCTCTACGACTCCACCTTCGAGATGAACGCCACCATGAAGAGCAACCAGCAGATCGGTCCTGGCCTGTCCTACGAACTGGCCAAGCGCAATGCCTTCAGAGGCGGCGAGAAGGTGTCGTTCAAGATTTTCGGCTCCTACGAATGGCAGACAGGTGCCGGCAACGCCGGACACAATCCGCTGCTCAACTCCTACGAAATAGGCACCCAGCTGGCCCTGCGCTTCCCCCGGGTCGTCTTTCCGGGCATCAGCCGCCGCCGTGTGCGCCACTATGCCACCACGCAGTTCACACTCGATGCCGACTGGAAGAACCGCTCCAACTTCTTCAACATGGTCAGCTTCGGCCTCGGCGCAACCTATCACTGGTACAAGCGCGAAACCTCGCAACACGAGCTCACGCTGTTCAACCTGGAGTTTGACAAGCTCAACCACACCACCCCGGCGTTTGACTCCATCATGCAGGCCAACCCCGCGCTCTACGTCTCCATGCGCGACCAGTTTGTACCCTCGCTCAGCTACACCTTCACCTACCAGAGCCGCACCTGGCGACAGAATCCCTGGTGGGTGCAGCTCAGCTTCAAGGAGGCGGGCAACCTGACCTCTCTCGGCTATGCCCTGGCCGGCCAGAAGCTCACCCGGCAGGGCAAGAAGCTGTTTGGCAATCCCTTCGCCCAATACGTCAAGTTCACGGCCGAGGCCCACAAGCTCTTCAAGCTCACGCCGGACACGAAGCTGGCCGCCCGACTGTTTGGCGGTGTCGTCTACAGCTACGGCAACAGCAACGCCGTGCCCTATAACGACCAGTTCTATGTGGGCGGAGCCAACAGCATCCGGGCCTTCACCGTGCGCTCGGTCGGCCCCGGCCGCTACAAGCCCGACAAGTCGCGGTATTCCTACATGGACCAGACGGGCGACGTGAAGTTCGAAGCCAACGTCGAACTGCGCACCCGCCTCATGGGCGACCTTCACGGAGCTGTATTCCTCGATGCGGGCAACGTGTGGACCCTGCGTGCCGACCCTCAGCGACCCGGCTCCCAGCTGACGGCCAGCACGCTCACCGATATAGCCGTGGGCACAGGCTTCGGCCTGCGCTACGACATGCAGTTCCTCGTGCTGCGCTTCGATGTGGGCATTGCGCTGCATGCACCCTACGAGACGTCCAAGTCCGGCTTCTACAACATCGAACGGTTCAAGGACGGCCTTGGCCTGCACTTCGCCATCGGCTACCCCTTCTGAGGTCTGACCCAACCCGAAGACCGTCCTCCATCCCACAGGCAGACAGCCTGCCAACACGCCGCCCCATGAAAGCCCTGTTCCACACTCCGCTGGGTCCCATCCTGCTCCAGGCCACCCCCTTCGGATTACAGTCTGCCCGCCTGCTCCAGCCGACCGACCCGCTCCCCGCCCTGTCCGACGATGCCAGCCGCAGCCCGGTCCTGTGTCAGGCCATGGACTGGCTCTCAGCCTACTTCGGCCACAAGGCACTACCACCCCAGCCCAAGCTGCTGCCGCAGGGCACGGCCTACAGCCGGCACGTGTGGGCTGCTCTCCGCGCTGTTCCCTACGGCCAAACCGTCACCTACGGCCAGCTGGCCCGCCTCTTGCAGCCCGCCTCGTCGCCGCGTGCCGTTGGCCAGGCCGTTGGCCGCAATCCCCTGCTGCTGTTCGTTCCCTGCCATCGGGTGACCGCCGTCCAGGGCCTTGGCGGATTCGCCTACGGCGTGGAAGCCAAACGCTGGCTGCTGCGATGGGAGCAGGCTCTGCTTGGCCCAGAGCAGCTTACGAGCCATTGACACCGCAATCGCAAGCGTTCAAGGCAGGCTTGAAGAAGGAGCAACGGGCGCTTGGCACTAAGGGTAACGCCCCGGGGTAGAACGGGGCATAAAGAAAGGGCAAAAGCATGGGAACAAAACGTATGTGTTCCCATGCTTTTGCCCTTTCAGAGCGCATTTGCGGCGGCCAACCTACCCAGGGCGTTGCCCTCTGGACTATAGGCTCGTGTCCCCTTCGAAGCGTGCCCTGAACGCCTGCACTTATGCCATGATCGAAAAGATTGTCTCGTCGCCACAGATGTTGCGAATCTTCAGGCGCAGCGGTTGCTTGGGGGCATAAATCCTGGCATTCCAGAAGTCCTTTGTCTTCTGTCCGTTGAGGATGACGTAGCCGAGCTTGTCGATCTTTATCTCCGAGTCGCTGTGCCATTCGCCTTCTGCTGAGGTGCAGTCTACGGAGAGGTATTCGATGGTTTCCAGTCCTTCCTCGCTGACAGCGATTGCCCTGAAGTATTTCTTCTTGTTGGTGTGCATGCTCCTTTCATTGAAGTCACGAATCTTCTGTATCACGCGGTCGCTGACGAACTTGGTTATCTCGATGTCGTAACCCTCCTTCTCGACCGTCTGACCACAGAGTTCCTCCGTGGCACGCTCCACCTTGTATTCGGCATAGTCAGCTGCCACCACATCGTCGAGCACAGCCTTCAGGTCGCGCAGTTCCACGAAGTCCTTTGTCACCGACTTGTCTTCTTGGATGAACCTGTAGATTTCCTCCTCGCTTGTAATGTCCACATAATACACAATGACCTTCTGGATGTCGCCCGGCAGTTCGGGGACGGCCTCGTGCAGTATGCGGTTCATCACCACCTCGTCGAGCAGTTTCGACGAGCTGTCCATGAGGTTGGGCACATAGACGGGCACCTTGCCAAGCCGTGAGTCGCTGATGTAACCTTCCCAGAACTCATCCACGCTGTCGTCGTTCTTCAGACCTGGAATGAGGCGGCAGATGTTCTCCATCGTCTGCTGCGGATTGCGGTAGAGTTGTATGCCGTCCTTCACCTCCTTCATGGTGAATGAGGCTCCAGAAGCCACGAGCCGGTCGCGTGCTGTCTGTATGCTGTTGATGCCGATGTCGGTGTGGATGAACCTGCGGCCCAGACGGTTGGCCACGGCGGCTGTCACACCGCTGCCTCCGAAGAAGTCGGCCACAAGCATTCCTTCGTCTGACGAGGCTTTGATGATACGCTCCAAGAGAGCTTCGGGCTTTTGGGTGGCGTAGTCAACGCGCTCTTCTGCTTGGGAGTTGACAGCATCTATATCTGTCCAAATATCATCTAATGGAATTCCAGGCGCTTCATCAAGATACACTTTAAGTCGCATACCTCCTTTTTCCGTATAATACAACTTATTATCCTTCCTTAATGCCTCAATTGTTGCTGGAGAAGTTGCTGTACCAAGAAACGCATCTTTAAATCGCTTTTCTACGCCATTAACAATTTCGGTGTGTGAGAATCTTTGTTTAATGTATTCATCAGAATATGGTATGTATTCTGTATTATAGACATGGTCATCGTTATTCATAACGTAGCAAAGAATGTTGTCATGATTCTTGCCCATTGCTGTCTTACCCTTGAAACCAGATGATGTTTGGCGTTTCCAAGTAATGTCATTCTTAAAGTTATCCTCCCCAAAAATCTCATCCATCAGTATCTTGACATAGTGAACGATATGCCAATCTAAATGCACATAGATACTTGCCGTGTCGCTCATCACGCTCTTGATAGCCACAAGGTTCTCGTACATCCAGTTGAGATACTTCTCCTTATCCCACACATCGCCGTACATTGTCTCCTCAAAGGCTTTGAGCTCGTCGATGTCAAGCTCAGTCTCAGCCTGCGAGATAGCCTCCGCCACCTTCGGATTGCGACGCACATACACCTTCTTTGCATAGTCGGCACCGCTGGCAAATGGAGGGTCGATATACACGAGGTCCACCTTGATGCCCTGCTCCTTGAGGTAGGCACAGGCCGAGAGACACTCGCCGCGGATAATCATGTTGTCCGTGTCCATGTCGCCCACCTTCTCGGTTGTCTCCACCTCATAATAAGGCATACCACGGCGCAAGCGCCCGTTGAGGTCTTCCACGCCACGATAGCGGAGCGTGCGGTTGAAATTGTTCAGGAGGGCTTGTCCCTCAATAGGTTCCGGGAAGAACGGGATATATTTTACTGCCATTACTGTATTCTTTTACATGTACCAAATATTGAATCAAAGTTGCGCTTCCATGCATGGATGTCAACAACGAAACAATGTTCTGAAGCCACCAATTCACTTGACCAACGAGGTCCTTTTTTGCCGGCAGGAATTTCTTTTTTCAATTGCTTGCAGAAGTCTTCACATTCCTTGTTGTTGAAATTTGTCAGACAAACATATACAATCTTTTTGTTGCAGCCCTCGCCATACCGATATAAAAAGGTGTCTCTGAACTTCAACTTCAAGGTTTCTTGTATCTCACGCACGATTGTTTTGCCGCTTCTGCCCTTTTCCCCCTTTCGAATCTGTTCTAATCGCAACTGCGGATAGTCTTTAATCTCAATCCACAACTGAAAATTCGGGAATTCAGCAATCACATCTACGGCTTTCATACAGTATGAAAGCCCATGATAATGCGCATTGCTCTTATCAGGCTCATCAAATTTGTACAATGCTACTGCGTGAGCAAAATCAAACTCGTATCCGTCTGTTACCAACTTCATAGGTCGCTCAATCCTTTTTGAATTTCCGTATCCAATAGTCTTGCAAACGTGTCATCTATTGCATTGGGGCTCATCTCGCTCATCACGCTCGTTGAAGCACACTTTACGGCATCATTCTCTTTATACAATGTATGATAGAGAACATTGTCAGACGGTGTAGTAGCAAGATCAAACTCCTTGAGCAACACGTAATCGTGGGTTGTAATGAATATCTGAACACCCATGCGCTGCAGTTCAAGCAGAATGTTAACTACGGCTGAAGACAATTTGGGGTTCAGATTGGCTTCCGGTTCGTCCCAAAAGAGTACAGAACCTTTTATCAACGATTCATTCTGAATAAGCAAATATAGCAGTCCTAACTTACGGTAGCCTTCTGCAAGGAGAGGAAATTCCAGATTCCCTGTTTTATTCTTCAAATAGAACTTTTCGTCCTTATTGACAACCTTACCGTCCATGGCTATTTGAAGATGCTTCAATAGCTTCTCACGTTCCTTTGAAAGTCCTCGGGAAACAGGCATAAAGGCCTTATCCAAAATATCAAGATAGATTTCCTCGTATGGCAAAACCTTGCTACTGAATAGCGAGCGGAAGCCCGGAGCGTTGGCCAGCATATCTTTCACAGGAATAAATGTAACTTCCGGATTGGTGTCTTCATGCCAGTTGACTGATTTTTGTTCTGCTTTGCCAAGAGTGGTCAAACTTAAAGTTATGCTACGCTCTTTCTCGTCTTCCTCTTTTTTCCGATACACGGTGAATTCACCGGAGCTGCGTCCTTTTGTCCGATGAACCAAACGCCCTATGCTGTCAGGCATGAAAACGGCATTCACTTTTTGGGCAAGAGTACGGTCCAAGTTTTTGCCAATGATTGAACATGCCGAATACACCGCTTTCATAAGATGCGTTTTTCCCGTACCGTTCTCGCCTACGATGACATTGACACCCGGAGAGAAACTCATGTCAATATCACTAAAGACAGTAAAACCATGTGCCTTGAATTTCGTAATCATATTGTCTTATTGAAGAATTGGTTGATGATGTCGTTGGTCTTGTTGATGCGCTCGGTGTCGCTCAGCGAGTCTTCCAGATAGAGATAGTCGAAGCGGCGGTAGCCGAACTTCTCCTCGTTCTGCTTGAGGAACTGCCCCTCAACGAATGCCCTGCGGTCACGGAAAGCCTCGTCCTGTGCATACAGCGCGCCTTTTGTCTCCACAATGAGCACCTTGTGGATTTTGTCGTCCTTACGCTTTATGATGAGGAAGTCAGGCGTATAGCGACCGATGAACTTCCACTGGCCGTGGGTGTTCTTCTTGAAGCAGTCGATGCGAAACTCCGTGAACTGCCCGTCACCATTGTAATACACTTCAAGGTCATGTTTGTGGACGCATTGTTGCGTCAACACTTCACTCAGGAAGACGGACTCAAAGTCGCTATCTACATGATAGGGCAGATAATGGTAGGAGCGATCTTTGTTCGGTTCGCTGGTGAACTTCGCACGGAGTTGCTCAGCCATCTCTGTCTGTCCCATTGCTATCAGTCCGTCGATGACGGCTTGTGTCTTTTCGTCTACGAGCACCTTGCCGCGGTCCTCCTTCACGATGTTCTCCACCATGTCTTTTTCAGGGATATACTCATTCACCTTTGACTTCAGCACCTCTACGGGAGAGAATACAGTGTCGGCATGTATGTGCAGCAACGAGGCAGCGGTGTCGATGAGTTCCTGCTGGACACTGAGGATGCGCTTCTCATAGAAGGCCTTGCGTATGTTGGCATTGACCTTGGCAACGTTGTAATGGGAGCTGAACCGTGTCGTGCCTTCCGCATCTGTATAGGTGATGGTCTTGAAGATTTCCTTGAGGGCATCCTGCTGACGGTTGAGCTGCGATATGGAAAGAAAGCCGAAACTCTCCTTGGCAATGCGATAGACCCACTGGTTGTAGTTCGCTTCTTCGCTGCCATGCTCCCCACCATCGGCTATGGTGTTGGTGCGCTGAAGACCTTGATTGGTGATTTTCCATTCAGTCAGGAAGGGATGGTCAATGCGAGCAGATTTTGCAGCATGGTTCAGTTCCTCGCGAGTAGTTTCATCGGTAACTGGATACTCAATAACATCTGTACTCGTCACTCGCATCTGGTAGAACTCCACCTTGGGGAGGTGCAGGTGGGCAGTGCGGTCGTAGCGATTGAGCAGCACGACATCCTCACGTTTCCTGCCTTGCTGAAACTCCTGGATTGAAATGTGCTGCTGCTTCTGCAGTTGCTCGTCAAGATACTTGTAGTTCTCGCTGTTCATGTAGATGAGGGCGGTTTCCTGACTGGCATCCGTCACCTCACGCAGACAGCGGCATGATGTCTGTAGCACCATGTTCTTTGGACAATCTTTCTCCTGCGAGAGGATGATGCCCGTCAGACTTTTGCAATCCCAGCCTTCCTTGCCAATCTGTACGAGCAGAATGATGCGCTTGCGCGACTGCGGACGGTCGAGCATGGCAAACTCCGCCCGGGCGGTCTGAGGTGCCGGGTATTGCTTGTTGCCTTCATGGAACTTCAACACCGCCTCTGCCGGGTCGATGCCCTCTTCGGCGCATATCCGGTTGACAAGCGGATAGATGACGGTTTCGAGCGTCTCTATGGTTCCGCAATAGATGCCCAACTTGGCGCAGGTGCCGTTGGCATACACGGTGTTTTTATAAAGATGCAGAAACTCCCGCACGCCCTGCTCCACTATTTCCTCACGATTGTTGCTGCCGCTCTTCACAACCTTCGGCACTTTGAGGAAGTTGCCTATGCCTTCTGCCAATGGGTAATAGGTAGTGATGTTCGACATCTCGGTGGTAGCCACTGTCTGTCCCTCGGTCACCGCTATCTTGTCCTTCTTGTCTAAATAAGGTGTGCCGGAGAAGCCCAACACGGTTGTGATGGAGCCTTGGGTTGTCCAGCGGTTGACCACTGTACGCAATTTTGCCTCGTCATCTGTAGCAGAGGATGCCACATGATGCACTTCGTCAAGCAGAATGGAGAGGTGTGGCAATTTGCCAATCTTGTTACGCAGCTCATTGGCAACTCGATCCTTCTCGTCAGCAGATTCGTCATGGAAGTCAAACAATCCATCCGTACCTTTGTCTATGCGGTCGAGTATCACTTTCTCGGCATTTGTTACAGCCACAAGACCGAAGAGTTCGGCAAGAGGCTCGTGTATGGCAATCTTCTGTACGTTCGGGTTCTTGGTGCGGTTTGACTTGTTGGCACTCTTATTCTCGTCCAACATCTCAAACTTCAGTTCGCGCTTTAACTGCGAAGCTGCGGGTTCAGGTATCACCCACGAGGGGTCGAAATCTTGAATGGTGCGAAGGCTTGGGATGACAGAGGTCTTCAAACCGGATGGAACCATGACCATGAAGTTATGAGCAAAGGCAGGATTGTTAGGTTCCTGCTGTGCAAAATACAGGTCGAGGTAGATGAATGCTGCCATAAGGTAGGTCTTGCCCGCACCCATCGGAAGGCTGAACACATAGTCTGGGTAGTTCACTCCATAGAAGATACGATTGAAGATGCTGTCAAAATCTATGTGCTGAGGCTCCTCCATCACAGCCTTGCGCAAAGCATCGGCAATTGGTTTCCCTTTCTCGTCCTTCAGCGAAGCAAACTCATAGAGTGCCACAGCGGCAGGAGATTCTTTGAATACTCTGCGTGCTACGGCTGACAATTGCATATTATCTATGTCATCGTGGGAGAGAGTATTGAACTTGCCCTGCTTGAAGAGTTCGGCAAGCGGCAGGTTCCGGCATTCTATTTTCAGATACAGGTAGGTCTTGATCGCATCCACCTGCGCGTCACGCATCTGGCCCCGCTGCTCTATGTAAGCAATGAGGGGCAAGGCGGTACAATCCGGGCGTGAAAGCCATTGATCGCGCTTACTGGTTATGATAGGGTAAAACATAGGGTCGTTTGCTTATTCTTTTCGCCTGCGAAGGTATGTTGAATATCTCACAGAAAAGTTCAAACCACGTAGAATATCCATAAATCGGGGAGATGGGCGAGCTTGCACTTGTCAACCCCCATTCAAGCTTCACGCACCTCCAAATGGGAAGTGTCGTACATCACTCTGGCATGGTTGCGCCTGATGATGTCGCACTGCAGGCATTCACCCGTATGCTTGTCGATGACCTGACGCTCCACGATGCCGTTGCGATAGACCACCCCGCGTTCCCGGGAAAAATGTTCGTCGCGCGCATGAATGTGATAGGCACAGGGTAGCGTTTGCATGGCCCGCAACTCCCCACGCAGGTATTCGCCGTCGGTATGGGTCAGGAGCTGGTAGGTGTTCGCGCTGTCGTTGCGGAAGCGGTAGTCTAAATAGTTATAGACGATGCTCGTGCCGGTGCCGAAGGGTATCTGCCTGTGGTAGTCCGGAAAGAGGTCGAGGCCGTCGTGGTGGTGGTGCTCCACGATGGTCAGGTCGGAATGGAGCACCATCCAATGGATGAGGTTGGTGAACTGGCACAGTCCTCCGCCTATGCCGCTTGAGGGCATCCCGTGGGCTATGGTCAATCCTTCCTGATAGCCATGACGGGCATCATCCCTGCCCACCAGGTGCCAAAAGGAGAAGGTTTCGCCCGGCCGTATCAGGATGCCGTTTACCTTCGGGGCGGCAAGCGACAGGTTCACGGCCTTGTTCTCCTGCAGATGCAGCTCGGTGTTGCCCAGCTTGCGGCGGATGAGCGAATTGTGCCTGTATACCAACACGGGCAACGGCTCAGCCGACTTGTCCTTTGCGAACTTGACCGGCTTGAACTTGTCCCTGACTTTTCTGGCCAGGATGCACTTCTCCACAGACAGGCGATATGTCCACGGTGCTATCTCACAAAACAGTTTTCTCTTCATGTGTATGTTTATTTGCTCCTTCTCTTCTACCATACGATCTGACATCCCAACAGCCCGAACCGGCTTCCTGACCCATGATCCGACACTGGATGCACCGCCAGGTTACACCTACGGCTGAGAGAGCAGACTATATGCTTGGCCTCCCCAGCCATGTGCTTCCCGGCCAAAGGAGTAGTACTGCCATGCCGACAGGAGATATCTTCTATGCCGACAGGAGATATCTTCTACGCCCATAGAAGATATCTTCTGCTCCAGCGTCCAATAACTGCGGATTAAAAGAGACCGGCTGCTTTCCCGGTGTCGGGTGGTTCAAGGCTTTGGGTGGACTACCTCGGGCCTTGTTTATAAGGCTGGTTGTCCCGGTTGGCCAATCATGAAGGCATCTCTCGTCCGACCACTTTTCTTCCAGCCGTAAAACAACAAAATGGTTGAAGTGGAAAGCGTTGCGCTGACAGTTTCAGAACCCTGCTGTCTGACTGAACGAATCGCCCTCCAAACAGTGAGGCAGTAAAAACTGTGGCTTGTCGCTTTCGACTTCAACCATGAACGTATGACACACCCTACACGGTGTGGCAGAATAGCGTGGGGTTAGTCCTGAATCAGGTTGCGGCCTGTCATTTCCTTCGGCTGCTCCAGTCCCATGATGTGCAGGATGGAGGGAGCTACGTCGGCCAGCACACCATCGGCTACCTTGGCCTGCTTGTTCTGCGTGACGTAGATGAAGGGCACAGGATTGAGCGAGTGGGCCGTGTTGGGGGTGCCGTCGGGATTGATGGCATTGTCGGCGTTGCCGTGGTCAGCGATGATGATGGTTTCGTAGCCGGTGGCGTTGGCTGCCGTCACTACCTCATTCACACACTGGTCGACAGCCTTGACGGCCTTTTCGATGGCTTCGTAGACACCGGTGTGGCCTACCATGTCGCCGTTGGCGAAGTTGACAACGATGAAGTCGTACTTGTCCTCACGGATGGCTGCCACGAGTTTGTCCTTCACTTCGTAGGCCGACATTTCGGGCTGCAGGTCGTAGGTTGCCACCTTGGGCGATGCCACGAGGATGCGGTCTTCGGCTTCGTAGGGCGTTTCGCGACCACCGTTGAAGAAGAAAGTGACGTGGGCGTACTTCTCGGTTTCGGCGGTATGGAGCTGCTTGAGTCCCTTGGCAGCCAGATATTCGCCGAGCGTGTTCTCCACGTTCTCCTTGGGGAAGAGGATGTGTACGCCGGTAAACGAAGCGTCGTAGGGGGTCATGCAGTAGTATTGCAGGCCGGGGATGGTGTGCATGCCTTCTTCGGGCATGTCCTGCTGGGTGAGCACGACAGTAAGCTCCTTGGCGCGGTCGTTGCGGTAGTTGAAGAAGATGACCACATCGCCTTCCTGGATGCGTCCGTCGACATTGGCATTGACCAGCGGCTCCATGAACTCATCCGTGTTCTTGTGGTCTTCGCTGTCTGTGTCGTAGCAGCTCTGTACGCCTTCGACCATGTCGGTGACAGCGCGTCCCTTGCCCTCAACCAGCTGGTCGTAGGCTATCTTCACGCGGTTCCAGCGCTTGTCGCGGTCCATGGCATAGAAGCGACCGATGATGCTGGCTATGTGGGCGCCGTTGGCCTCGCAGACCTTCTGGAGGTCGGCAATGAAGCCCTTGCCGCTCTTGGGGTCGGTGTCGCGGCCGTCCATGAAGCAGTGAACGTAGGTGCGTTCGGCCACGCCATACTCCTTGGCTATCTCAACCAGCTTGAAGAGGTGGTCGAGCGAGCTGTGTACACCGCCGGTCGAGGTAAGGCCCATGAGATGCAGGCCCTTGCCGTTCTTGCGGGCATATTCGTAGGCCGAAACGATTTCGGGGTTCTTGGAGATGGAGCCGTCGGCACAGGCGCGGTTGATCTTCACCAAGTCCTGATATACGATACGTCCGGCACCGATATTGAGGTGACCTACCTCGGAGTTACCCATCTGTCCGTCGGGGAGTCCGACGTTCTCGCCTGAGGCGAGGAGCTGAGAATGCGGATAAGTGGCATCCAGATGGTCCATGAAGGGGGTCGGGGTTTCATAGATGACATCGCCGTGGTTGTGCTTGCCGATGCCCCAACCATCGAGAATCATAAGAAGAGCTTTCTTTGCCATGGGTTTGTTTGCTGTTATTGTTCGTCGATAGCCTTGATTTTGAGGGCTATTTCCTGTTGTTCTTTTTTGAGGCGTTCGATTTTCCGTTCAACGTCGGCCAGGAGGGAGTTGCCCTTTTGAGAACTTGAGCGGAAGAAGGTGAGATTCGTCTCGTAGTTCTTCACTTCCTGCTTTTTGGCCTCGAGGGCGTTCAGCAGGCGTGTACGCTCGCGCTGCAGTTCGCTTCCACCCTTGTCGGCTACGGTGCGACGGAAGTTGTCGATGCGGCGCTTGCCGGCCGACTCGTGGAGTGCGTTGTAGATTTTGTCGCACAGTTCGTGGTAGCGGCGGTACATCTTCTCCTTCTTGTTGTAGGGCACGTGTCCCACCTCGTTCCAGCGTGCCTGGAGTTCGCGTACGCTCTGCAGGGGGTTGTCGCCGGGTTCTTCGACCAGCTTCTCGAGTTCGGCCAGCAGTTCCTTCTTGCTTGCGAGGTTGGCCTCCTCTTCCTTTCGCTGGCCGGCAAAGACTTCGTTCTTGCGGTGGAAGAACTGGTTGCAGGCTTCGTTGAAGCGCTTCCAGAGCGGCTCGATGGCCTTGGCGGCTACAGGCGGGGCAGCCTTCCATTCGCGCTGCAGCTCAATGAGCTTCTGCGTGGTGGCGTTCCAGTCTGTGCTGTCCTTCAGGGCTTCGGCCTTCTCGATGAGGGCGTTCCGGACGGTCAGATTGGCTGAGAGCTGCTCACGGTATTGCTTGAAATAGGCGGTCTTGGCCTGGAAGAAGCGGTCGCAGGCTACGCGGAAGCGCTCGAACACTTCGTTGGCGGCCTTGCGCGGGCCGAAGCCGATGGTCTTCCACTCGGCCTGGAGGTCGAGCACCTGCTGGGTCATTTCCTGCCATGCGGCATGACTGTTGGCCGACTCGATGTTGAGAGCTTCTACCTTGAGGCAGATGTCCGTTTTGCGTTGCAGGTTCTCGGCATCGCGTGCCTTGATGTTGTCGAAGTGGTCTTGGTGGCGCTTGTTGATGACCGTCGAGGCGTCCTTGAAGCGCTTCCACACGGAGTCGCGCAGCTCTTTGGCTACGGGACCGACCTCGCGGAACTCCTGATGCAGCTTCTGCAGCTGGTGGAATGCCGAAACGGGGTCTTCGACATCGGCGAGCTTCTCGGCGGCTTCACACAGGCGGGTCTTCATTTCAAGATTCTTCTTGAAGTCGTAGGCCCGCATTTCGTGGTTGAGGCGCAGCTGGTCGTAGAACTGCTCTACGTAGAGCTGGTAGTTCTTCCAGAGTTCTGTGGCGTTCTCGGCGGGAACCTGTCCGATTTCCTTCCATTCAGCCTGCAGCGTCTTGGCCTCGTCAAAGCCTTTGTCGGCCTCGTCGGGCGATGTCGAGAGTTCCTTGAAGCGTTCGATGATCTGCTGTTTGCGCTTCAGGTTTTCCTGCCGTTCGCGCTCGGCTTCCTGTGCGGCCTTGTTTCTCATTTCGCGGATGAGGGCCAGCTGTGCCTTGAAGTTTTCCTCTTCGGTGTCGGGGGCGGGCATGAAAGCTTCGGGTGCTCCGCCTTCGGCCACGAACTTATCTTTTGCAGCCACTACTTCGGCGTTGTGAAAGCGGTAGTACAGCATCTTCAGGCGGTCGAGCTCCTGTCGCTCGGCCTTTTCGGGTCCCTCATAAACGATTTGCTTGAGCCGCTCAATGACGTCGGCTTTGCTGGCGGGCTCAGCCTTTTTGGGCTGTTCGGGCTCAGCTTCGGCGGTTTCGTTTGCTGCAACTACGGCTTCGGCGTTGACGTCGGTCGTTTCGGGATTGACGCATTCGGCCGTGGCCTTCACTTCTTCCACTTCAGTAGTGTTCTTGATTTCGTCCATAATATATTGGATAGGGTCAGTTATCGTGCTGCGCAATGTCTATGCAGCTCCATTAAGTTGCAAATGAAGTTATTATTTTTCTTCCAGCCAAATATTGCTTGCTGTTTTTGGACGGACCGGGCCATCAAATCCATGTTTTCCAGCGGAATACGCCATAGAACAGCCCGGTGACGATAATGGAGAGTACGATGACCAGCGGGAATCCCCACCAGAAGTTCTCCATGCCGTTGATGAGGTTCATGCCGAAAATACTGGCTATGAGTGTGGGGAACATGAGAATAATGGACACCGAAGTCATCTGCTTCATCACGCCGGCCATGTTGTTGTTGATGATGCTGGCGTAGGTCTCCATGGTGGAGTCGAGAATGTTGGTGTAGATGTTGGTCGTTTCGCGCGCCTGGTTCATCTCAATGGTGACATCCTCAATGAGGTCTGCATCGAGTTCGTCGACGGGCAGCTTGAACTTGAGCTTGGATAGCAGGGTCTCGTTGCCACGGATGGACGTGATGAAATAGGTGAGGCTGTCCTGCAGGCGCGACAGTCCGATGAGGTCCTCGTTGTCGATTTGCCGGTCGAGGTTGCGCTTGGCTTCTTCGATGAGGACATTGATTTGCTTAAGCCGCTTCAGATACCACACGGCCGACGAGAGGAAGAGGCGGAACACGAGGTCTACGGAGTCGGTGAAGCCTGCATTGCGCTTTTGCTGGTAGGAGACGAAGTCGATCATCATGTTGGTCTCGAAGTTGCACACCGTGATGCACACGCCCTTGTTGAGAATGATGCCCAAAGGGATGGTGGTGTGAGGCGTACGCGAGGCCACCTCCTTGACATAGGGGATGCGAAGAATGATGAGCGACCAGCCTTCGTCGTATTCGTAGCGCGAACGCTCGTCCTTGTCTCGGATGTCGTCCAGGAAATAGTCGGGTACTTTCAGCTCGTTGATCAGGAAGTCCTCGTCGTCTGGTGTAGGGCAGGTTACCTGCACCCAGCAGTCGGGAGTCCATTCCTCCAGGGTGCGCAAGGCTTTGTTGTAGTTCCAGTAAGTACGCATAAAAACAGGTCTTTTCGTGGGGTGAGGTGGGAGCACTTTTGTTTGTAGGCATCCATGACAATGCCTGCCGGCGGCGAAACAAAAGCGACGGGCATACCCCTGGCCTGTTTCGGGTCGGCATCAAACGTGGGTTTCCGCGTGATAGTCGTCCATTGTGGTTAGTGATGGTTTAACGTCGGCAAAAGTACGAAAACTTTTTTGTTGTAAAAAAAGAGCCCCCATTTTCTTTTATTTTAAGGGGCTCTTCGGTTTATTCTGCTAAAAATGAGGGCGGTCTGTAGGGCTGGGGCTTAATCGTCGCGTGAACCTCCCAGGAAAATCATCACATAATATATCAAGGTGGCCAATGAGCTGAGCGCAGCTACCACGTAGGTGTAGGCTGCCGAACGCAGGGCTGAAACTGCCATGGGGTGGTCGTAGGCCGAGGTGATGCCTGCACGCTGCAGCCAAGCGGTGGCACGACGGGAGGCGTCGATTTCGACCGGCAGCGTGATGAAGCTGAACAGGGTGGTCACGGCGAACAGTCCGATGCCTACCAACAGGATACTGGGAAAGCTCTCAACCAGCAGAATGCCGGCCAGCAACACCCACTGTACCCAGGTCGAAGCGAACGAAACGACGGGCACCAGAGCCGAACGCAGCTGGAGCGGACCGTAGGCACAGGCGTGCTGCACGGCATGTCCGCACTCGTGGGCTGCCACTGCTGCAGCTGCCACCGAACAATTGTTGTACACTTCGTCCGACAAGTTGACAGTACCGTCGGTCGGGTTGTAATGGTCGGTGAGATGGCCTTTCACACTCGTCACGCGCACATGGGTGATGCCATGGTCGCGCAACATCTTTTCGGCCACTTCGCGTCCGGTCATGCCTGAGGCCAGACGGACAGACCCGAACTTCTTGAATTTGGACTGTAGGTTGGCCTGCACCATATAGCTGATGAGTGCGATGGCCAGAAAGAGAATGAGATACATGTTTACTTCTATAATTGATTATTGTCTGTATACGGAATGCTACACAGCCTGCAGCCTGTCACTGCCTATGCAATTTCTGTACCAAAAAGCACGGACGGGAGCAGAACATCATGTTTCTTTGGTTTTTACCGAACGCAGCCTGTCGTATGCAAAGATAGTGCAAATGAGCGCAAAGCAAAAGAAAACTCCGCAGGATTTGCTTTTGCTCTGCCGAATGCAGCCTATCTTATGCAAAGATAGTGCAAGTGAGAGCAAAGCAAAAGAAAACTCCGCAGGATTTGCTTTTGCTCTGCCGAATGCAGCCTATCTTATGCAAAAGATAGTGCAAGTGAGCGCAAAGAACCAAGCTTGCTTGAGCTCTTTGTCGAACGAAGCCTGACTTTTATCTGCCAGATAATCTATTGTGGATGTTCACAATTCTGGCCGAGCTGGATGCCGGCTTTGCAGCATACTCCACAAAATTGATTGGATTCGCCCTATATATATACGCGTATTTTATCCTTGTAAAAAACCTTCAACCCTTCAGCCAACCCTTCATTCTCGTTGATTCTCATAAGGAGACTGGCTGAAGGGTTTTGTTTTCAAACCCTTCAGGAAGGTTCAGCTGTGCAGGTAGCCTTCAGCTCCCACGCTCTTTTCGAACCCACCTGATTCGTGAAACACAAGTCCAGGCTTCGGCGTTACAACCCGTCGGGTTGTCATGCCTGGCCCAGCCTCTGTTTTGCCTCTGTCTTTGCCTGGGCCAACAATTTTGCGCTGTTGTCTTCAAGCGTTCAAGGTACGCCCCGCTTCCTATGGTTTCGTGCAAGCTATTTTTGTTA